>JBGQKT010000127.1:0-9408 GCA_041499635.1 Gemmatimonadaceae bacterium
AGCGACATCACTTCAACAGGCTCAGCATCGAATAACCACCGCGAGATGAAAATCGGATAGCATCCGATGTCCATCAGCGCACCGCCGCCCCACTCTCGTTTGCTCCGAATATTGGAAGGATTTCGCGAGTAGTAGCTGAAGTGACCCGTCACCAGACGCAGCTCGCCGATTCTGCCGGCGTCGATCAGCTCCTTCACCTTGAGCCACTGCGGATGCGTTCGCACCATGAACGCTTCGCCGATCTGCACTCCGGTTTTGTCTCGAACCGCAAGCAGCTGTCTCGCTTCGTCAGCCGAAAGCGCGATCGGTTTTTCACACAATACATGCTTCCCGCGCTCGGCGGCACGAATCGACCACGGCACGTGCTTGTGATTTGGCAGAGGGATGTAAACCGCCTCGATCTCGTTATCGTCGAGAAGCTCTTCGTACGATCCGTACGCGCGAGGAATACCAAGAGGCTCAGCCGCGGCGCGCGACTTTTCCTCGTCGCGAGACGCGATCGCTATGACTTTTCCGAATTCACTTTTCTGAATCGCCGGAATGACTTTCGTCAGCGCGATCTTTGCGGCGCCAAGTACTCCCCATTTAACAGGGGTCATTTCGCGTTACACCGTTCGTTTTCTGGGGCGGATTTTCAAATAGGCTCGTAATGCTCGGCTGATTGACTTCGCGTCAGGGAATTCGGCAGCAAGGTCAGGATCCAGAACAATCAGTTGGGTATCCCTTGAGAAGTGCTTCGCATACTTGTTCCGTACGCCGCCACTGAAGTCATACTCGGGCCGCATTTCATCTGGAGAGATTGCGCGGCTGTTTCGCTTGCGAGTGGATTTAGAACTCTTCTTCATACATTGCCCGTTCGCGACGGGTGGCAAGTCGAGCGCTGATGATTCGTATTATGTCGCGGCGCTCCGCATGCGCGACAACAAGTAGACGTTTTCGTTCCGACATACCAATCAGCAAATATCGGTACTCGCCAACTGAGTGATCCGGATGGGGAATCGTCAGCGATAACGGATCGCGAAAAGCCGATATAGCTTCCTCGAAGGTAACCCAGTGCTTTCGGGCGTTGCTAGAGGCTTTTAGAGGATCCCATGAGAAGCGAGCGACCATGAGCCGAAAAAGCGGACCACTGACTTACTGTGCGACACCGAAACACCGCGTGTGACATCAGCTGATCGCCCAAGCCGCATCTGCGTTCTTCACGGCTGGCTTCTCGAGGGATCCGGGAGCAATCTCTGGACGCGATCGATCATCACCGCGCTCGCGCGCGCCGGCGAGACCGTGCACCTCATGTGTCAGGAGAATCATCCCGATCTCTATGACGCGATCGGTGAAGCGTGGCGCTACGATTCTTCCGGATCGCGTCAGCAGACGCTGAAGCGCGACGTTCCGTATCCGGGACGATGCATTCTTCATCAACCCTGGATTGGAGAGACCCTCCCGGTTTTCGTTTGGGACAAATACGAGGAATACTCTCGCGTCGTACCGATGATCGAGCTCGCCGATGATGAGCTCGAGCTTTACATCGAGACGAATCTTTCCGTTGTCCGCAGAATCGTCCACGAAAATGACATCTCGGCGATTCATGCGAATCACGCCGTGCTGATGTCTGTCGTCGCGCAGCGTGTGAGTCGTGAGACTGGAATTCCGTACGCCATCATGCCGCATGGCAGCGACATGGAATACGCGGTGAAGAAGGACGACCGATTTCTCAGGTATGCCGAGTCGGCGGTTAATGATGCGAAGAGGGTGTTCGTGATTGGGGCGGAAATGCGACAGCGCGTGAATGCGGTTCTCGGGTCGGTTCCTGGATTGAATGACAAGTGTGTGAAGCTTCACCTCGGTGTTGACACGTCGCACTTCGATCCGGTGCCAAGAAAGCGACGTGCAGAAAAGATCAGTGCATTGAATGGCGCCTTGAAGGGGCTGAAGCGTGGCAAGACACGCGAACAATCAGAGACGATGTTCGCGCGGTTGTCGGGTGCGATGGATGAGCGTGAGCTTCGCGAGCTGTTTCAGGAAACGGGACGATACGATGGCAAATCGCCCGATGCTGATGTCGAGAACAAACTTTCGACGATTGATTGGTCAAGGGATCCAACGTTGCTCTTCGCCGGACGAATTATTTCAATGAAGGGAGTGCAGTCAGTTTTTGCGGCGCTACCGCTCATTCTCGAGCGCGTTCCGAATCTTCGGCTGGTCGTTATCGGTCACGGTCCGCTTCGCGAGCCGATGGAAGCATTCGTGTGGGCACTCGAGCACGGAGATCGCGCGCTTGTCGAGAAGATCGTCGCGTGGGGAAAAGCGCTCGAGGGAGTTTCTGAAGGCGACACAGGCGCAGTGGAATTCGATAACGTTGCGCGTTTCTACGAGAAGCTCGACTTACGAGGAGAGCTCGACACCTATTTCGAAAACGCGCGGAAGAACGTGCGCGTGAAAAATGTGGTTTTCACAGGCTATCTCACGCATAACGAGCTGAGATTCGTTTTCCCGTGTTGTGACGTTGGCGTTTTTCCGTCAGTCGTGCGTGAAGCCGGCCCGTTGGTATTCCTCGAAGCGTTGGCATCAGGTTGCTTTCCGCTCGGCACGTACATGGGCGGGATGGCGGCGAGTATCGATGCTGTATCCGAGGTGGTGCCATCTGATGTTGCAGCAGAAATGAAGCTGGATCCCGAAAACACCATCGCCGATATCGCGACTCACGTTCCGCGGGCGCTCGAGCTTGGTGTCCAGCATAAAGATGAGCTCGCTAAGCTTGCGCGTGATCGATACGACTGGACGAGCGTCGCGGCAACTCTCGAGCACGAGCTTGCGTCGATGTAATGATCAGGTCTGGATGTTGCCCGCCATCTGCTGGATCTGGATGATCACGAATTCGGCGGGCTTCAGAGGAGCGAATCCGACAACGATGTTCACGCGCCCGAGATCTATATCATTCTGCGTCGTTGTTTCTTTATCGCATTTCACGAAATAGGCGTCTTTCGGCGTCGTCCCTTGAAATGCGCCTTGCGCAAAGAGCCTATGCATGAAGGCGCCGACGTTGAGACGGATCTGCGACCACAGGGATTCGTCGTTGGGTTCGAACACGACCCATTGCGTTCCACGGTAGAGACTTTCCTCGACAAATAGAGCGAGACGGCGAACGGCAACGTACTTGTACTCATCGGCGAATGAGTCGGCGCCTCTCGCTGTGCGGGCTCCCCAGCTAACAGTGCCGATCCCCGGGAAGTTGCGCAGACAATTGAGCCCTTGCCGATTCAGGCTGCCATTCTCGGCATCCGTAAGAGTCAAACTCACGCCTGTGGCGCCGCTGATGACCGCGTTTCTTCCGGCTGGTGCTTTCCAGACACCACGTTCGGAATCGGTGCGCGCGAACAGTCCGGCAATCGCACCGGCAGACGGGAAGGTCCGGACAACGTTGTTCATCATCGGATCGGGTGCGCTGAGCCGCGGAAAATAAAGTGCGACGTTCCGACTGCGTAGCGAAGATGCAGAGCTACCAATCCACGTCGATGCCTGTTGGAAGGTCGAGACGTTTTCAGGCGCATCTATGATCATGAACGCGCGACGCCGTACGCAGTACGCGATCGCGTCGGTGAGTACGTCGGTCATTCCAGCGCCGGCGGTTGCGTCCGGCATCACCAGCAAATTGAAGATGTCCACGTTCTCGAGCGCATAGATACCGGTTTTCGCCTCTAGGTTTCCGCTGAGCCCGCCTGCGCCGTCGGCGACGCGGACGACATAGGCCTCCGTCCCGCCGTTTTGAAAAAACTGCTGCACGGCATAACTCATCTGGACGTCTGCGGCCAGTCCGCCGAACATGCGCTCGAAGTCCGCAAAGCTGAAGATGTGAACCGGCGTATCCACTGAACCACTCGCGGCAAAACCGACAAACGCCGTGATTGAAGTGCTTACTCCGGTGATCGTGTGGACAGCACTCGGTATCTCTTCGATGTACACACCCGGGTACGTTGTTACGACCGGCTTTTCGGGTCCGTCCTCGATCATCCTACTCGGCCTTCGCGCCACCAAACTGATTTCGAAAGGCCGCGGTCAAAGCGTCGCCGCCGGCTTCCACAAGTTTACCAACCAACGGATGGACGATGACGCTGACTACGGAGCCCGCCAGCGCAGGTAGATGCTTTCCAAACCAGTTCTTCACGTGTTGCATCGTCGTGAGATCTGGTTGTTTTGCGGTGACCGCCTCTTTGAGCTCATCCACTCTTTCGAGCGCTTTTTCTTTTTCCTCAGGCGGTGCTTCCTGCTCGACTTTCGCTCGTAGCTCATCGAACATGCTGTGCAGCTGAGCCATCTCGGCGGGCGTTAGCTGGGCCGCCGCGCCATGGGTTTGCTGCTGCGCAATGTCCTTTCCGAATGCGACCTGACTGCGGCTGCCGACGTTGCCGACTGTCGCGCTAATGTGATCTCCCGACTTCTTTTTATTGCTCATGGGTTTTCACCTCGGTGATTATCGGATGAGATCGACGGGGTTCTGGACTTTGACACTCACCTTTTTGCTGTCCCGTCCGCCATCCGGGCGAATCACGGTCAGCGTGTAGACAGTCGATTCTCTTGGAGAAACTCTGACGCAATGATTGTCAAAGCCGAGGATTCCAGGCGTCACGTCGCCCGGCTCCGGAGAGATTTGCGCGGTGCCAACGCCGAAAGTGCGATAGCAGATCTTTGCCGCCGCGCCTGGCGCGACGGTTTGCGTGTCCGGCTCGAACGATATGATACTGATCGGAATTACTTTCGGCTCGGGAGGTGTGTAGTCAAGACTCCTTTGATCGCTACCTCCGTTTGCATCTCTCGCGGAGAGTGTAAACGTTGTGGGCTTGGTCGCTCTGAAAGTTCGGCACTCACTCGGCAGCTTCATCGCGCCAACTCCGTGATCGATACCAGCATTGAGGGCATTCTCGACAGAGTAGCATAGTTGCGACCTTCCATGATCAGTTTTGATCTCGAAGGCCGTGATTCTAACCGGAGGAATCCTCGGAGGTTCTGGAACTACGACAGGTGGCGTGGTGACAGAGACAGTGACACGACGATCAGCTGTACGATTGAACGATCCCATCGCTGACAAAGTGTACGTTGTCGTTTCGTTCGGATGAACTTTTGCACAGACAATCTCGCCCGCGGGTGGCATCGGTACGTCTCCGACACCGTGATCTATACTGAGCGAGCTCGCACGACTTGCTTGATAACAGAGTGAAGCACCATTTGGCGTCGTGATCTCTGGTGGGTTCGCCGTGAACTCCAGTGCAATGGATGGATGCACAACATCAACTGTTGTTTGTCGCGCCACTGATCGACCATCAGACGCGGATGCGTTCAAGGTGAATGTGGTTGTCTCGCTAATCTTTGTCTCGGTGCATCCTTCGCTCACAGCTTTGACCTTGCCGATCCCATTGTCAATTTCCAATCGGTCACCGTTGACGACGTTGTAACAAAGTTTGACGCGCCCCTCATCCGTGATTGAATTCGGCTCTGCGGTGAAACTCACTATTTGTGGTGCGGGCTTTTGTGCCGGGACGGGTGACGGCTCGACATTCGTTGTGACAACATTCGCGGGTGGAGCAGAAGGTGTAGGCGCAACGGGCGGCGGAGCAACCGGCGTCGGCTGAGCTGTGGGAACAGTTGTAGTCCCGATAGACTCATCGTGCTGTCGGTCTCTGAACCATGGCCACCCGATTAAAAGAGCAGCGATCAACGCCGCACCTGTAAGAGTTGGCACGCCAAACTTCAGAAGTGGCGAAATCGAATTGGAGCGCGGGCCCCCATCCGGCTCGTCGGGCTTGTCGCGTTCATTCGGTGGTGATGGACCGTAAAGAATATTCAGATTGTGGCGCGTTGCGGCCGCACCCCTTTCGTCGTGCATTGCCTCTCGCATCGCCAGTGCGCTGGTGAGCGAACGCTCGGCCTCAGCGCCATCGCCGAGGCAAAGCGCGCGTGTGCCAAGTTGGTGTAAGGCCCAGGATTCGTCGGCGGGATTCGGTTCGGCTCGAGCGGCTTCGAGGACGGATTGCAGCGCGGTCGCCCACATGTCCCATTTTCCACTCAGGGCCAACGCTTCTTCGGTTCCGTGGGCCAGCGCTCTCGCCTCGGCAAAGAATCTTGCGGTGACAGCCCATTTCAGAATAAGCAGGATGGGCTGCGCCGAATCTGCGATAGCTTTAGGATTCCCGCGCATCTCTTTGACCCAATCAACAAAATGAGCGAGAGCGCGCATCCGCAGCGAAGTAAGATTCCAGGGTAAAGCATTTCTTAGATCGCTCGCTAGCGTGTAGCGTCTGTCGTGAGACTGGACCAAGCCTTGCCGCTCGAGATCATTGAGTACTTGCTCGGCGGTTGAAACGTCAGCAACTGCAGCGACTGCAGCGACGGGTTGCGCACCGACGGGAGCGCCATAAAAAATGGCCAGCGCGGACAAAACCTTTTTTTCATTCTCCGATCGCGATTCAACTTCAGCGGTCGCGAGTACCTGATCGACGGGAACTGCCGGATCAGGTGGGATGATGTCTACGAGCGAGCGATTTTCTTCACGCGCCTGATGGGCCGCTCGCAAAATCCTTTGCGGATTACAACCAACTAACTCACACAAATGCTCTGCCGCATTCCGTTCTTCGGCAGATAGAGTGCGACCCAATTCTCTCTCGAACAGGCTGATTGCATCGCCGATTGGTAATCCCTTCAACGTTACTTCGTGCGCTTCACCGAACAGACTTCGCTGCGAAGTGGCGGCGATAAAAGCGCAGTTTGGCGCAATGTTCATCAGCTGTTGCATCTGCTGTGGAGTAGTCTCCACGTCATCGAGCAGAATCAGCGCATTGAACGTGTCGAGATAATGGCGGATTTCATTTTCAGTCGGCTTGATTGGAGAGTCGTATTCGTAGAAGGCATCGAACAGCGACTTCAACAGGTCATCGTTTGATTGCTGATTTACCTGTGAGTAAATCACGCCGGCAGAAAAACCGGCAAGCTCGGATTGATAAGCGAGGTGACGCAACAGGGTCGTCTTACCAGAGCCTGCCTCGCCGACGCATTCGACAGATTCCTTTGATCCGAGAGCCTTGATGCTCTCTGCCGTTTCACTCGTGCGGTCGAGCAGTCCGGAGAATTTTCGCGGGAGAAGTAAAACGGGTTGGCGTCGCGCTCGCGGCGGCTTGGGATCCTCTTTCTGAATGTAGACGATGCCGCCTTTTACATCGCCGATTTGCACGATGTGATGGCCGACAGCCACCTGGCTGCCGGCGCCTACATCTCCGATTCGAGCATAGATATCTGTTGCAGCTTCGGTTCGAGCCATGAAAACCTCCTTTGGCCCCGCGCTGCTAAAAAAACTGGACCGACTGGCTCATCTCGACCCATGCAATGTGTTCACCGAGTCGATCAGCGCGCAAACTTCCGTGCGCTGTCAAAAGCGTTTTTGTCGCATACGACGAAAGGCGATCACGCGGCCAGCTGTACGCAATGCCGAACGCACCGTCGGCCGAATGGAAGTCGAAGCTCTGATTTGGTGAATATCTCACACGAGGATTGGCGCCGTAATTACTCGCACTGACGTTAAGTGCAATCGTAGCGGTGATCGATTGAGTGCCGATAGTGTGCGTCGCTCCTACAGTTGCCCACGTAGCTTTGGATCCTTGGAGCTCGCGTGCTGCTTCGCCATAGAATCGAATCGACGGTATGCCCAATGAGGGAAATCCAGTTTCGGCTGAAGCGCCGAGTTCAACCTCGCCAACAGCGGCCTGCGCGTTAGGAGTGACGATCTCAGTGTACGATAGAGAGAGATAATCCTGTCGTGCCTTTGGTCCGATACGATTTAGATAACGTGCGGTTACCGTGTACTGATCGGCTATGCGGAATCGACTGCGATTCTCGATCGGGTTCCAGGATCGTCCTTCTACTTGTAATCCGTTCAAGTCTTCCGGCGTACCGAAGACGGGAATCGCGACGAGTGCCTGCACCGAAATAGCGTCTGCGAGTGTCATTGCTCGCCAGATGTCGCGCGAGGCAATACTCAACGTTCCAAAACGTGGATCGGGCGACGGCAAGTCTTGTGCTTCACACACACGACCCTCAAGTGCGACGAAAAACGTCAAGGCAACACCAGCCGTACACGCGTGAGTATGGGACCATGATATTCGCATCATGGCAACACAGCTCCGTTGCGATCATTTGCGAGTTTCGGAAGCCTCTTCTCGATGGTATCGGAAAACTCTTTTGAGATTCGATCGAATCCGTCCTCCGTTGCGTGGATCTCGTTCTCCCAATCGTCATTTTCGTCGAGCGTCTTTCGGACATCGACGTGAAGAACTGTCAGCGGATATGTGCGAGCGAGGGATTCCAATATTTGATTGAAGTCATCGATGATTTCGCGGAGAATTCCTCGCTGAAGCTCCTCGTCGACGATTTTTCTTTTTTTCATTGCCGGTAGAATCCACGGGCCTGTGAGGCGAAATCCGTCGTACTGAACGGGCTTGCCGTTCGGGACGAGGTAGTCGTAACCGTGAACGAGGATAGGCGCCAAGGGACCTAATTTCTCGATGAAGCTCACGTAGCCGTGACGGATCTCAGTTTTTTTCTTGTCCCACACGACCGCGTCGATGTGGTCGCGCGCACTAGCGCCCGGTATGTAATCTCGGAACGCGAGATAGATCCACCGCAGATCAGCGGGCGCGGAAATTTTTGTGAAGAGATCGTTGCCGCCGCCGCTGAATAGAATGCAGGTGGGTTTTTCTTTCTTTGCCGCACGCTGCAACAACGACAGGTTCGTGTCCGAGGCCATGTTGGCGACGGTATCGCCGCTGACTTCGAATCTCTTTATCGCATACTTGTCGGTCGCGTCGAGCCAATCGACAATGTTCCGATGCGGCGGGTAATCGAACCACGAATCCCCTTCAGAAAGGATTCGCTGAAGTCCGTCGCGCTTTTTCTGGCCATAGATCCGATCGCGCTCGATCGGATCCCATCGCTCACCCGGCATCTTGTCGATCCATCAATACCTCGCTCGATGGGGTCAACGATGGAGTTACACAGAATTTCCGGCAATGCCGGTTTTGTATCATCCAAGTGCTGTTTTTGATCAGGCTCCCGGTCGTTACGGCGCGTTATCGCGGCGTGGTCTGTAACTCCTCAATTCTTACATCGTTTTCAACCCATCGGCCGCGACTAATACGCCGCAGCCTTATTGAATTCCGCCGTTCGTTTCGTCTAGGTGAGCCGTGACCAATGGGTATACGTCGCGGAATGCGTTCTTACCGAAGATGCAATCAATGTGACCGTACTTAGGGATTACATGCCGCCGGTAGGTCACGGTCGGGTTGCTCATCCTCAGATATTCGAGCGTTTCAAGTGTGCTCTCAGGCAGATAACACCTGTTGAGCTCACCGTGAATGAACGCGATTG
>JBGQKT010000128.1:0-9296 GCA_041499635.1 Gemmatimonadaceae bacterium
ATCGGTCACCGAGAATCCGTAATCCGCAAGCAGCGTCGCGCAAAACGCGCGTGCCTTGCCTTCCGAGCTACTGCCGGCGAACCTCGGCTCAGCGGCGATTGTGTCCAACAACTCACGCGCTTGCCGCGCGAGCTCGGCATCGTCGCCGGCGAAAGTCATCTCATCGCGTGATCGACATACCCATCAGCTCTTTCACTTCTCGCATTGTCTCACGTGCAATCGATCGCGCACGCGCGGCACCATCGCCGAGTATATCAGCGAGCTCGTTGGCGCGCGCGCGAACTTCGATAGCTCGTTCTCGAATCGGACCAAGCTCTACTTCCATCGATTCGAACAACACTTTCTTGCAATCGATGCACCCCCAGCCAGCAGTGCTGCATTGAACTGCGACGTGCTCGACTGTGGCGGCCGGACTGAACGCCTTGTGCAAATGATAGATGTTGCAGACTTCGGGAGTCCCTGGATCGGTTCTCCGAACGCGCTTCGGATCGGTGACTGCGGGACGCAATTTCTCCCAGACGTCCGTCGGATCCTCGAGCAACCCGACAGTGTTGCCGAGAGATTTTGACATCTTCGCCTGGCCGTCGAGGCCCATGACGCGCCGCGTCGGGGTGAGTAGCGCCTTCGGTTCAGGAAAGAATGGAGCTGCATCGGGGACGAACCGCGAATTCCATTTGCGCGCGATTTCGCGCGACAATTCCAGATGCTGAACCTGATCTTCGCCGACAGGAACCATATCGGCCTTGTACAATAGTATGTCGGCTGCCTGGAGAACCGGATAATTGAGGATCCCTGCGAAAACGCTTTCCTGTCTTGCTGATTTTTCCTTGAATTGAGTCTGGCGCTCGAGCTCGCCGAGTGGCGTGATCGTGTTGAATATCCACGCGAGCTCGGTATGTTCCGGCACCATCGACTGTACGAAGAGCGTGCATGCTGAGGGGTCGATGCCGGCGGCGAGGAGTGAGATAGCCATGTCACGCGTGCGCTGCCTGAGATCGGCGGGCTCGTACGGCACGGTGATCGCGTGATAGTCGACGATGCAAATGAAGGATTCGTACTGACGCTGCAGCGTCACCCAGTTCTTCACCGCTCCGAGATAGTTGCCGATGTGCAGCTCGCCGGACGGTTGGATACCGCTGAAGATTCTGGGCATCGGGCGAAGTTAACGAGTGAGAGGAAAAAGTTGCAAGCAAAACCGATGTCCGAATCTGATGCTGTCCCCTCGAATGATGAGCTTCTCGACGTAGCCGTCGAAGCTGCATCCGACGCTGCGCAGATCGTCGACGAGGCAATCGGAGGTCGCGGATCGCTCGTTTGGAAGCAAAAAGGCGAGTCTGATTTTGTAACGAGAGTCGACACCGACTCGGAAACGGCGATCGTCAAGTGCATCAGATCGCACTTTCCAGACGCAGTGATTATCGGTGAAGAGCTTTCGCCAACCACGGCAATTGGACGAACGGGTTTGGCGTTTGTCGTCGATCCACTCGATGGGACGACGAACTTTCTTCATGGATTTCCCGAATATGCCGTGTCGATCGCGGCCGTGCGCGACGGTGAGCTTGTCGCGGCAGTCGTTCGCAGTCTCACACGCCCCGAGACTTTCACAGCTGTCAAAGATGGTGGGGCGTTCGTGAATGGTGAGCCCATTAACGTTTCGAGAGAGACTGAGCCCTACCGCTCGTTGATCGGCACCGGATTTCCATTCAAGCGGCACGATCTCCTCGAGAAGTACGCCCAGCAGTTCATCAAAGTGAGCAGTCATACCGCCGGCGTTCGCCGCGCGGGGTCAGCGGCGCTCGATTTGAGCTACGTCGCCTGCGGTCGCTTCGATGGATTCTGGGAGCTGGTCCTTTCGCCCTGGGACATCGCCGCCGGTCTACTTCTCGTTCGAGAAGCTGGAGGAATCGTTACTGACCTTTCAGGAGCCAAGAAGCCAATTTCAGACGGTGCAGTCGTTGCAGGCAATCGTGAGATTCATCCATGGCTGCTTGGAATGATTCAACGCGCCATAGACAACGATATCGACTCGATTAAATGAAGCTGATCGAATGTGTTCCGAATTTTTCTGAAGGCCGGCGTTCGGAGGTAATCGCCGCAATTCGCGATGCGATCGGCGCGGTCGAAGGCGTAACGGTTCTCGACTCGTCGTCCGATGCGTCGCACAATCGTTCAGTGATAACCTTCGCCGTACCGATCGACCACGCGGTGGATGCCGCTTTCGCAGGCATCAAAGAAGCCGCAGCGCGCATCGATCTTCGTCAACACACCGGTGAACATCCTCGCATAGGCGCAACCGATGTGGTGCCGTTCGTGCCGCTCGAAGACTCGACGATGGAAGATTGCATTGCGCTCGCGCGCGAACTCGGCGAACGCGTAGGAACCGAGCTGAAGATTCCCGTTTATCTCTACGAGCGAGCGGCGACGCGACCTACGCGAGTGAACCTTGCCGATGTGCGACGCGGTCAATTCGAGGAACTGAGCACGGAGCTCGGAACAAACCCTGAGCGCGATCCGGATTTCGGACCACGTGTAATTCATCCTTCCGCCGGCGCCGTAGCAATCGGCGCGCGCCCATTTCTCGTCGCTTACAACGTGTACCTCGGCGATGCGGCTAACCTTCCGCTTGCGAAGAGCATCGCAAAGGGAGTGCGGGAATCTTCAGGTGGATTCAAGCACGTGAAGGGACTCGGACTAGAAGTGGATGGTCAGGCGCAAGTCTCGATGAATCTCGTCGACACCGAGGCTACGCCACTTCACGTTCCATTCGACTTCATTGCGCAACAAGCAGAGGCGGGCGGCACTGACGTGACGTGGAGCGAGATCGTCGGCCTCGTGCCGGAACGCGTGTTGTTCGATGCAGCGAAGCACTACCTCAAGCTTGCGCAATTCACGAATGATCAGGTGCTCGAGCGGCAGGTTGCGCGCGCGATGCGCGACTCCACGCCGAAACCCAGTGGCGACAGTGTTTCCACGACATCGGCCGATGCGTTTCTCGATGCTGTGGCATCGTCAGAGCCTGCCCCCGGAGGTGGAAGTGTTGCGGCGTATGCGGGGGCACTCGCCGCGGCGCTCACACGAATGGTCGCGGGCCTAACACTCGGAAAGAAGAAATACGCGGCGGTCGAGGCGGAGATCGCGGTGATTGCGTCAAGCGCCGGCACGCTGATGACGAAATTGAAAGACCTTGTCTCGAGCGATGCCGCCGTATATACGGACGTGTCGACAGCGTACAAGATGCCGAAGCACAACGAGGCTGAGATCGATGCACGGAAGCAGGCGATCACCACCGCACTTCTTGCGGCTGCTGAAGTTCCACTGGAAACAGCACGCGCGTGCGCTGGAGTTGCGGATATTGCGGCGGACATTGCGGCGAAAGGAAACACCAACGCAATTACCGATGCAGGAATTGCTGCTCTTCTCGCGGATGCCGGCTGCAAAGCCGCCGCTTACAATGTGCGGATCAACGTCGCTTCATTGGATGATCGCGCGCGCGGAGATCATCTCGTCCAGGAAGTGCTGGAGCTGGTGGGACGGACTGAATCGCGCGCGAGAACCGTTGCAGAGCTGGTAGAGAAAGCGCTGACTTGATTACGTTCGCTACTATCAACGACACTCTTCAAACAGGGAAAGGTTGTGACTCAGTCGAGGAAGCTCGCGATTCTGGTCGGCGGCGGTCCTGCGCCGGGCATCAACAGCGTCATTGCGGCGGCGACGATCCGCACGGAGCTCGACGGGATCGAAGTCGTCGGGATTCGAGATGGATTCAAGTGGATCATGGAGGGCGATACTGACCACATCATCCCGCTCACGACTGATCGGGTGAGCCGAATTCATTTTCGAGGCGGATCTCACATCGGGATCTCGCGAGCGAACCCGACCGTTTCAACTGAATACCTCGAGAACGCGGTCAGGTCGCTCCTCCATCTAAACGTTACGAAGCTCATCACCATAGGCGGAGACGACACCGCGCATTCGGCCATGAGACTCGAAGCGCAGGCGGCAGGCCGCATTCGTGTCGTCCACGTTCCGAAGTCGATCGACAATGATCTCGATCTCCCCGCGTACGTCGATACTTTCGGATACCAGACCGCGCGTCACTACGGCGTAGAGATAGTTCAGAACCTGATGACCGACGCAAAAACGACTTCGCGCTGGTACTTCGTCATCGCGATGGGTCGAAAGGCCGGCCATCTGGCGCTTGGAATTGGAAAATCAGCCGGCGCGACTCTCACTCTTGTTCCGGAAGAATTCGCCGAAGGACCGGTGAAGCTCAAGGCGATCGTGGACACTCTCGCCGGCGCTGCGATCAAGCGGCTCAGCTACGATCGCTCCGACGGCGTTGCGGTAATCGCCGAGGGATTGGTTCTGAGCCTGAGTACGGCGGACCTGGCGGAGCTGGAAGACGTCGAACGCGACGAGCACGGCCATGTCCGCATCGCGGAGGTCAACATCGGAGAGATTCTCAAGACTCAGGTGCAGGAGCGCCTGCGACAGCTCGGAATCAAGGTGACGATCGTACCCAAGAACATTGGCTACGAACTGCGCTGCGCCGATCCGGTTCCATACGACATGGAGTACACTCGCGATCTCGGTTACTGCGCGGCCAAGTATCTGCTCGCCGGCGGTAACGGCGTGATGGTTTCCATGCAGGCGGGACACTTCGTCCCGATTCCGTTCGCCGAGATGATCGATCCTGTGAACGGCAAGGCTCGCGTGAGACTGTTGGACGTTCACTCGACGCGCTACAGCATTGCGCGTCGCTACATGATTCGTCTAAGGCGGGACGACTTCGAGGATCCTTTGGAGCTGGCGAAGTTTGCGGCCACGGTGAAGATGACTCCCGAAGAATTTCGGAAGGAATTCGAGTACCTCATTGCGACAGAGCCACCGCCGCTCGTGATCGATCCTGACAAGCACACACTAATCGAGAGGCCGGATGGGCCAGGAGCACGCGCCGCGCACACAGATTAGCTCTTTGTCAGTACTCTTGGCCCATTCTCGGTTATGGCCACAGTGTGCTCGAAGTGCGCCGACCGCGTCCCATCGACGGTCACGACTGTCCACCGATCTGGCATGGTACGAATACCCGGCTTGCCGATGTTCACCATCGGCTCGATCGCGATCGTCAAACCCGGCACCAGTCGCAATCCACGACTCGGCTTGCCGTAGTTCGGAACCTGCGGCTCTTCATGAAATCCCGAGCCGATTCCGTGACCAACCAGATCACGCACGACACTGAAGCCGGCTTTCTCCACCACCGCTTGAACCGCGGCGCCAATATCGCCGAGGTGATTTCCATTTCGAGCCGCATTCACACCAGCGTCCAACGCCGCGCGAGTCGTCTCGAGCAGTCTCTTCGATTCCGCCGGAATCTCTCCCACCGCAACCGTCGTCGCCGAGTCGGTGTGGTATCCCTCGAACTTCACTCCGACGTCCACCGATACGATGTCGCCCTCTACCAGCACTCGTCTGCGCGAGGGAATTCCGTGCACGATCTCATTGTTGATAGATGTGCAGATGCTCGCGGGGAAATTGTACAATCCTTTGAACGACGGGATTGCACCGGGATGACTGCGAATGAAATCATCGGCAATCTTGTCGAGCTCCTCAGTCGAAATCCCGGGCCGCACCGACTGCTCCATCAACGTCACAGTGTCGGCGAGTATCTGTCCGCCGCGCGCCATCACTTCGATCTCGCGCTGTGACTTGAGCTGGATCACGGTTCGAGCGCCCTCATCGCGCGCTTCGTAATCAGATCGATGTCGCCTGTCGCATCGATCTCAACGACGTCGAGATCGTGGTCGCGCGCCCACTTTATCACCGGCTCAGTTTGAGCGCGATACACATTGAGCCGGGTCTTCACGGCTTCGGGCTCATCGTCGGGGCGTCGCACGAGCTTGCCTCCGCACTTCGCGCAGGAAGTTCCCGGCTCACGCCCCGTGTAGGGCGTCTGGCATTTGTCACAGACAGTGCGACCACTGATTCGTCGAATGAGCTCGTCATCGGGAACGTCGAAGAGGACAACCTTATCGATCTTACGTCCGAGCTCGGCGGCAAGTTTTGCCAGGCCTTCAGCCTGGGGCACGGTGCGCACGACTCCATCGAGTATCGCACCTTTCGCCGCAGCAGGCGTGCTCAGCGCGTCCTTCATGATTCCGAGAATCACTGAGTCGGGTACGAGCTCTCCGGCATCCATGTATTTCTTTGCGGCGAGGCCCTGCTCGGTGCCGTTCCGAATTGCTTCGCGCAAAACGTCACCGGTCGCAATCTTCGGAATCCCGAGACGCTGAGCTATTCGCTCTCCCTGCGTTCCCTTTCCAGCGCCTGGCGGGCCGAGCAATACGATAATCATTCGGGCCTCGGTTACCGGTTACCGGCCAGTGGGCATCGGCAACCGGTGGTTCAGTATCCGCCCATCGCCTGGCGGCCGCGGAATCTCACGCGACCCTTCTTCATGAACCCGTCGTACTTTCTGAGCAGAAGATGCTGCTGTATCTGCGCCATCGTATCGAGCGCAACACCCACAACGATGAGCAATGACGTTCCACCAAATCGGAACGGCACGTTGATCATGTCGGCGATAAATACCGGTAAAAGAGCGATGAAAGTCAGGAATATCGCGCCCGGGAACGTAATGCGCGTGACGACGTGATCGATGTACTCGGCCGTCTTCGATCCCGGCTTCACGCCGGGAATGAATCCGCCCTGCTTCTTCAGATTCTCCGAGAGATCGATCGGGTTGAAGATGATCGACGTGTAGAAGTACGTGAAGAAAACGATGAGTATTGCCGAGAGCAGATAGTAGAGCCACGTGCCCGGCTGGAAATAATCGGCGATGATTTTTGCCTGCTCGTTTCCGCTGAATTGCGCAACTGCGCCCGGCACAACGATGACTGACTGAGCGAAGATGATCGGCATTACGCCCGACGCATTCACTCGAAGCGGAATGAAATTCTTCGCGGCTTCGCGCATCCGTCCCCGCGCCATCGTGCGCTGCGGGATTTGAATCATCACGCGCCGAGCCGCCATCGTCACCGCGATGGTTCCGGCAACGACCGCCACCATCACGAGTCCGAGAACAACCAGCGAGAATGGACCAACAGCTTGCGTCTTCACGAAGCTGAAGGTGCTGAAGATGCCCGGCCAGAATCTTTCGACGATCGAGAAGAAGATGATCAGGCTCGCGCCGTTGCCGAGTCCGCGCTCAGTGATCTGCTCGCCGAGCCACATGACGAAGACGGCGCCGGCCGTGAGGAAGAGCACCATCTGGACTTTGAACGCAAAGCCCGGGTTGACCACTGCATTCTCGAGCGACGAAGTGAAGAGGGCGAATCCGTAGCCCTGCACCGCCGCGAGGAGAACGGTCATGTAACGCGACCACTGCGTGATCTTTTTTCGTCCCTCTTCGTCCTTCTGCATCTTCTCGACGGTGGGGATGACCGCACCGGCGATCTGCATGAAGATGCTCGCCGAGATGTACGGCATGATGCCGAGCGCAAATACAGTCGCGCGCGACAGTCCGCCGCCAACGAAGAGATCGTAGAGTCCGAGAAGTCCGCCGCCACCGCCACGGTTCTTGAAGAAATCAGTGAGCGCAACGACGTCGACACCAGGCACCGTGATGTGCGCGCCCGTGCGATACAGCACGAGGCACAGGAAGGTGAAGGTGATTTTTTGCCACAGCTCGGGCGTCCGGTAAATGTTCTGGACAGCCGCCGCCGCGTTGTTTTGTGCCATGTTACTCCTCGACGCGGCCCCCGGCCGCTTCGATCTTCTCTCTAGCTCCAGCGCTCGTCTTCACGCCGCGAACTGTGACGGGCCGGTTGACTTCGCCATTCGCGAGCACTTTTGCCGGACCCTTTCTCTTGTGAATCAATCCGACTTCGGCGAGCGTCTCCTCGGTTACGTCCATTCCCTCGGGAAGGCGCGCGAGATCGTTCAATCGAACGACCTGATGCTCAACGCGAAAGATATTCGTGAACCCACGCTTTGGCAGCCGTCGCGTGAGCGGCATCTGTCCGCCCTCGAACCTCGGCTTGCCGCCGCCGGGGCCATGGTGGCCGGCGCGCGCCTTGATTCCTTTGTGACCCTTGCCTGAGGTCTTGCCGGTTCCCGAACCAGGACCGCGTCCGAGTCTCTTCCGAACTTTGTTTGAGCCAGGCGGTGGAACGAGGTTGTGCAAGCCGAGTCGTTCAACCCGCTCAACCGCTCCTTCGCCCGCCGATTTCTTTTTCGCCACTGTCTATTCCTCTACCGGCGTCACTTCAACGAGGTGACGCACGCGCTTGATCTGACCGCGAAGCGAAGGAGAATCCTTCACCACGATTTCATGTTGGTGATGCTTGAGACCCATCGCTTCCAGTGTCTGCCGCATCCGCCATGTATTTCCAATTCCGCTGCGAACCTGCTTGATCCGTACCTTTCCCGAAGTCAGTATCGACTTCTCGGTTTTCTTCGGACCTCGCGTGTTCCACCAGACGTGAGTTCTAGCCAAGTTGCGCCTCCCGAATCTTCGCCCGTGACCTGTAGCCGAGCGAGCTCACCTCAACGCCGCGCTCTCGCGCGATTTCTTCAACTGTGGTCAGCTGCTTCAACCCATCGAGAGCAGCGAGCACCATGTTGTGCGGATTCGTCGAGCCAAGACTCTTCGTGAGAATATCGGTGATGCCGGCGCATTCCATGATCGCGCGCACTGCACCGCCGGCAATTACGCCGGCTCCGGGTGCGGCGGGCTTCATCAGAACCTTTCCGGCTCCATGTTGTCCGACAACCTCGTGAGGAATCGTGCCGCCGGTCATCGGAATGCGCGACATGTTGCGACGCGCACCGTCGACCGCTTTTCGAACCGCCTCGGAAACTTCGTTCGCTTTTCCTGTAGCGAATCCAACTTTCCCCTGACCGTCGCCGACCGCGACCAGCGCATTGAACGAGAAGCGGCGTCCGCCCTTCACGACTTTTGCGACTCGGTTGATCGCAATCACGTTTTCGACGAGCTCGCTTCCGCCTTCGCCTCGACCGTCTCCGCGACCGTCTCTACCTTTTCCGTCGCGCGAGCGACCCTGGCCGCCCTCGCGTCCACCGCCTGGGCCACCTCGTCCGCCAGCGCCGCCACCTGGTCCGCCGCGACCGCCACCGGGGCCGCCGCGTCCACCACCGCCACGACCACCGCGTCCTCCAGGACCACCGGCTCCGCCGCCGCTTCGCGCGCTACGACCGCCGCCGCTCCTTGCCGGACGCTCCTCTGCTGCCGGACGCTCCTCTGCTGCCGGACGCTCCTCTGCTGCCGGACGCTCCTC
>JBGQKT010000129.1:0-9225 GCA_041499635.1 Gemmatimonadaceae bacterium
CACGGGCCACACGTCGAGCTTGCTGAATACGATCGCGCTCGGCGTGAGCGCGGCGAGTGCTCGTTTCATTTCATGCCCGGAATCGAATGGGAGGTAGTCGCGAAAATCCGCGTGCACGCCAGTCGCAAATCTCTCCGCGCTCGGCGAAAAAAAAGTGTAGGCGACCTGCACTTCGGGATGTCGCGAGCGATACAGCTCGATCACCGGCGCAGCCTGAAGTCCTTCTCCTACCGAAGGCGCGTGGATCCAGAGGAGAGGGCGCGACGAGTCGCGGTGCCGCGAGCCCCACGCCTCATAGCGGCGAACAATTCCGCGTCGTGCGTGCAGGGCACGCGCCGTTTTTCCATTGCCTGCCGGAGCGACTGCGGCGACCGCGCGCGCAATCGCAGCAACTGCGGCGTAGGGAATTCTCGCTAAGCGATTCAGTGCGTCGCGCCGTTCTTTGCTATCTCGGAATCGAGTGCCGCGCGCATGACCTTGATCGGCTGAACGCCAAGCATCACACGGTCACCGAGAATGAAGCTCGGAGTTGACTGAACGCCGGCGCTTGCAGCGCGATCGCGGTCTGCATCTATCAGCGGCTTCATCTTGCCCGACTCCACACACTGTTTCCACGCTGTCTTGTCGAGACCGACTGCGCCGGCAATCGAATCGAGAACTGCTGTCGGAGTGGCGGAGAGCGTATCCCACTGGTGCTGCGTCGCGAACAACGCTTCGTGATACGGCCAGAATTTTCCCTGTGCAGAAGCACACATCGCGGCTTCAGCAGTCGCGACTGCGTGCTGGTGCTGCTGAAGCGGATAATTCACGTACGCAACTTTGATCTTTCCCGGCCGTACGTATTCGTCGTAAATGGCCTTGTAACTCTCGTCGTGCCATTGCTTGCAGAACGGACACTGAAAATCACTTGCGACAATGAGCCAGGTTTTTGCATTTGCGTCGCCTTCGATTCGACCGTGGTCTGCGGCGGCGACCATTGGATCTTCGGGCGCCTTCGCGGCGGTAGAGGCATTCTGCGCCGGCGACGCGTTGTTCGCGGGCGGTGCCGACTGCGATGGATTGCACGCGATGATTGCGAGAATCACCGCGGCGGAGGTCACGTTGACTAAGTTTGGCATGGTCTCGTAAATAGGTGCCGAAGATGGCCTTGAAATCAAGGGTTACGCTCGCTGTCCTTTTCCTCGGCACATCTCTGGCCGCGGCGGCGCAGCAGCCGCTGACGATCCCGCCTCCAACCGGAGTCGTCAACGATTTCGCGCACGTTCTCGATCCGGCGACGATCGAGAGAATGACGCGAGTGGCCGAGGACGTCCGAAATAAATCGCGTGGCGAGATTGCAGTTGTCACGCTGCCCGACATCGGACAGCGCGCGCCCGCAGACGTTGCGCTGCAAATCGGTCGCCAGTGGAAAGTGGGAAAGATCGGGAATCCCGGTGATCCTACAAGAAATGCGGGCGCCGTGATTTTGCTCGTGCCGAAGGAAACGAGCTCGACCGGACACGGTCAGTGCTTCATCGCAACGGGCCAGGGTACGGAAGGATTTATCACTGATGCGACCGCGGGTGAGATTTGCCGCGAGGCAACGCCGGCGTTCGCGGCAAAGGACTATTCGACCGGACTCGAGCTCGTCACGCTGCGCACCGCGCAGCGGTTCGCGAACGAATTCAATTTTTCTCTCGACAGCTCACTCGCACCGCCCCAGCCGATACAGAATGCGAACCGCAGCAACTATCGCGGTATTCCGCCGTTCGTCTACTTCCTGATTTTCTTTTTCCTTCTGTCCTTCTTGTCGAACTTTGCGCGGCGACAGCAGGCGAGGGGGCGAACGTCCGGGTGCGGCGGCTGTATCTGGCCGATTCTATTGTCGATGCCGAGAGGCGGTGGCCGGGGCGGGTGGAGTAGCGGCGGGGGATTCGGCGGTGGTTTTGGCGGCGGAGGCGGAGGTTTCGGCGGCTTTGGCGGCGGCGGTGGCTTCAGCGGTGGTGGCGGCGGGTCGAGCTGGTGACATTCAGCACAATGGGGATTCTGTAATGGCGATGACTCTCGACGAATTGGTGACGCAGCTCACGGAAGCATACGGCGAGACGCTGCGCTCGGTTGTGCTGTACGGCTCGGCGGTCGCCGGCGAGCACATCGCAAAGAAATCGGACTACAATGTGCTGGTCATACTCGAGCGAGTTCCTCTCGACAGACTTGCCGCCGTCGGCGCGGTGCTTCGAGCGTGGGGCGACTCCGGAAATCCACCTCCGATGATGTTCACCGAATCGGAGTGGAAATCGTCGTCAGACGTGTTTCCGATGGAATACGCAGACATTCTCGAGCGACACCGCGTGTTGTACGGAGAGGATCCATCGATAGGAATCACGGTCTCGAAAAGTGATCTCCGCCTTCAGGTCGAGCAGCAAGCGCTGGGAAAGCTTCTGCATCTGAGGCGCGGCGCGATGGCGGCGGGAGTCGATCAAAAAGCCCAGGTGTCGTTGCTCGAGGCCAGCCTGAGCACGTTGATGGTAGTCTTCCGCGGAGTTGAGCGCTTGCATGGTGAGACTCCGCCGCAGGATTATGTAGAGCTGAGCAGAAGCGTCGCGGCCAAGGCGGGATTCGAAGCTGCGCCATTCGAGCGAGTCATTCGCCACGTCCGCGGCATTGCCAAGCTCGAGCGGGAAGAAGCGGGCGCGGTGCTTGCCGGCTACCTCGCTGCAATGGAAAGGCTGGTCGCGTATCTCGATCGCTTCACCGCGTAAACTTTTCGGCGCATATTGCGTACGTTACGCCGACTCATCCACCACGAGGCATTGTACAAATGAAACGCCGCTCACTCGTCCTGCTGGTTCCAGTCGTCTTATCCGGATGCGGGTACAATCGGATTCAGACGCTCGACGAGCAGGCAGCTCAGGCCAAGCAGCAGATTGAAGTGCAGCTGCAGCGCCGCGCCGATCTCGTTCCGAATCTGGTGAACACAGTAAAGGGATATGCGCAGCATGAGGAAGCAGTATTTACGCAGGTCGCGAATGCGCGCGCAGGACTTGCCGGTGCGATTAGAACCGGCGATCCGCAACAGCAGGCAGCAGCTGATGCGCAGCTCACCGGCGCGCTCGGCAGGTTGCTCGCCATATCCGAAGCTTATCCGCAGCTCAAAGCAGATCAGACCTTCCTGAAATTACAGGACGAGCTGTCGGGGACAGAAAATCGAATTGCTGTTTCGCGCAGCGATTACAACGCTGCAGTGAACGCGTACAATTCGTACATCAGATCTTTCCCGCAGAAGATCACTGCATCACTCACGGGTGCGAAGGCACGCGTCTACTACGACGCGCCACCGGGTGCCGAGACTGTGCCGACGGTTGACTTCTCGAAGCCTACGCGGGCGCCGTCGACGCCGGGCGCTCCGAAATAGAAAAAAAGTCGTAGAAAAAGCCCGCCATCGAGCGGGCTTTTTTGTTGTATTTCCCCCTGCAAACGCCTTGCAATCTCTTGACATAGCGTTTTCGAGGGTCTATCTAGGTACCCGCAACCCCACCCGTCGAAGGTCTACGGTCTGGTACGTGGGGTTATCGACGCATCTCCACACTTCAGTAGAGGCGCCGCATTCTCATTCATCCACCTGGAGAGAGGCGTGAATAGAATTCGAACGTTAGTCATGACATCGATGTTGCTCGCACTGTTTGGTGCGACGGCATCGGCACAAGCCCGCCGAATAAGCGGAGTAGTCACGAACGCAGCCGGTGAACCGATCGGGCAGGTAAGCGTGAACGTGCTCGGAACGGCACTCGGCGGCTACACAAACGAAGCCGGCCGTTTCACGGTGCCGGCGCCAGAGGGCACCGTCGCGCTGCGTGTTCGGCGCATCGGGTACCAGCAACAGACAGTTACGCTAAACGCCAGCTTGAATGACGTGACCATCAAGCTCGCAAAGGACGTTCTCCAACTCGAGAAGCAAGTCATCACCGGAGCGGCGACGAGCATTGCAAGTCAGAATGCTGCGAATTCGGTTACCGTGATTACCGGTGAGTCGGTCAATCGCGTAGCGGCACCGACACTCGAGAACGCGCTGCAGGGAAAAGTTGCCGGCGCGATCATCACCACGAACTCCGGCGCTCCCGGCGGCGGAGTGCAGGTCCAGCTTCGTGGAACGACCTCGATCGGATCGAGCTCGAGTCCGCTGTACGTCGTGGACGGAGTGGTGGTCAGCAACGATGCAATCTCAAACGGAATCACGACGATCACGCAGGCGTCGCGCGTTATCGGAACGTCGAACCAGGACCAGCAGGTCAACCGCATTGCGGATCTGAATCCGGCCGACATCGAGGACATCTCGATTTTGAAGGGTGCGTCCGCGGGAGCGTTCTACGGCTCCGCTGCGTCGAACGGAGTCATCATCATTACCACGAAGCGTGGTCGCCAGGGCAAGCCTGCGTTCAACATCACTCAGCGACTCGGTCAATTCTCGCTTTCCAACAAGCTCGACATCCGTTGCTTCCAGTCGCAGGCCGAAGCAACCGCCGCCAAACTGACAGCTGCTCCATGGTCGGCAACCTGCAACGACTTCCAGCAACAGTTCTACGGAGAAAAGGATCTCTCGTATGAAACCGATCTGAGCGTCAGCGGCGGCAACGCCGGGACGACGTACTTCGCGTCTGGCTTGGCGAAGCGAGATGCTGGCATCGAACACGGAACCGGCTACAACAAACAGTCGCTTCGCGTGAACGTCGGCCAGCTGGTCGGCACCAAGCTGAATCTCAAGGCGCAAACCGAGATCATCCACAGCCTCACGAATCGCGGAGTCAGCGGAAACGACAACTGCGGTTGCAACCCGGTGGAAGTTTTCTCCAACACGCCGTCGTTCCACACTCTTATTCCAAATGCAGATGGCTCGTATCCGCGGAATCCGTTCCTTGGCGCGAACGGTGACAATCCGTGGCAGGATCGCGACAACCTGAGCACGCCCGAGAACGTTTACCGCTTCATCGGTGGCGCGTCGGCGAACTACAACCTGTTTTCATCCGTGCGTCAGACACTAGACGTGATCGCGAACGGCGGCGTCGACCATTTCACCCAGATGGACAAGATCGTTTCGCCGCGCTTCCTGTACTTCGAGCCCGCTGACGGACTTCCGGGAACGGTCATCGACAATAACTCAAATGAGATAACCGCTACACTCGGCGCATCGATCATTCACCGCTTCTTCCCGGCGTCGCGGTTTTTCTCAGCGACAAGCTCCGTTGGAATTCGCCAGGGCAGAAAGCAGTTCGACCAGGTTTTCACGGCCGGCCAGAATCTTCTGCTTGGCCAGGGTGATCTCGACAAGGCAACAAACCTGACAGCGTTCGAGACTCGCACGCTCCAGAAGGATTTCTCTTACTACGGCCAGGAAGAGCTGCTTCTCTTCAACGAGCGACTCAACCTGACGGCAGGTCTGAATCTGGAACGCACGAGCAACAACGGTGATCCGGACAAGCTCTTCAAGTATCCCAAGTTTGCCGCGGCGTATCGCAGCTCGTGGCTCCCGCCGTTCACGAACGATCTCAAGTTCAGAATTGCGTACGGTCGCGCCGGCAACAAGCCGGGATACGGGCAGAAGTTCACGAGTCTCGTCGTAATTACAGAGGAAGGAATAAGTGGAACGCGTCCTTCGCTCGCTTATGGAAACGATCAGATCAAGCCTGAGCGATCGACCGAGACTGAAGGCGGCGTCGATGCGACTATGTTCAACGGTCGCGCTGCATTTGAATTCACGGCTTATCGCAAGAACATCGACGATCTCATTCTGACAGCGATCAGGGCGCCGTCGACCGGCTTCACATCGCAGGTTGTCAACGGTGGCTCGATCGTGAACCGCGGCTACGAGATAGCGCTCAACATGACTCCGATCCAGCGAGGATCGCTGAGCTGGATTTCGCGCACCACGTTTGCGCACAACCACGCAATCGTCACGCAGCTGCCGGTGCCGGCGTTCAACACCGGTGGATTCGGAATTGGATTCGGTGCGACACGCATCGAGAAGGGAAGCTCGCCGACGGCGATCATTGGTCGTAATGGTCGTGACACCACGTGGCAGAACGCGGCTGGTGCGCTGGTCACACGTGGAACCGCCGATTGCCCCAAAGCTCCGTCGACACAAGCGTCTTGCGGAACCTTCATCACCCGAGTGGATCACCTCAGCATTCTTGGCGATCAGAATCCGCGATTCACGATGGGCTTTTCCAACGAGGTCAACTTCGGGCCGCTGCGAGTTAGCGCTCTCCTGGATTGGCGGCACGGCGGCAACATCTCCAACCTGACCAACGACTACTTCCTCGATTGCTGTGCCGATAACCAGGGAACTCTTGGTGACACGGCGATCGTGAACAAGATGCGCAATTACCAGGCGCTCCGAAGCACGTTGGCGTACCTGGAAGACGCGACGTTCATCAAGCTGCGCGAGCTTTCGTTGTCGTACCAGCTGCCGAAGGCGTTGACGTCGCACCTGTTCAGCTCTGCGAACGCGATTCGCGTCGAGCTCGCCGGACGTAATCTCAAGACATGGACTCCTTACACCGGTTATGACCCCGAGGTGTCGAACTTCGGTAACTCCATTACGAATCGCTTCTCGGATGTAACGCCTTATCCGCCGAGCAGGAGTTGGTTCCTAAGTGTCAGCGCAGATTTCTAAATCACCCATGACCAGAGACGCTATTACCATGCGGAAATACATAGCCACTTTGATCGCGGGAGTCGCGCTGATGGGCGCATGCAAGGACTCCACTGCGGTCCCCGATTTCAACAATCCGTCTTACCAGGATGTTCTCTCAAAACCCTTGACCCAGCTCACGCTCCAGAATCTCATGACGGGCTATCACGATGCTCAGCGCGCGGCGGTGGGCATCGCACCGGCCACGTACATCGTGTTCGGCGAAGTGCTGGCGCGTGACGCGTATCGTACAGATCCATCGGAAGCGCGTTACGTGAATGAGTTCCTCAATGGGACTCCCGACCCCGGCGCGTTTTCGGGAAGCGGAAACTGGACGACCTTCATGCGCGACATTCGCGCGGCGAACACAATTCTGAAGGTGCTTCCCAGTGCGCCGCCGTCGGAACTGACGACTGCACAGCAGGCGGCGACTCGGGGAATGGTGCGCACGATGAAGGCGATCGACTATTACAGGGCGCTCGAGTTCCGCGACACGCTCGGTGTTCCAGTCGCATTGGACGTGGACATCACGGATGCGCTCGCTCCACTGGTTTGCAAGCCGAAGGTGCTCGCATTCATTTCGGCGCTGCTCGACAGCGCGAATACGGATCTTGCAGCGGGTGGCGCGGCGTTCCCGTTCAAGAGTCCGTCGGGCTTTGCCGGCTTCAACACACCGGCGACATTCGCGCTGTTCAATCGTGGATGGAAAGGAAAAGTAGAGCTGTATCGCGCGCTGGATCATGCGTCGCCGACAGGCGCGACGGGATTCAACGCGGCGATCACAGCAATCAATTCATCGTTCATCAACACGAGCGATCCGGCCCAAATCGGCAATGGCGTTTACTTCACATTCAGTACAGCGCCGGGCGATACGCCGAATCAGCTCGTCGACAACAACCTGCACCTCAATCCTCAGGTGAGTGACAGTCTTCAGGCGGGTGATTTGCGCGGCGGAAAGATTGTCGCAACACCATCGACGACGCAGCAGGGCGTCACCTACAACACGAATTTCAAAGTGACGCAGCTGCAAACCATCGCCTTTCTGAAGAACGAAGAGCTGATTCTCCTTCGTGCACAGGCGAAAGTGGGACTCGGCGATCTCGCAGGTGCCCTTGCTGACGTGAATTTCGTTCGTGCTGCTTCGGGCGGACTCGCGCCACTTGGCCCGTTCGCGAATGCAACTGCTGCGATCGATGCGATTCTTCGCGAGAAGCGCTACTCACTGCTTTTTGAGAGCGCGCACCGGTTGGTCGACCTCCGCGCGTACGGGAGGTTGAACGGCACCTTCTTCAAGAAGGAGCTCGCCGGTGACATCTTCAACAAGGCACTTCCAATTCCGCAGAACGAAGCCGATCAACGCGGTGGAGTTCTTACGGTAACCTGCAACTAGAATTTCTTGAGCTCGATTGCAAGACGGCCCTCGCAAAGTGCGAGGGCCGTTTTGTTTTTCGGAGAAACTCAGCTTGCGACTATTTGCACTACGGCGCAGCTTATGCCTCGGAGCATTTCGCGCGGCAAACCCCGGCCGCCTTTTCGGACCTCGGGCGCCGCTTGACTGGAGGCACTGTCCTGCCATGCACAGCGCTCGTCGAGTATCCATCCCGCTATTCCTCGGCTTCTCTCTTTCACTCGGCGCATGCGCGAGCATGCATCACGTCGATCCGACTGATCGAAATGTCATCACTACCGCTGAGATCCAATCAGCGAATGTGGCGACAGCGTACGATTTGATTGCGATGTATCGCGCTAACTTTCTGAATTCGCGAGGTCCGAATTCAATTCTTCTCAAGCAGCCAAAAGAACCGACGGTCTATCTGGACAATGTCGAGTTCGGGACGATCGCATCGCTCCGAACGATCCAGGCGTCGAACATCGCCGAAATACGGTTCATCGAGGGTTGGGATGCGATGACGAAATACGGCAGCGATCATGTGGCGGGCGTGATTCAGATCTATACGCGCTACCAGTAGTTGCGCCCCGCGGCAGCGCCGCGGGCAATTGTAAGCGTCGAGCAACCGTTTGGGGCGTGTGAACGCTCTTGCGATGTTTTGGCTCCAGACCTACATTCCCCCCTTACAACCCCCTTCTGGCGCACCCTCGGGCCAACGGGTTGAATTCCACTGTAAATGATTGCGGGCACAGATGTTCGCGCCTGGCGACGATATATATAGTAGCGACGTTGGTTGGAAATCGAGTGTTAGCAAATCGTAACCGCGTCTAAGCAACGACGGGGTTTCGGTGTTTCGTCGCAGTCGAACCTCAGGTGGAGGGATGCCATGGCAGAAATAAGTCCTTGATGTGAGCCTTACCCGCATCCCTGAACAACGCCAGTCACCTCGTGTCCACCACCGAGCATTGACGGCGAAAGATTCCGGATGAGGGCGCACCAGCGAGAAAGATTTGCTTTTCTTCGGCGCCAACCGTTCGACGCCGGACAACTTCTTCGGACTAGAGGCAAAATGAACAATTTTAGACGATTCAGTCGGCTGGTCGCTGCCAGCTTCGTCGTCGTTGCGTCCTTTGGTGGCGCCGCGATCGCACAAGCTCAGTCAGTGATC
>JBGQKT010000130.1:0-9156 GCA_041499635.1 Gemmatimonadaceae bacterium
CCGCGATGAACGATCAGGCAGCGCGACAGACGCCAAGGTTCCGGAATACATGGACTTTCTCCTGGCAGACAAAGAGGCCTCGGATTCGAGCAAGGTTTCGATGCGCGGTGGACTCGGCTGGCTCGATATCGAATGCGAGGAGCGATTCGGAACTTCGTTCGTGCGCTCGACCGACGTACAGCGTAGGCAAGTGCTCTCTGACGTTGCGTGGCCAGCGAAGGCGCGCCCGGAGCTGAGTCAGGGCGTGGCTTTCTTCAATCGTTTCCGCGACCTGACAGCATCCGGATTCTTCTCCAGCGAGATGGGATGGAAAGACGTACGCTACGTGGGCAATGTCTTCAACCCAGGCTATGCTGGATGTCCACCCGAAGCTCTCTCAAAACTCGGCGTTACAGGCGACGAGATGAAGACGCGGGTGCCGGTAGAATGAGCGGCGGACGACTCGGCGTTGGATTCGTCGGAAGCGGATTCAATGCGCGCTTCCACATCATGGGATTCACCGGTGTTCGCGACGCGGACGTGCTCGGAGTCTGGAGCCCGAACGCGAAGAATGCCGCTGCGACTGCGACATTCGCGCGACAGCTCGGAGTTGGTGACGCACAACCGTATCGCTCGATTCGCGACATGGTCGCCGATCCGCGCATCGATGCCATCTGGCTTTGCGGTCCAAACTCCGCGCGCATTTCGAACATGGAAGAGATTGTCGCCGCGGTTCGCGATGGCCACGGAAAGTTGCGCGGTCTCGCGTGCGAGAAACCGCTCGCGCGCAATGTCGCCGAAGCAAAAACAGTTGCGCGTCTCGCGAAAAGTGCCGGACTCAATACCGGTTACATGGAGAATCAACTCTTTGCTCCGGACATAACACGCGGCAAAGAGCTGATCTGGGCGAGAGGCGCTGCACTCACAGGGAGGCCGTATCTCGCGCGCGCTGCGGAAGAGCACAGCGGTCCGCACATGCCGTGGTTCTGGCAAGGCACGCAGCAGGGCGGCGGTGTTCTCAACGACATGATGTGTCATTCAGTCGAAGTCGTGCGACATCTTCTCACTGCTCCCGGTGCGCCGCGATCGTCGATCAGACCGGTTCGCATCACAGGACACGTTGCGTCGCTCAAGTGGTCAAGACCCGAGTACGCGAAGCGGTTATCAGCCGCGATGGGAAAGGAGGTCGATTACACTAAACGACCATCTGAGGATTTTGCGCGAGCGACGATTGAATACGAAGCCGATAGTGGAGAAAGAATGGTCGGCGAAGTGACCACGTCGTGGAGCTTTGTCGGAGCAGGATTGCGCCTGTCTGCCGAGCTGCTCGGCCCTGAGTATTCGCTTTCGTGGAACACTCTCGACAGCGGGCTCAAGCTTTTCTTCAGTCGAGAGGTGAAAGGAAAAGCCGGCGAGGATCTGGTTGAAAAACAAAACGCCGAAGTCGGCTCGATGCCCGTGATTTCTGAGGAGCCATCTGCGTACGGATACACTGCAGAGGACCGTCATTTCGTTCATGCATTCCTGAACGATGAGAAGCCGATGCTCACCTTCGAGGATGGAGTCGAGGTGATGAGGATTCTCATGACGGCTTACATGAGCGCGGCGAAAGGACGCACACTCGAGTTTCCGCCACGCGGGCTAGACTCGTTCGTGCCCGATGTTGCTAAGGGCACTTGGAAACCTTAAGGATGCCGCAAAAAAGAACGAGGTCTCGGGTGCCAGGTTTTCAAGGGTTATCAGGCTTCCGCAACTACCCAACGACCGCTCACGGTGGTCCAAAAGGTCAATGGGCTGTTGCTGATGCCTGTTTACCTTAGAAAACCTGACACCCGATACCTCGTTCTTTTTTTCCTATAGAGGTATCGGCTCCGGAATCGCGCTCGTCGTAACCTCCGGCGCTGCGGAAGTTGGCCGGAAGAGCAGAGCGAACACCACTAGTATAATTCCTGCACCGACCGCTGGAACCAGCCATATCGACCGCCAATCGTGGGTGATCACTCCGTTCGCTCCAGTGATCGCGTATGCATCCACGACTTTTCCCGATACCCACGATCCGATATACAATCCGACGCCGAGCGTCACAAACGCGATGAAGCCCTGCGCCGCGGCGCGAATCTTCAGCTCGGCAGTCTGATCGACGTAGATCTGTCCGGTGACGAAGAAGAAATCGTAACACACGCCGTGAAGCAGAATGCCGAGGTAAAGCATCCACACGAGTCCGCTCGTGTTCCCCATCGCGAACATGAGATAGCGAAGCGTCCACGCCGCCATGCCGACGAGCATGATTTTCTTGACGCCCAATCTCACCAACGCGAGCGGCAGGAGGAGCATGAATCCAACTTCAGATGCCTGCCCGAGCGTCATCTTCGTAGCCGCAGCGGGTAGCCCGATTTCGTTCAGGAAAGCGTTCGTGAACGCGTAGTAGAACTGAAGCGGAATGCACAGAACGAACGAGCCGAGCACGAAGACGAGGAACGATCGATCCTTCAGGAGCGACAATGCATCGAGTCCGAGAACGTCGCGAGCGCTGAGCGGTTTTCCGACCGAGTGTGGTGGTGTGTGCGGTAGCGTGAGGGAGTACAATCCGAGCACGAGCGACCCCCCTGCCGCGAGCTTCATTGGAATCGACGTAGCTTCCCAGCCGAGCTGGCCGACGATTAGGCCCGCGGCAATCCATCCGATCGTTCCTAGCACGCGAATCTTCGGAAAGTCCTTCGCCGAATCCGCGATGTTGTCGAACGAGATGGAATTGGTGAGCGCCAATGTTGGCATGAACAGAAGCGCGTAGAGAATGAGAAGCGGGTAGAACGTCCCGAAAGTCGTCAATGTCGAAACGAAGTACATCACCACTGCCCCGCCGATATGAAGCAGCGCAATGATCTTTTCAGTAGGAAAGAAGCGATCGGCAATCATTCCGACGAAGAAAGGCGAAACGATTGCGGCAATTGCGGTGCTTCCGTACGCCAGTCCGACCTGTGTTCCGTCGAACTTGAGTGTCGTCAGGAGGTAAGTGCCCATCGTCACATACCACGCGCCCCAGACGAAGTACTGGAGGAACATCATCACCGACAGCTTGGTGCGAGCGCTCATCAAAACTCCAGGAATTTTCGTTGCGACAAAAATGCAACCCGGATTTGGTATTCAAAAGGTTGAGGAAGGCTGCCGGACCAAATAATTTGCGAGGGTCTCTGGAGGGATAGTCCTAATTGGTAAGGCAGCGGTCTTGAAAACCGCCGCGCGCAAGCGCTTGGGGGTTCGAGTCCCTCTCCCTCCGCCTGAAACAAAAAGCCACGACGCGGTCGCCGATGCCAGCTGGCCGATAACCGATGACCGAGGTCCGAAAGAAAACTCGGACATCAGTGATCGGTCATCGGCCAGCGGGTATCGGCGACCGTTTTGCAGTTGCGTGTGTAATGCGCTGACTCTACAATGACAGACGATGCGCTACATCATCGCACTGAATTTCTGGTTGGTTTCGCTGATGATCGGCTGCGGTGAACAGGCGAACCATTCATCGGCACCTCCGAAGAAAGAATCGGCTGCCCTGCCTTTCCGCGTACCTAACGAATCAGAAATAAAGGACTCGGCCACACTCGTTTCGATTCGCAGAGGACGTGCGCTAATTCACAGCACGCGCGACAGTCTGCCGCATTTTGTGGGCGCGGCACTCAATTGTGCCAATTGCCACTTCGCGGATGGCACGATTGCGAACGCGATGCCTCTCGTCGGAGCGTACACACGATTTCCTCAGTATCGGCCGAGGAGCGGGCATGTCGATCTCATCGAAGACAGAGTCAACGATTGCTTCAAGCGAAGTCTCAATGGCAAGCCGCTCGCGCCTGAAAGTCGCGACATGCGCGACATCGTCACCTATATCGCGTTTCTGTCGCGTGGATATCCGCCGGGAAAAGAAATGGAGGGTCAGAGCGTGCCGAAACTCGACCCGCTTGTTGGCGACACAGCGCGCGGACAAAAAATCTTCACGACTGTGTGCTCTGTGTGTCACGGACCTGACGGCAATGGATCCGCTGTAGCACCACCGTTGTGGGGACCGCGTTCGTACAACATCGGCGCGGGAATGGCACGAATCAGAAGCGCTGCCGCATTCATTCATCAGCTCATGCCGCGCGATCGTCCGCGAACGCTAACGCCGCAGCAGGCGTTCGATGTCGCGACTTACGTCAACACGCAACCGCGACCTGATTTTCCTGGTAAGGAGCACGACTGGCCGCACGGCGGCACGCCACCCGATGTGGCTTATCCTACTCTGAAAAGCCGCTAGACTCGATAGTACTCTTCGATCGTCATCTTCACGACCGAATCGAGGAACATCGCGCGCTCGCGCGCGCCGCGGATCTTTTCGTATTCCGGCATCGAGTGACAAAGCTCTTTCACCGAAATCAAAACCTGCTCCGGCATCGCTTGTGACCGATGCGCCTCGGCACAGATGGGAGCGATCGCAGCGCGCAATTTTTCGGCGACCGGCTTTCCATCCTTCTTCGCCCTGATGCAGTTGCGGAGGAGCTCGACGGCGCGCGTAGGTACTTCGATTCTATCGGCCGACCTAAATACTGAAGTCGGCGCTTCTCTTTCGACGGTCGAAGCAGTGCTGTTTTTATCGCGCATTTATGTTTGGGTGCCCACAGTATGGTCGCCCCTGCATGGCCATCTTACAGGGGGGGCAGTCCCCTAACAAGTGTAATTTTCGGACGGTGCACCGGATGGTACCCTCCACGGCAGTCTACGCTGACCGCGGATTCAACTTGAGAATTTCTTCGCGTCTCTTGATGGCTCCGTAACACTCACACGAGGCGGCTTCCAAACCTTTGCGATCGGTCACGGTGATGCGCCCGCGTCCATGCGCGATGAATCCCGCTCGCTCGAGAATTCCGATTGCGACGGTTACTCCGGGACGACGCACGCCGAGCATCTGCGCAAGAAATTCCTGAGTTAGCGGAATCTCATCGCTCGCAACGCGATCGTGCGACATTAGAAGCCACCGCGCGCAGCGTTCCTCGATTACGTGCACGCGATTGCAAGCGGCGGATTGCGATATGGTCTCGATAACGAGCTGGCTGTAGTGGTTCAATGAGCGCCGGAGCTCCGGCATTTGTCTGCAAAGCTTCATGAATGCATCGGACCTCATGCGCCATGCCGCCCCGGGCATCTGACAGTTCGCCTGTGTGACCGTCGAACCCGGTCCGTGAAAAATGGGAAGGCCGACGAATCCGTCATTGCCGATCGTGATCGCCTCTATCGAGCCGGCATCGAGTACCGTCACAAGCGAAATCACCGCAGTCTCGGGAAAATAGACGTCCTTAATCGGCTGATTGGCTTGCCAAATCCGATCTTTTCCCGCAAGCGTCACACACTCTGCGGCGGAAGTAATTTTCTTGAAGTCTTTCGGGGTCAGCTCCCTCAAGACGATGTTGCGTGTTCCGTCTTGTGCGTCAGTCATTGGCGACGGTGAGGGTAATTGTCGCGCCAGCGTCGTGCAACAGTAACGAATGTACGTTTCTCAATATCTCGCACGGATGCAGCACTGTAAATTGTGCGCGCGACACTCAGCGTAACCATTGAGGATCATCATGCTTCCGTTCGGTTCACGGCTTCGCCTGCTCTTTCTTCTCCTGCTTTCCTCCCTTCCCCTCGCGGCTCGCGCACAATCACGTGACGCGACACACGAAACTACCGGAAGCGCGCTCGACCCCACGCTCATCAAACCCGGCCGAGATCCCAATCAGCCCGTCGATTCCGAATACACCAAAAAGATTCATGAATACACTACGGAGTCTTTCTTCCTCTCGCCACTCGTCGACTACCTGCCAGCATCGTCGACTGTCCCGACGCCAAAGGCTGTCCTCGGCGACATCGCGGGCGCGCGCAACAACCTGCCGTATTCGAAAGAGGTGTACGACTACATGCGCCTGCTGGCAAAGTCGACACCGCGCGTTCGAGTCTTCTCTATAGGAAAGACCGAAGAAGGCAGGGAGATGATCGCGGTCGCAGTTGCTTCAGAAGCGCTGCTCGCGAATCTCGACAGCAACAAGGTGAGAATGGCGAAGCTCGCAGATCCACGCTCGATCAACATGGATGACGCGACGGCCGAGAAGCTGATGACCCAGGTCGTGCCGGTCTACTACATCACAGGCACAATCCATTCGCCGGAATCGGGCGCGCCAACGGCGTTGATGGAGCTGGCATACCGCCTCGCTGTCGATGAAAGCCCGTACGTTCGAAACATCCGCGACAATCTCATCACGCTGATCACGCCAATCGTCGAGGTGGACGGCCGAGATCGCGACGTCGATCTCTTCCACTGGCACATGGCGCATCCCAACGACACGTATCCGCCGCTCGTGTACTGGGGACATTACGTCGGGCACGACAACAATCGTGACGCGATGGCGCTCACGCTCAAGCTGTCGCAAAACGTGCTCGACACCTATCTCGATTTCAAAGCGATGGTGCTGCACGATCTCCACGAATCGGTGCCGTTTCTTTACGACAATACTGTCGGCGACGGACCATACAACGCGTGGATCGACCCTTTACTCACGAACGAATGGCAGATGCTCGGCTGGAACAACGTGCAGGAGATGACGCGCTTCGGAATGCCTGGCGTGTTCACGCACGGGAATTTCGACACGTGGTCGCCGGGCTATTTGTACTTCATGGCTCCAACGCACAACGGCATCGGCCGCCTCTATGAGACGTTCGGCAATGGCGGAACTGCGGAGACAATGGATCGCACAATCAATGTGCAGGACGCTGCGCGAACGTGGTATCGCCAGAATCCACCGTTGCCACGAGTGAAGTGGTCGCTTCGCGACAACAACAATTATGAGCAAACGGGATTGCTCGTCTCACTCAATTATTTCGCGAACAACCGCCGGCAGTTCCTCGAGAATTTCTGGGAGAAGAGCAAACGCGCAGTGATGAAGCCTCGCAACGAGGGACCATCAGCTTACGTTTTCCCCGCTGATGATCCTCGTCCCGGCGCGCAGGCGGAGCTGTTGCGAATTCTGCAGAGGCAGCACGTAGAGATCTCGCGCGCGACAGCGGCGTTTACCGTGATGGTACCCGCATCGCGCGCTCGTCCAGCCAATACAGCCAACGCCGACACTGCGCTCGCTCGGAGCGCCGATACTTTGACCAATCGGCCGAAATTCGAGCCCAAAGAGTTTCCCTCGGGAAGCTACGTCGTTCGAATGGATCAACCTTATTCGCGTATCGCAGATGCGTTGCTCGACTATCAGTACTGGGCTCCAAGTGATCCACAAAAATCTCCGTACGACGATACAGGGTGGACTTTCCCCGAGAACTTCGCCGTTCGCACAGTACGAGTTGCCGATCCAAAAGTGCTCGGCGTGCCGATGGAGTCTGTCTCAGGTGACGTGCGTGCGCCCGGCGGTGTGACAGGCGCAGGGTCGATCTTCGCAATCGATCACAACGCAGACAACGCACTCGCAACTCTGCGATACAGATTCAGAAAAGCGGATTTCCAGATTGCCGAGCAGCCGTTCGACGCGGCGGGACGAAAATTTCGTCGCGGGTCGTTTGTAATTCGCGGCGTGCCGTCGGCCGATCTCGAGAGCGCGGTGAAAGAGCTTGGACTCAACGCCTACGCGATTCCGGCCGCTCCATCCGTCGCGATGCATCCTGCGCGTGCGCCGCGAGTCGCGATCATGCACACGTGGACGGACACACAAGGTGAAGGATGGTGGCGGCAGGCTTTCGACGTCCTCCACATCCCGTTCGACTACATCAGCGTTCAGGACGCAGCGAAGACGGCGAACCTCAACTCGAAGTACGACGTGATCGTGTTTGGCCCCGGCAGCTCAGGTCCACAAACGCTCGTCGACGGAATGCCGACATGGAGAAATCCAATACCGTGGAAGGTGACTCCGCTCACGCCTAACATCACTCCCTTCGCGCAAACCGACGACATCCGGCCCGGACTTGGTTGGCAGGGAGTCGAGAATCTCTCGAAGTTCGTGTCGGCGGGTGGAGTGCTGCTGACTTCCGAAAACACTGCTGACTTCGCGCAGGCTTTTGGATTTGCCGACGGAGTCAGCATCACTCATCCACCGCGGCTGCATGTGGTCGGAACATTGTTGCGAACGAAGATCGTTGACGATGCCAGTCCGCTCGTGTACGGCATGCGCGACAGTCTCGCCGTTTACAGCGACGGTGGGATGAGCTTCACGATTACCAGTGTACTCGGCACGCGCGGCGGCCGGCCGCCGGATTCGCTTACCGCGCGCGCAACAGGGCGTGGAACTGCAGAGGACGTCGACATCCCGCAGGGGCGTCCTATCATCGATCCGAAAAATGATTTGCCCCCGAGGAAGCCGGTGCAGCCGTGGCAGGCGCCGCCAGTGACGGAGGAGCAGCTCATTAATCCGCTGCGGGTGATTCCGCCGGCTTTGCGTCCGCGCGTGGTGCTGCGATATGCTGACCAGCGCGATCTGCTGGTGTCAGGATTGCTCGATGGAACCGATGTTGCGCAACGACCGGTGGTTGTCGACGTACCTGTCGACAAAGGACACGTTGTGTTGTACGGGAATAACCCGATGTACAGAGGAGAGACGGTGGGAAGCTACTTCCTCGTGTTTAACGCTTTATTGAATTTCGACCATCTGGATGCGGGACGGAAACTAGACATACGATGAAATGGAAAAACATAAAATCGCGCTACCCGCTGCCCGCTAAGAGCGCAGCGCTTTTCGCTGCTGCGTTTTTCTCGGCGTGCGCGACAGTCTCGCCTAATCCGGAAGCATCATCATCGCGCGCCGCAGTCGCGAAGATCAATCACGTCGTGGTCATTTATCTCGAGAATCGAAGCTTCGACAATCTCTACGGCGAATTTCCCGGCGCCGATGGAATCGTTGCGCTCTCGCCCGATCGATATCGCCAAATCGATTCAACGGGAAATCCCTATACCGTTCTTCCGCAGGCGCCCGACGCACATGTGCCCGCGAATCTTCCCAATGCACCGTTTGCAATCGAGCAGTACATCCCGAGCGACTCGGCGACGCGCGATCTGGTTCATCGATTTTATCAGGAGCAGGCGCAAATTGACGGTGGGCGAATGAATCGCTTTGTCGTGGTGAGCGATGCGCTCGGACTCACGATGGGGCACTACCACACCGGTGCGCTTCCACTCGCGAC
>JBGQKT010000131.1:0-9085 GCA_041499635.1 Gemmatimonadaceae bacterium
ACAACCGGCATCAGAAGGTACATGCCAAGCACATGTGCGCCGATGATCGGAAAGATCACGTGTTGTGGATGATGCAGATGCTGAACGACTACATAGCCGGTGAGATTCATCACCGAGACCATCACGGCATAGCTGATGACGCCGACGATGATTGCTGGAATAACTCCGGGGCGACGGAGGAGCTCATTCAGCGGCGCTGCTTCAGTCGATCGCACGGGGACATCACCCGACTCAGCTTCGATTATTTCGGCGATTCGTTTTGGATCGGGTCGCACATTGAGCACGATTACGAGAGCTATCAGCATCAGCCCACTACCCGCGAGCCACGGCAGTGCAAGCGATGGAGCGGAAAGCTCTCGTCCTTTGAAGATTGGCTCGAACACGAGAGGTCCGAGCACCGCGCCGACAACTGCGCCAACCATCACGTAAGAAATTCCGCGCGCCCTGCGCGAGGCGGGATACATGTCGCCCGCTGCGGCTCGAATGAGCTGGCCAGTTGCTCCCGCGGCGCCGATGAGAATGAATCCCGGCACGGCGATCCATCCGGATTGCAGATACGCACCGAGGCTTGTGAGCGCAGCACCCAGCATTCCAAATGCAAATCCGCTCGCGAGAACCGGGACTCTGCCGACCCGATCCATCAATCGTCCCGCCGGTAATGAAGTCAACGCGGACGAAACCAGAGAAAGTGCCGGGCCGAGTCCAAGGAGACTCGTAGCGCCTGTGACGAGTGCAAAGGTCAGCGCCGACACGGCCGACACGAGTTGAAGCGTCGCCGAATTCACAGCGACTGCAGAGGCGAGGAGAATGGTGTTACGACGAATTGGGAGATTTGTCACGGCAGCGGTATGAGGCGTCCAGTCATGATGCAGCGATAAGGTTTACGCATACATTTAATAAAGTGAAGAGGCTCGAATGACGTCCATATCGCCTACAGCTGTCGCGGCCGATCCGGGTCGACGTCCTCTCGACAACGAGATTGACGTCTATGGCCTCACGCATCCGGGGAAGGTCCGCGCGAACAACGAAGACCACTTCCTCGTGTGCGCCCTGCAAAAGCGAATGCATGTGTATCACACGAGTCTGCCAGACACTACTGCACTGGGCGGCAACGAACGGATAGCGACACTCGGCATGGTGGCGGACGGTGTCGGAGGCGCAGTTGCAGGAGAGGAAGCGAGTCGAATGGCGCTCGAAGGTGTGACTCGTTATGTGTCGCAGGCGCTACGGTGTTACTACACTACCGATGCCACGGAAGACGAAGAATTCATTCATACACTCGAAGAAGCAGCTCTCAAAGTCCACAACGAGCTCGCGACTGCGACGCGCGAACACCCAGAGCTTCGCGGAATGGCCACGACGCTCACGCTTTGGCTCGGCGTGTGGCCTAATGCATTTCTCCTCCAGGTCGGTGACAGTCGCTGCTACACAATGCGGGATGGTCAGCTGATTCAGCTATCACGTGATCAGACAATGGCTGAGGATCTCGTGGAGCAAGGCGTTTTCACGCGCGACGACGCGAAGCGCACAAAATGGGCGCACATTCTCTCGAGCGCGATCGGAGGTCCGCAAGCTGCGCCTGTCGTGCGAAAGCTCGGACTGCAATGGGGTGACGTTGGATTGATGTGCAGCGATGGATTAACGCGTCACGTGTCAGACGATCAGATTCGCGAGCGACTCATGACCACGAAGACGGCGCGAGAAGGTTGCGAGACGCTTCTTCAGGATGCGCTCGACGCAGGCGGTCAGGACAACATCACGATCATCATTGGCCGGACGCCACCGCAGCCGCCAAGCTGAACCTAATTAGGCTGAATCTGCACGCTATCGTCGAGAGAATCTGCGCCGAGCGTGTGCGCGCGATTCTCGACGTAACGAATGAGCGCAAGCAGCCGCTGAGTTTCGAGAGGTAGCTCGAGCTCGGCAAGAGTAGCGCGCTGAACCCGGTGTGGAAGTGGCGCAGGCCTCGTGTCTTCCGCGTGAAAAACGAGAAATGCTCCGCGCGGGGCCAGAGGTACTCTTAGGGTCATCCGAATCTCGTCTATCGCCGAGCGCTCGACGAGGATGACGAGAGGCCTCGCATCACCGACTGCATCGAGCGCGTCGGCGAGACTGCGGGCGAAGAAAAGTTGGTGGTCCCTGGCGGTGAGTGTCTGCGCGATGCCTTCGATCAACGCGCTATCAGTCCCTACAATGAGCAATGAGGTCATCGGCACTACTCCGTCATGCGATCGGATCGATCGTCTTCTCTACGCGAAAATTGCGCCCGAACTTTCTGAAAATGCTCACGTCGCGCGTTAACAGCAACTGAGGGCGGTTAATTTATTTTTCGGCGAGCAGATGAATAAGCTGCGCGGTTACGCCGTCGACTTCGACCGTTTTATTGCGTGATGAGCCGCCAGAAATAATTCTAACGGATCGACGGCTCACGCCCAGCGAATCGGCGAGAAACGATACGAGCGCATCATTTGCGGCGCCATCAACGGGCGGTGCCTGAAGGCGGATTTTGAGCGCCGTGCCGTGAATTCCGGCGACTTCGTTTTTCGAAGCGCGCGGTTGCACACGAACCGCGAATCGAACGCCGTTCGCAGTTTCGGATATGCTCAAGTGATAAGTCGCAGCACCGCTCCCTGAATGAATCCGAGCAGGAAGTACGCGATGATCGGCGTGATGTCGATCATTCCAAGACTCGGGATTACCTGCCTCAGCGGTCGCAGAATCGGCTCGCTCACCGTGTACGACCATCGAATCCATTTCGAGTACGGAGAGATTGGAAGCCACGAGCTGATCACTCGAACGAGAATCGCGATTCTTACGAAATCAAATAGCCAGGAGACAAGCAGCGCGAAAATCCCCACTGGCCCGCTCGAGACGGCGAACGACACGCTGTACAGCTCGGCGGTTATGAAGTTGAGGAGACTAAGAAGTAGAATGCCGCCAATCACCACGGCGGCGAGCGCCCAAAGCGGAGCGCTCGTGGGCAATCCTCCAGCAGCGACGACTCGACGCTCGATCGGCGCAAGAAATGGATCGATCTTCGATCTCGCGAAGCGCGCAACACCACCGAAGACGTTTACGCGGCGGGTTCGCACCGCCCAGTCGAGAATGCAGAAAAGCGCTAGAACTCCCGCTAGCACGAGCAGCGCGATCTTTACCAGACCGAGCAGCGCGTCCAGCAGCGGAATTGCGCTCACTGTGGCAACGAAACGCGCATGTTCAAGTTCTTCACCAGGAACGCAAACTTGTCGGCCGATTCCTCGATTTGTTTCGCCGTCGGCTTACCCGCGCCGTGTCCTGCTTTTGTCTCGATGCGAATGAGAACCGGCGCGGCGCCACCCTGAGCTGCCTGCATGGTCGCCGCAAACTTGAACGAGTGACCGGGTACGACCCGATCGTCATGATCGGCAGTCGTGATCAAAGTCGGCGGATAGTGAGTTCCCGCCTTGATGTTGTGTAGTGGCGAATACGCGCGCAAAACAGCGAACTGCTTTGGATCATCGGGCGATCCGTAATCTGAAGTCCACGCCCAACCGATTGTGAACTTGTTGAAGCGAAGCATATCCATCACTCCAACGGCGGGCAGCGCTGCACCGAAAAGTTCCGGACGCTGTGTAATCACGGCACCAACAAGAAGTCCTCCGTTCGAGCCACCTGAAATCGCGAGCTTCGGAGTCGACGTGTATTTCTCGCGAATCAGGTACTCAGCGGCCGCGATGAAATCGTCGAAGACATTCTGCTTCTTATCGAGCATGCCCGCTTCGTGCCATTCCTTGCCGTACTCGCCGCCTCCTCGAAGGTTCGCGACTGCATAAATGCCGCCCATCTCGAGCCACGCGAGATTCGCGGACGAGAAACTGGGTGTCTGCGAGATGTTGAACCCGCCGTAAGCATAGAGAAGCGTTGGATTGTTCCCGTCGAGTGCGATCCCTTTTTTCGACGTGATGAACATCGGCACGCGAGTTCCGTCCTTGCTCGTGTAGAAAACCTGCTTCGTCTCGAACTGAGAGAAATCCACCGGCAATTTTGGAATCGCGTAGGGCTGGTTCACGTTCTTGTTGAGATCGTATCGATACACAGCCGAAGGTGAGAGATAGGACGTGAATTGATAGAACATCTCGTCGTCACCCGGCTTGCCTGTGATGCCTCCGACTGTGCCGATTCCGGGAAGAGCAAGCTCTCCGAGGAATGGATAACCGATACCTCCTCTTCGGAAATCACGCGTGGTGTCGCCCGGATTGCCGCGCTGATTCCCGCCTCGATTCATACCGCCGCCGCCAGGTCCGCCAGAAGGACCTGTTGGGCCGCGCCGGAAGTTGCTGCGATCTTGCGGCAATCCATACAAACGCACCGATGAATGCGCGTCCTGCAGATACGAAGCGACGACCTTCTTACCGATGATTCGCGCCGAAACCAGTGCGTCCTTTGCCTCGGGGATTACTGTGACCCATCGGTTCTGCTGCTCGTTGTTGATATCGATTGCAACGACTCGTCCCTTCGGCGCGGTGAGATCCGTGCGAATCAGAAAATTGTCGCCGGTGTTGCCGATGAAATCGTAAGTCGCATCGAGCCGGTCGATCAAACGAACCACGGGATTGTCGATCTGTGGCTTCCCGGGATTGTCGCCGAGAAAGATGTAGTAGAGACGATTTCGCTCGTCGGTGCCCTGAGAAACCGTGAAGATCGCGAACGATCCATCGTCACTCACCTGCGTATCGAACAACCAGTCGGGCTGATCCTTCCGTTCGTAGATAAGCTCGTCGGACGTCTGCGGCTTTCCAATTCTATGATAGTAGACCTTCTGGTCGCGGTTCACGTTCGTAAGCGCGTTCCCGCTCGTCGGCTCTGCGTACCGCTCGTAGAAGAATCCCTTGTTGTCTTTCGTCCACGATATTCCCGAGAACTTTACCCACTTGAGATCGTCGGACATGTCGCGACCGTTGTCGACACTGCGAACGTGGATCTCTTCCCAATCCGATCCGCTCGCCGACGTCGCATAGGCAAGCATGTGACCATCGGGCGATGGCTCGGTTGCACTGAGTGCCACCGTCCCATCCGTTGAAAGCGTGTTCGGATCGAGAAGAACTCGCGACGGCCCGCCGCCATCACGCACAAACAGAACGGATTGGTTCTGAAGGCCTGTGTTCTGGTATTGGAAATAGCGTCCGCCGGATTTCGTGGGCGAGCCGTAACGCGCGTAGTTCCAAAGCTGTGTGAGTCGATTGCGAATTGCAGCGCGCTCCGGAATCGTGTTGAGATATCCGAACGTCAGCGCGTTTTCTGCCTCGACCCACGCTTTTGTCTCGGGTGAATCAGTATCCTCGAGCCATCGATACGGGTCCGCGATCTTTACGCCGTGATAATCGTCGACCTGAGTGCCTTTTGCGGCGACGGGATACTTGAGCGTAGGCGCAGTTGTTTGCGCGCCGGCGAATAGAGGAAAAATGAGCGCGACGAACGCAGCTCTTCGATTGGAACGAGTGATGAACACTGGCATCATTGGTTAAGGTAGGTGAATCTACGACGAATGAAGGGAATGGTTCCACCCTTTGGGGGGTCAGCTCACCGATGACCGCAACGAAAGCAGACAACCGACGGTATTGGCTGTTCAAAACAGAGCCCACGACGTTCTCATTCGAGGGCCTGTGGAATGCTCCGAAGCGAACGACGCATTGGGATGGCGTGCGGAATTTCCAGGCGCGCAACATGCTTCGCGATCAGATCAAGCCGGGCGATCACGTGTTCATTTATCACTCGAGCACCGATCCAACCGGTATTGCCGGAATCGCTGAGGTGGTTCGTGGGGGATATCCCGACAAGTCGGCATTCGACTCGAAGGATTCGCACTTCGATCTGAAGAGCAAGGCCGACTCTCCCACGTGGTTCGTGGTCGATATTCGGGCGGTCAAACCTTTGCCGAGACTCATTACGCTCGAAGAGCTCCGCAAAACGAAGGGCCTGGAGAAGATGGTTTTGCTTCAGCGCGGAAGCAGGCTTTCAATCCAGCCGGTTCGCCCTGAGGAATGGGAGATAATCACCTCGATCGGGTGACCGGCCCAATGTTATCGACCCTCCTTTTCGCTAGATTTGGGGTACGAAAGGAGAAAGAATGGCCGATACAAGTACGATTGATTCGCCTGCCAAAACGGCGACGGACGCGCTCGAAGTCCGTGACCCGCGGACCGATAAGACATACACTCTTCCGATAAGCGAAGGCGCGATTCGCGCTTCCGATCTGAAAATAATCAAGACCGGGGACGAAGACGATCCCGGTCTCCTGAGCTACGATCCCGCCTTCATGAATACCGCTGCATGTCGCAGCGCGATCACGTTTATCGACGGCGACAAAGGGATTCTGCGCTATCGCGGTTATCCCATCGAGCAGCTCGCAGAAGGCTCGACGTTTCTCGAGGTAGCGTGGCTGCTCCGACATGGCGAGCTGCCGAATCAGAGCGAATACGATCAGTTCGTGCACGACATCACGTATCACACGTACGTGCACGAGAACATGCGGAAGTTTCTCGAGGGCTTCCGCTACGATGCGCATCCGATGGCGATGCTCAACAGCACCGTCGCTGGGCTCGCATCATTCTACCCATCCGCGCGCAACATTTTCGACGAGACAGAGCGGAACATCTCGATCATCCGGCTGTTGGCGAAGATGCCGACGATCGCCGCGTTCTGTTATCGCCATGCCAAGGGACTGCCGTTCGTTTATCCCGACAATGATCTGAGCTACGTCGAGAATTTCCTATCGATGGTCGCGCGGATGAGCGAGTCGAAGTACGAAGCGAATCCGATTTTCGTTCGCGCGCTCGAGGTATTGTTCATTTTGCACGCGGATCACGAGCAGAATTGTTCGACGAGCTCGGTTCGCGCTGTCGGATCCTCGCACGTCGATCCGTTCTCAGCTATGTCGGCCGGGATTGCAGCGTTGTTCGGGCCCCTTCACGGCGGCGCTAACGAGCAGGTGCTTCGCATGATCGCCGAGATCGGAACTGTGAAGAACGTTCCGAAGTTCATCGAGGAAGTGAAGGCGGGGAAGGGAAAGCTGATGGGCTTTGGTCATCGCGTGTACAAGAGCTACGATCCGCGCGCGAAGATCGTGAAGCGACTCGCCGACGAAGTATTCGAGGTCGTTGGTGTAGACAAGGATCTCGAGATTGCGCTCGAGCTCGAGCGGATTGCGTTGTCGGACGATTACTTCAAATCGCGGAAGCTTTATCCTAATGTCGATTTCTACACGGGCCTGATTTATCGGTCGATGGCGTTCCCGATGGAATTCTTCACGGTGCTATTCGCGATTGCCCGTACTGCTGGTTGGCTGTCGCAATGGGAAGAGATGCTGCTCGACAAGGAGCAGAAAATCGCTCGGCCGAGGCAGATCTATATCGGGCCGGCGGAGCGGGAGTACAATCCGAAGATCGACCATCGTCATTCGATTGGTCCGCGGACGCAGAAAGACGCGCTAAGGCAATAGCGAACGGCGTGGCCGACACCCCGAAGCGCGAACGGCAGTACAACGAAGAAGAAGTCGCGCTAATCATCAAGCGTGCGGCCGAGCTGCAGCAAACCGAGCAGACGGAGCAGGAGCCGAGCACTGCGCTTTCGCTGAATGAAGTCGAACAGATCGCAAAAGAAGCCGGAATCGATCCTCGATTAATTCGACGCGCAGCACTCGGTCTCGATCAGCCCGCAGAAACCAATAGACCGTCGGCGTGGCTCGGCGCGCCGACTCGTCTTGTGTTCGAGAGAGTCGTAGAGGGCGAAGTTCCCACCGAGGAATTCGAGGGACTGGTCGCCGAAGTGCGCCGCACACTCGGTCAGAATGGAATTCCGAGCGTCCTCGGCAGATCGCTGGCTTGGAGCTCGACCATGGCCGGACGTCGTCGCGCTCAGGGACGAAATGTCGACGTGAGCATCGTTCCGCGCGGAGGAGTGACGACGATTCGCGTCGAGGAAGAAATGCGAAACATCGCTGGCGCATTGGTGGGAGGAATTGTCGGCGGGGCAGGCGGTGGAACGAGTGGTGCAGTGATCGGGGGAAGCATGGCGGCGTGGCATTCTGCGCCGATTTCCGTGGGGCTGCTCGCATTCTCGATCAGCTTTTTTTACATGCTGGCGCGAACCATCTACAATGGAATTGCGGTGAAGCGGGAAAAGGAGCTGAGCGAACTAATTGGGCGACTCGAGACGCAGGTGGAAACAGCAATCGGGACAAGCTCAAAGGCTCTTCCAAGTCCGACGAAGCCGACCGACTCGAGTCGCTGAGTAGTCTTTACTTCGCTCTCGCGAAGAGTGCCGCGCGAACGTCAGCCACATTTGCCCCAATCGGCTGAAGCGCAACGAAGATGTGATAAATGAGATCGCCTGCCTCCTCGACGGCACGATCACGATCTGCATCTGCGCAAGCAGCAACCAGCTCGGCTGCTTCTTCGCCGATTTTCTTGAGGCGGAGATTCCGATCCTTTAGTAAGCGCTGCGTATACGAAGGTTTTTCCTCGGACTCCAACGTCGCGGCTCGCTCTAGTATCACAGTGCCGAGTCGGGCGAATGCGTCGGCCGCCAACGCCTCGTCGCCAAAGCATGACATCGCTCCAGTATGACACGCTGGACCAGCAACCGTGACGCGCGCGAGAATCGAATCCGCGTCGCAATCTGATGTCAGCGACACAACACGCTGAACGTTGCCACTCGTCGCACCCTTCCTCCACAACCCTCGGCTGCGTGAGTGATAGTGCATCTCGCCTGTCTCGATCGTTTTCTCGATCGCTTCTCGATCTGCGTGTGCGACCATGAGCACCGCACCGCTCACCGCATCCTGCGTCACAACGGTGACGAGGCCATCACTCTTGCTGAAATCGAGCGAGTCGATGTTGAGCGTCATGTTCCTGGTTTCCTTTCAGTGTTTGCGCCGAGTTTTTGTCTGACCTCGCGAGCGAGTGCTGCGTTGGTGGCGATCGCATTTCCACCCTGCGCGGTTCGCGCGCCGGTCCAGTCGGTGATGACTCCCCCGGCTTCTTCAATAATCGGCAGAAATGCGGCGACGTCCCACTCTGAAACAACGGGATCCACCATTACCTCAGCT
>JBGQKT010000132.1:0-9084 GCA_041499635.1 Gemmatimonadaceae bacterium
GTCGAGAGTCTTTTCGCCCAAACCGCGGATGTGACGCCAACCGATTCTGAGCGCACCGTCATCTTCGACAGTGCACTCCCATTCACCGATCTTCAGGCACGGCGGCAGTACGACTACCGCGTGCCTCTTCGCATCGTGCACCAAAGTGGACGGCGGATAAAATCCCATCGGCCAGGAATTCAATAGCGCCGCAAAGAATTCAGCGGTGTAATGCGCCTTGAGCCAACCTGTCGCATACGCAATCAGCGCGAAGCTCCACGCATGCGATTCGGGGAATCCATAATTCGCAAAGCTCTTCAGATCTTCGACGATTCCCGTCGCCACCGTTTCTTCCACACCACGCTCGATCATTCTGTCACGCAGTCGCGCAAGCACGTCGAGCAGCCGCGAAATCTTTCTCACATGTCCCATCGTTCGGCGCAGCTCATCCGCTTCCGCCGCAGTGTATCCGCCGAGGACCATCGCGATCGCCATCGCCTGTTCCTGGAAAATCGGAATTCCCTGCGTGCGCTTGAGAATCGGCTCGAGCAGTGGATGCGCGTACGTCACCGGCTCGAGTCCGCGACGCCGCTTGGTGTACGGATGAACGAACTTCGCCTGAATCGGACCCGGCCTTATCAACGCAACCTGAACCACGAGGTCGTACATCCTGTCGGGCATCGTGTGCAGAATCGACGCGATCTGCGCGCGACTCTCGATTTGAAACGTTCCGATCGTCTCACCAGTCGCGATCAGCTCGTACGTCTTCGGATCGTTCGCCGGCAGCTTGTACATCTGCGGTCGATTGCCAGTTCGAACTTCGATCATGTCGAACGCGCGACGCACTAACGACAGCGCACCAAGTCCGAGAAAATCGAACTTCGGAACTCCCACCGCATCGAGATCATCCTTGTCGAACTGGATGATCGTGCGTCCCATAGTCGTATGCTCGATCGGCATGTAGTCGCCGAGCGGTTGTGACGAGAGAACGAATCCACCAACATGCGTTGCGCGAAGACGCGGCAGCTCCTCGAACGCCGCCATCGCAGCAAGCATCGCTCTGCCGCGCGGGTCTTCGACGTTCAGTCCAAATCGCGGACCGAGTGTCTCACGCACACTCTCCGCTCCAGCTACTGGATCGTCGTAGTGCAGTCGCTTCGAGATATCGTTTGCCTGCTCGATTGGATATCCGAACGCGCGCATCGAATCGCGCAATGCATTCGGCGCGCGATAAGTCTGAACGATGCACGCGATTGCCGAGTGTGAGCGCTCGTAGTGGTCGTACATGTAATCGAGGACTTCTTCGCGACGGTCGTGCTCGATGTCGACGTCGATGTCCGGCGCTTCGGTGAGACCGTCCACGCGCATCTCGGAGAGGAATCGCTCGAAGAGAAGTCCATTCGCGACCGGATCGACTGCAGTCACCGCGAGACAGTAAGCGACAGCGGAGTTTGCAGCGCTGCCTCGTCCCTGACAAAGAATGTTTTTGCTGCGCGCGAAATGAATCGCGTCCCACATAACGAGAAAGAATCCCGAGAATCCCAGGCGGCCGATGATGCCCAGCTCGTGCTCGATTTGCTTTGTCTGCGCGTCGGAAAGCTCGCCCCATCGCTCGTGCGCGCCCTCATATACTTTCTCGCGCAAGAAAGTGATGTCGCTATGACCAGCTGGAACGGCGAACTTAGGCAAGGGGGGCCGCAGCCACGCCAAATTGAAATCGCATTCACTCGCGATCCTCTCACTCTCCTCCAGCCCCTCCTCTCCCCCCTTCCAACGCTCGGCCAATTCTTCCGGCGAGAGTAATCGCCAATCGCCGTTGGGATGGAGAAGCCCGCGCAGCATCGCGTTTTCTATAGTAGTGTCGTAGCGCAGCGCGGTGAGAATGTCGTGGATCAACCGACTGTTGGTGTCGATGTATCGCGGATCATGCGCGACAACCCACGGAACTCGATGTCGGTTGGCTAACTCGATCAACGCAGCAGCGAGCGCTGCCTCGCATCCACCGGTGTGATGCAGACTCACTTCGACAGCTAGTCGATCGCCAAAAACTTCGCGCCACTCATCGAGCATGCGCGCAGCAGCAGAGTAATCGCACGACTGAATGCGCGCGGCGATCGGACCCGATGCAGGACCAGTGAGCGCATGCACTCCCGCATTTCGCTCGGCCAGATCCTTCCAGCTCACACGCGGCCGTCCGCGCAACTTTGCGTTCTGTCCTTTCTGCCAATGGTGAAGATCGGAGTGAACGCGCGCGCGTGTGACGAGTGAAGCGATGTTGCGAAATCCTTCGTCGGTCCGCGCAATCAATCCAACGGGAAATCCTTCGACGTTGATCTCTGCGCCGGCGATTGGACGCACCCCCTGTCTTTTTGCTTCGAGTGCAAACCGAACGATGCCGCCAAGGTCGGCGTTGTCGGTTATACCGATGCTGTGGTATCCGAGATCAGCAGCTTTTTTGGCGAGTGCTTCAGGAGTGACGGCGCCGTCGCCGAAGGAGAAAGCAGTGTGGGCTCGGAGCTCGACGGACATACTATATGGTAGTACCGAACAAATACCGAAAGCAAGGCCCTTGTCAAACCTGTAAGGGGGTATTCAGGGAGACTATATGCGCATATATTGTTTATTAACATGCGCAGAGAGCAATTATGAAGAAAGTCCCGAAAAACCTCTACCTCGATCCGGAAGCCATCGAGCAAGCAGAACGGTTTGGCCGTATTCATCGAACGAACCTTTCGCAGCTTGTCAGCGACTTTCTGCGCTCACTTCCCCTAAAGGAACCAGCGCCCAAGAAATATTCTCCTGTGGTGCAGCGACTGATCGGCGTCGCAGTACCTCGAAAGGGAATAAAAACGCCTGCGGACGTCGAGGACGACTATCACCGATATCTGATGAAGAAGTACGGCCGCGACAAATGAGAATTGTCTTTCACTCGGATCGGTGAATGCCATCAGCGCGGCCAAGGCTGCTCATTGACATCAACGTTATTCTCGATGTCGTGCTCGCGCGACAACCTTGGGTTGATGACTCGGCGGGAATTCTGGACGCACTATCACAGAATCGAGCAATCGGATTTGTAGCGGGACACGCGATAACAACGATTTATTACGTTGTTCAGCGCAGAAGTGATCGTGTAGCAGCAACGACTGCGGTTTCGGACCTTCTTCAAATCTGCGACGTTGTGCCGTCGAGCGGGGCAGACTTTCGACGGGCTCTCACGCTTGGTTTGGGCGATTTTGAAGATGCCGTCACGGTGGCTGCTGCGCTCACGAGTGGTGCTGATTATCTCGTCACGCGAAACGGAAAAGATTTTCGAGGGGTGCCAATTACAGTAAGGTCACCTGGAACGGTTTTGGCCCTCCTACCGTAATCAATGAGGGACTCTGTTCGCCATAAAATGGAAAGAGGAAGGAAAAATGACCACGAAAAAATTTCACAAACAACCAACCGATCCGGATCCATTCGGCTTCATGGCGGGAACAGTGATTGATGATAAGAACATCGTTGCTGCTGATGCTGAGTCGTGGGTTGAGTCGAAATCAGATCCGCTTAACAACGAGAGCAAAGGAGAACGTGCTTCTCTCTCGAAATTGAAGCTTCCGCCACGAGAGTAAGAGGGCGGTTCAGCTTCCCTGAATCAACCTCTGAAATCGTGGATTACTTCTCAGTGGCGCGTATATCGGATCGAGCCGCAACAAATTTCGCGAGAGCACCGAAGGAGCCTTCAACAATTGCTCCAGCTGACTGATCGCTTCATCGCTCTCGCCTAATTGCATCAGAGCAAGGGCTCGGCTCACGTAGAGCGCGGTACCGAGAAACTGATCCTTTGCAAATGGCTGGAGAGTCACAGCCTTCTGCATTGCTGCCAACGCTTCCTGCTTGCGTCCGAGTACCGCTTGAGCGCTCGCGAGCTCCATAGGAAACTGGGCTTCGTTGGGGAGCTCTCTGATCTTTTGCGTCACGACCGCTACAGCGGAGTCTGCGTATGCTTTTGCTCGCAATTGGTCGTTCGTTCGAAAGAAGATCTCCATCTTCGCGACATAGAAAGACGATTTCTCGCCGCGATCAGGCGACCACGCGACTCGCATCGCCGCGTCGCGCATCTTTGGATCCTCTATCGCAGGCCACGGGTCGATCAAGACACCGCTCGCGGCAATACCAGGATCAGGCTGTGCATCGAATTGCCGTCTTCTGTCGCGAGTCGCTTCGGCAACGTCTCCGTCCCTCGCCACTGCTACGTCTGCCTTTATCGAGTAGCCCTGAAAATCGGTCGGATCAAGCACCGTGGCGCGATCAGACAGTCGCACGGCCTCATCGTAGTTCCTCATGAAGAAAAACGTATTCGCAGCGTCTGAGAAATAGAGTCCTATTCGCGGCTCGAGCTCCAGCGCCCGGCGCATGTTCTCCGCCGCGTCCTTCCACTTCCCCTGCCGGCGCTGAACCGCTGCCTTGAAAAAGACAGTCTCGAAATCGTTCGGCCGCGCCTTCGCCGCTTCGGATAGATGGGCGAGCGCATTGTCGTAGTCGAGAAAGCCATGATAGTAGTAGACGCCCATCGCAAGGTGCGCCGCGCCGAGCAACGGGTCGAGCTCGAGCGCCTTGTCTGCAGCTGCTTTCGCTTTTCGCAACCGCGCAGCGCTCCGATCGCCATTGAACCAGAAAATCTCGGTATGCGCCTGTGACAATCGAGCGTAAGCGAGGGCGAACTTCGGGTCGGCGGCAACCGCCTTTTCGAGCGCGTCGATCGCCAGGCGAAGATCACGTATCTCGATGCTCTTTGTGAGAAGATCATTGCCGCGAAGGTAGAAGCTGTATGCTTCGACATTTTCCGTAGGCTTTGCTGCGAGCGCATCTTTCTCCGGGGCCACTAGCGCGATATTGAGCGCATTTGCGACTTCCGTCGCAACCTTTGACTGAACCTCGAACATCCCCGAGAGAACAGTCTGATATGCGTCTGCCCACACTTGTGTCGCATCGTTGGCGCGCAGCAACGCAGGACTCACTCGCACGATCTCCTTACCATCGCTCCCTTTGTCCCAGCGCACTGTGCCAGTGAGGATGTACTGAACGCCGAGCTCCTGCGCGATCTGCTGCGGTGTCTTCTGTGTTGACGCATACGCGCTCGCACTTTGACGGCCGATCACTCGCAATCCACGAACAGACGTGAGGCGATTCGTTATCTCCTCAGTCATTCCGTCCGTGAATTCTTTTCCTTCAGGACGACCGCGATTCTCAAATGGAAGCACTGCAATCGCAGGGACGGCCGAAGCCGTGTCGGCAGCCGAAGTCGCACGTCGCGATCGCATCGCGGCGAATCCAATGAGCGCGAGAGCGGCAACTCCCGCAGCTGCGATTGCCACGCGACGAGTGAACGAACTCGAACGCGCTGCAGGAAGCGCCGAAGTCGGAGTCAGTCCGCCACTCGGTGTCGAAAGTGCATCGAGCTCGTGCATCACATCAGCCGCTGTTTGCGGACGATCGGCGGGCCGTTTCTCGAGACACTTCATGACGAGCGCCGCAAGCAACGGCGGAACTGCCGGCCGTCGTTTTGCCACAGAATCGGGCGCTTCGGTTACTTGCGCCGCTAAAGTCGATTGCGGCGATCTTCCGGGAAATGGCGTCGATCCCGTGAGCATCTCATAGGCGACAACACCGAGCGCATAAATGTCGGCGCGATTATCAGTGTTCGGATCTGCCGTTGCCTGCTCCGGCGCCATGTACGCAGGAGTGCCGAGGGCAACGCCGAGTGAGGTGAGGCTGTGACCGTCCGAGCCAGTCGATGCACTCACTGCTTTCGCAACGCCGAAGTCGGTGACCATCGCGGATCCGCCGGAAATGAGAATGTTCTCCGGTTTGATGTCGCGATGCACGACATGATTCTCGTGAGCATACGCAAGCGCTGACGCAATCTCGCGAAGAATTCGAATCGATTCCGAGACAGGGAGCTCGCCGTGCGTGAGCCGCGCACGCAGTGATTCACCTTTCACGAACGGCATCGTGAAGTATGGAAGACCACCGGTCTCGCCTGCCGAAAGCAACGGCACGATGTGCGGATGCTGCAGCTGCGCTGCAAGCTGAATCTCTCGGCGGAATCGGTCGATGCTCACGGCCGCCGCCATTTCGGGAGGAAGAACCTTGACTACGACTTTTCTGCCGAGTGACGTTTCATGCGCGACGAAGACGCGCGACATTCCGCCACCGCCGAGCTCCTGCTCTAGCTGGTAGCTGTCGCCAAGTGTTGTTTGTAATTGCTCGCGCAGCTCAGCCATCAGTCTTTTGCTTTCCCTCGGAGAAGTTGGCGCTAATCTAGGGACTGTCGAAGGATGAGCCAATCAAATAGTTCCACCGGAGACAAATGCGACGAACCGGAATTTTTTTGCTCGTGCTGCTTACCGCTTGTACCAAGCGTGAGGCTTCCCAATCGAGCTCGGTCGATACCGCACTCGTCGCGATTCCGGAGCCACCGGAGTCTCTCACTGCTCGCAACGAGGCGATGACCCATGGGCCACCGATCTGCCCACGCCGGCCGGGCTCGACACTCATTACGAGCAAGGGGATCGGACCCGCACAGCTGCAAGTCTCACTCGACTCGCTGAACAAGCTGTGCACGGTGCGCGATTCGGCCCTGAGAGAAGACGAAGGTCAGCCAGCGAATGGCAAAGCAATTTCAGTTGGCGAGGGATCAGCGCCGATTCTTCTTTTCATCGATGACTCGACGCACACGATTCGCTCCGCCACCACGAGGAATCCGTTTTTTCGAACGACAACGGGCGTCGGCGTCGGTTCGACTGTCGCTGAGCTGCGAGCGAATCGCACGCTGATGTGCGGCGATCTCGGACCGACCGGCATCGAAGTCTGGACTACGTCGTTTCCCCGAGTTGTGTTCGGTACCACCGCTTATCCACCGAAAATGCCAAAGGGCGGAAGCGGACTGAGGCGCGGCGCAGGTGCAGTGCCTGACAGCGCGCAAATAACGTTCGTCACGGTATCGACTGCTGTACGAGGGTGCCGCGAGTAATTCGTCAGTGAACGATGATGCGCCGGCTGTACATCATCGGCTTCTTGGGAAGACCGATCGTTAGACGGTACTCCCCCGGCTCGGTTGCAGTGAACTCGGCGTCGAACATCTCGCCGACACCGAGTCGACGAATAGCGGGCTTTAGTTCACTCTCGGGCGCGAGATCAGCACCGTCTTTCGCGATCCGCCGCCACGTCTGAACCGTCGTATCGCGTCGAATCGCATACAAAATTCGATTGGCGGGTTCAATGTTGATGAATCGAAAACGATTCGCGACGCCCGCCGCGATTTCGATCGGAGCACCAGTCGTATCGCCGTTGATCAGGATGGGAGGCGGCGCCGTGCCACCCGCACCATCCCAACCCACGACGAAGAGATGGTCCGTCTTAGGATCGAATTTCTTCCCCGGGTCGAGGACGACGATCGCTCCGTAAAGTCCTGACGTGAGCTGTTCGACATCGTCGAGGTGCGTGTGATAGATGAACGTGCCCGCGCGCGGAAGAGTGAGGTGCGCGACGAATGAATCGTTTGGCGCGATCACTGGCGCCAATCGCTTCATCGCACCGCTCCATCCGGGCACACCGTCGGAGTAGCTCTCCAGCTCGATGCCGTGCCAGTGAATCGAAGTTGCATCCTTGAGGCGATTGACGACGACGATATCGGTCGGCTCGTTTTTCGTGAGAACGATCACGGATGAGGGAATCACGATCGAGTCTCGCGCGGGCTCGGCATTTCCGTCTTGCAGAACGTAGCTGAGTGATCTTGGAGCGGCGCTTCGTCGCGGTCCTTCGTCAACGAAGAGATGCAGCGTTCGAAGTTTATCGCGGCTCGCAGCCTTCCATGTTTTCGACGGCTGAACACTGATTCCAACGACGAGTCCCGCCATGTGATCGCGGACATCCATGGAATGCGAGCCGTGCTCCACTCTACCGCGAAGATCCGCGTCACCCGGAACAACATGGAACGCGAGATGACAATGAAGGAGCCAGTTTCCGGGACGATTCGGACTCCAGACCATCATCATCGTGTGAAACGGATTCAAATCTTCAGTTACATCCAATTGACGTTTCTTCGCCGGGAACCATGTCGTAGCAAGCTCGGTCCCGCGAGCTGCGAGCTGGAAGTAAAACCCGTGGAGATGCATCGGGTGATTTCGCATCGACCCGTTGACGACGTGCCAACGAAGCGTGTCGCCCACCGTCGCTGATATGCGCTCCGTGTACGGCCACGACTTTCCATTTATCGCGAGCGCATTTCGATAGAGCGTTGTGTCGCTCTTGTCGATGTCGCCCCAGATGTTGATGACAAAAACTCGATCGGGAAGCCTTGGTCCTGTCGGATCGACGATGATCGCGCCACTGCTCACTTCGCGCTCGCCGTACTTGTCCCAGTTCCATAGTCCCGGCGTAATGAGGTATGCGTAGTCGCCGGCGGCGCCGGCAGCGAATTGGATTCTGCGCGATTCACCAGGCTTGATCGGAATGCTGTCGAGCGCTTTCGCCGGATGAGTTGCGAGACCGCGGATATAAATCGTCGAATCAGCGAGCGCGTTCGTGATCGTCGCGTCGATAGTTGTTCCAACCGGAACGCGAATCAGCGGCCCCGGGATCTGCGGCAACTTCCCTTCCTCGGCGATTGCCATCACATCGGCGTGCGGACCATCGGGCGCCTCTGGATACCATCGCGACATTTCAACAACCAGCCGAACGGTGAGAACGCCATTGCGAAGTACGCCGGCTGGAACGCGATTGTCATTCGCCTGCGCAATCGGCAGCGCCTCACGTGGCACACGCAACGGGGCGAGGAAAACACCGAGCGGAATGAGACTCACCGCCAGGACGCTTTTCATAGATGTCATGGTGGCGCTAATCTATGGTCCGAGGCACAATGAACCTAGAACGATCCGGTTACCGGATCGTTAGTCCCACCAACCTTGCATGTACCACTGATTTTCTTTCTCATCGCAGAAAATCCAGACGAGCGTCCCATCTTCAGTGACGCATCTGAAATATTCGCGCGCGTAAGAATTTTCCCACTGGCCTCCGGAGACACGATCGGGGCCCGCCGCTGATTCGATCAATACCCACCCA
>JBGQKT010000133.1:0-9048 GCA_041499635.1 Gemmatimonadaceae bacterium
CAATGCGCGGTGGGCACGCTGTCGTACCCGAGTCCGCGCCACCCGGCGAAGGTCTTGCCGTCGAACAACGGGCGCCATCCATCGCTTTGAGCCTGCGCATGAGTTGCGCACCCGACGGCTGCGATCACGCAGGCGAGGCCTATTCTATAGTAGTGGCTCATGACTCCTGAATTCCGAGACGCGCCGGCTCGAGTTGCGGCGCGAGTAGCTGTATAATCGCCCACGCCGTCACATAGGCAAGACCGCACACGATGAAGATCGACGAATAGTCGCTGCCATTCGCCTGGAGAACCCTTCCCGTAACTCGTTGAAAAACTACGCCGCCCATCGCCCCGGCGAATGCGCCGATGCCGACAACCGAGCCGACGGCGGATTTTGGAAACATGTCACTCGCGAGCGTGTACACGTTCGCCGACCACGCCTGATGCGCCGCCGCCGCAACGCCGACAATCAGAATTGCCGCCCACATGCTCGGCGCTCGTGACACGAGTGTCGTCGGCACGATAAGCAATGCCATCGCGAGCATCGTCGCTTTGCGCGCGCGATTCACGGACCATCCGCGTTTGATCAGGGTGCTCGAGATCCAGCCGCCACCGACTGATCCAACATCTGCGATGAGATACACGACAATGATCGGCGCCGCGACTTGCGCGAGCTTCACGTTGTATTTCGCGTCGAGAAATTTCGGCAGCCAGTACAGATAGAACCACCAAACAGGATCTGCCATGAGCTTGCCGACGATGAACGCCCATGTCTGTCGATGCCCAAAGAGGCTGATCCACGGCACTCTCGGCTCACTGATCGGTACATCGCGTCCACGTTCAGGATTTCGATACAGCGGAATCCACAGCAAAAGCCAGAGAAGGCCAAGCGCGCCCGTTGCGACGAAAGCCCACTGCCATCCCCATCGGATCGCAATCCATGGAACGAGAAGCGGGGTGAGAATCGCACCGGTGTTTGTGCCTGCGTTGAAAATCCCCGTCGCCAGCGCTCGCTCCTTTTGCGGGAACCACTCGGCCACAGCCTTGATCGAGCCGGGGAAAATCGCTGACTCGCTCACGCCCAGCATCGCGCGCGCGAATGAGAAGCCCGCGGCTGTCGTTGCGAAGGCGTGTCCGATCGCGGCGGCGCTCCAGGCAACGACAGAACCCGCGAGCCCGCGACGCACGCCAATCCAATCGATCACGCGACCGGCAATGAGAAATCCGAACGCATACGCGAAGCTGAACCACGAGACGATGTTGCCGTAGTCGGCTTCGCTCCAATGCAGCTCGCGCTGAAGCGTCGGCGCGAGGATGCCAAGCACCTGGCGGTCGACGTAATTGATTGTCGTCGCGACGAAGAGAAGGGCGCAGATCGTCCATCGATACGAGACCGTTTTCTCTGTTTCGGCCGGAGAACTATCCACCAGCGATTCCTTCCCAGAGCCCGTGGAGATACATCGCTCCGAGGGCACGATCGTGCAGGCCGTAACCGGGCTGACCGTTCTCGCCCCAGATCATGCGTCCGTGATCGGAGCGTATCGGACCGGCAAACCCCGTCTCGTGCAGCGCTGTGAGCACTGCTCGCATGTCGACGTCGCCGAATTCCGACGGATGCGGTGTCTCATTGAACGAGCGCGCACCAGTACGCTTGATGTTGCGACAGTGCGCGAAATGAATTCGATCTTTCGCGCCTAGGTGTTGAACGATTGCGGGAAGATCGTTCTGGGGATTCGCGGCGAGTGATCCTGCGCAAAACGTGATTCCGTTCGCGGGATGATCTACGATGTTGATCACACGTTCGAGAGCCGCACCATCGGTGATGATTCGTGGCAGCCCGAAGATCGACCACGGCGGATCATCAGGATGCAGCGCCATCCGCACGCCGGCCGAAGCTGCAACGGGAACGACGCTTTCCAGGAAATACGCAAAGTTCTCCCAGAGCTTGTTCTCGTTCACCGAGTGATATGCGTCGAGAAGTTTTCTCAGATCGTCCGCACTGTAAGCGGTCGCCCAACCGGGAAGATCAGCGGTGCCGCGCGAGAGATCGATCTGCGCGAGCGCGTCATCGTCGTACGCGAGTGCGGTTGAGCCATCGTCGAGCGAGCGCGCGAGATCGGTTCGCGTCCAGTCGAAGACCGGCATGAAGTTGTAGCACAACACCGGCACGCCTGCGCTTCCCATGTTGCGGACGCTCTCGCAGTAATTGTCGATGAGACGGTCGCGAGTGTCGCGCCCGAGCTTAATGTCCTCGTGAACGGGAATGCTCTCGATGACCGTGAGCCACATGTTGTGTCGCTCGACTTCTTCGCGCAGGGCTTCGATGCGATCCAACGGCCACGGCTCGCCGACAGGAATGTCGAACAATGCGCCGACAATTCCGTGCACCGCAGGAATCTGCCGGATGTACTCGAGTGGAATCGGGTCGCTCGGCCCGAACCATCGAAAGGTGATCACCGCGATACTCGCAGACTCGCTCCGCGCAGGAGTTGCTCCACTTCGCTGCGAGTCACAAGACAGAAATCACCGGGAATGCTGTGTTTTAGGGCAGACATAGCCGTCGCGAATCGCACGGCATCGTCCCAATTCCGATTCTCAAGACGGCTCACTATCAGTCCGGCGCTGAATGCATCGCCTGCGCCAATTCGATCGATGACCTCGACTTCGTATTGGGGCGCTCGATGAATCTTTCCATCCGCGGCAACGATCGCGCTCCAATTGTTCAACAATACTCGCGGGTTCTCTCGCAGTGTTATTGCGACCGCGCGAAAATCGAATTTTTTCGCGAGTGTGAGCGCAACCTTCGCGTACGATTCCGCGTCGACATCCGAATAGTCATCTGTCACTTCCGCCCCGATGCCGAACACCGCTCGTGTGTCCTCTTCAGTAGTGATGAGAACGTCCACGTGCTCCATCAACGGTTCCTGCACTCTGCTTGCTTTCTCTCCACTCCAGAGCTTGCTGCGATAATTCAGATCGTAGCTCACCGTGAGTCCGGCTTTCTTCGCCGCAGCCAAAGACTCCGCAGTCACTTTCGCCGCGGATTCGCTCAGCGCGGGCGTGATTCCGCTCACATGGAACCAGCGCGCGCCGTCGAACACGGAGGCCCAGTCGATACTCCCAGGTGTGACTCTGCTGATTGCCGAGCCAGCGCGATCATACAACACGCTGCTCGCGCGGGGAGCGGCGCCGAGCTCCGCGAAGTAGAGACCCGCGCGGTCGTCGGCGCTCCAATCGATGTGCGCATCCACGCCTTGCTCGCGCGCAGCGTTCGCGATCATGCGACCGAGAGCATTTTCCGGAAGGCGCGACACCCAGCGCGACGCGATGCCGAGTCGCGCGGCAGCGACGGCGACGTTGAGCTCGCCACCCCCGACGTAAGCATCGAAGCTGTGCGCCTGCTCGATCCGCTGAAAACTCGGCGGCGTCAGACGCACCATCGCTTCGCCAAAGGTGACGAGATCCATGCGCAATCTTACGCGTGCACCAACTTGCTCACCAGATTCTCCGCTACTGACGCCCGACACCTGATTGCTTGCATGTCTGGCGATCCACAAGCATTATCACCTCTTACCCACAGGAGAAGCCATGAAGCGGATCGTTGCCCTTGCATTGCTCGGGGTCCTGGGCGCAGTTCCAGCCCATGCGCAGACGCCGAATGCAACTGAGCGTGAGGTGCTCAAAGCGTCTCAGCAGCTGGACGAGGCATCACTCATCAAGAAAGATCGCGCCACCATGGAGCGTCTTTATGCTGACGACTACATGTACACACACTCGAATGGGACGGTTCTCAACAAGACGCAGGAGATCGCAGAAGCAATGTCTCCAAGCCAGGCTTGGACTGCGCATAAATCCGACGACTTGAAGGTACGTCTCTTCGGGAATGTGGCAGTCGTCACCGGTGTCTCAACCCTCACTGGATCGGCCAAGGGTTACGTCTCCGGACCACGGCGTTTTACCGAAGTGTGGGTCAAAAGGAAGGGAGGCTGGCAGCAGGTTGGTGGGCAATCGACGCTCGTCCCAAAATAGGCGTCCAGCTGCTCTGAATTTCCGTAGACTTCCGCGCACGCCATTCGATTGCCCCTGTTCGATCTGACAGACCGTACCGCCGTGGTAGTCGGCGGGACTTCGGGCATCGGTCGGGCGATCGCCATCGGCCTCGCCGATGCGGGCGCGGATGTAATTCCAACAGGTCGTCGAGGTAACCTCGCCGAAGAAGTGGCGCGCGAGGTTGAAGCTCGCGGACGACGCTCGCTTGCGGTGACGACGGACGTGTCGGATACGCATTCCGTTCAGGCGCTCGCCGATGCGACAATCGAGAAGTTCGGCAAGGTCGACATTCTGGTGAACGCGGCGGGCTACACAATACGACGCCCGACGCTCGACGTGTCGGACGACGAGTGGGAAGGGATTCTCGATATCAACCTGACGGGGATGTTGCGCGCGTGCCGGGCCTTCGGGCGTCACATGATCGAGCGACGTTACGGACGCATCATCAACATCGGATCACTCACGTCTGTCGTTGCGTTGCACGAAGTCGCCGCGTACGGCGCGAGCAAAGCGGGAGTTGCTGCGCTCACGAAATCTCTTGCGGTCGAGTGGGCTCCCTACAACGTGTGCGTCAACGCAATTCTGCCTGGTGTTTTCCGAACGGCACTCAATGAAGGTTTGCTCGATGGGACTGAGCGCGGTCGCGAGCTATTGATGCGCACACCGATGCGTCGCTTCGGATTGCCCGAGGAAGTTGCGGGCGCAGCAGTTTTTCTCGCGTCAGAAGCGGCGAGCTTCGTCACCGGACATCTACTCGCGGTGGATGGCGGTTTTCTTGCGAGCGGAGTGAATCAGTAGGCGAGAGAGAATTTTCCGGTGCAGTCACCTTGAATCGCGGAAGGTCGCGTGCAGATCGGTATCGATAGCTTCGCGGCGGCGCACACTGAGAGCAGCCGCGCACTCAGCGCAGCGGAGCGTCTCCGTAATCTGATCGAAGAGATCGAGCTCGCCGATCAGGTCGGACTCGATGTCTTCGGAATCGGTGAGCATCATCGCAAGGAATTCCTCGACTCCGCTCCTGCAGTAATTCTCGCCGCAGCGGCAGCGCGAACCAAGAACATTCGTCTCACCAGTGCGGTGACAGTGCTTAGCGCCGCAGATCCCGTCAGAATTTTTCAGCAGTTCGCGACCCTCGATCTTCTTTCGCAGGGGCGCGCAGAGATGGTTGTCGGCCGCGGGTCATCGATCGAAGCGTTTCCGCTTTTCGGCTTCAGTCTCAACGATTACGACGAGCTCTTCGCCGAGAAGCTCGACCTGCTTCTCAATATTCGTGAGAACGAGCACGTCACCTGGTCGGGCAAGTACAGACCTGCGCTGACAGGGCAGGGCGTATATCCGAGACCAGTGCAGAATCCTTTGCCGATATGGCTTGGTGTTGGCGGCACGCCTGGATCATTTGCGCGCGCCGGCGCCCTCGGACTTCCATTGATGGTCGCAATCATCGGTGGAGAGACGCGACGCTTCCGTCCACTCGTCGATCTCTATTGGGAAGCCGGTGCTCGCGCGGGACATTCCCGCGATCAGCTCAAGGTTGGTGTTCATTCACTCGGCTATGTGGCAGCGACAACACAAGAAGCGGCCGATGAATTTTTTCCCGGGTACGCGCGCGCTTTCACCGATATCGGAAAGGAGCGCGGATGGCCGCCCGCGACGCGTCCGGGTTTCGACGCTCAAAGAGGGAAGTACGGCGCGCTGTTAATTGGGAGCCCCGACGAAGTTGCAGAGAAGATCATTCGACATAGCGAGGCACTCGGCGGCGTTTCCCGATTCACATTTCAAATGAACGCAGCTTCACTGCCTCATGCGAAGCTGATGAAAGCGATCGAAAGACTCGGCACCGAAGTCGCTCCGTTGTTACGCGAGGAGCTGGTAGGTGCGACATGACGGGGATCGCTTATACTGACATCATTCCGCGAATGTGCTGAGGCTCGTCGCCAAGCCAGCTTGGATTCGTGGCCGTTGAATCGAAGATGGATGACGTCTTGAAAAGCTCGAACTCTCCGTGCAACGCCGCCGCTTCGGTTTTTGCGAGAAGTGCCTGCACCTCCGACGAACTCATCTGGCGAAATGTGTGCACCGCTTCGAGTGCCTGATCGAGAATCTCCATTTTGTCGCATCCGGTGATCACCACCGACGTCGGCAGATTCAGCGCGTAGTGAAGACACTCGATTGGTGTCACGATCCCCGACTTCAGAATGACTCCGTCGCCCATGCTTTTCATTCCGAGCACACCAATGTTCTGCCGCACGAGCTCCGGGAGCACGAGTTTCTCAAAGCTGCGGTAATGCGCATCCATGACGTTAAGCGGCATCTGCACCGTGTTGAAAATGAAATCGTGTTCCCTCGCAACCTCCAGCATGTGCAGATGAATGTGCGGATCCTTGTGACCAGTGAAGCCGATGTATCTGAGCTTGCCTGCTGAACGCGCTTCGATGAGCGCAGCATTCGCGCCCTCTGCGTCGAAGATCCGGTGAGGATCATCGAAACGAATCACCTCGTGATGTTGAACGAGATCGATGTGATCTGTCTGTAGACGGCGGAGAGATTCGTCGAGCTGTCGCGTCGCTTCTTTTTTCGACCGTCCATCGATCTTTGTCATCAGGAACACTTTGTCGCGATACCCGTCGCGAAGTGCTTCCCCCATTCGAAGCTCGCTCGCGCCGCCGTTGTAATCCCACGAGTTGTCCATGAAGTTCACGCCGCGATCGATCGCACTGCGAACGATGCGAAGACTCAGCTGCTCGTCTACAGACGGCTTGCCGAGATGATGACCACCAATCCCGATTGGAGATACTCGCTGTCCGGTATTACCGAGAGTACGGTATTGCGTGATCGTGTCGATTGTGCTCTCACCCATTCTGCTCACCCGCACGCTGCATCGCTGTCACAGCCAGCGCGGCGAGATCGCGGTCGCCTTGTCCCTGTGCGACCGCTTCGAGAAGACTCTCGCGCACCGTGTCCGCCAGCGGCATCGGCACTCGAGCATCCTCTGCGGCGGCGAGCGCGAGCCTTACATCCTTCAGCGTGAGCGAAAGTCGGAAGGCCGCCGGATCGTAGCGGTTCTCGGCGATGGCTGCACCGTAAACCTGGTACGTGGGTGCTGTGAATATGCCGGTAGTCAACATGTTGAAAAGGTCGGCCGGAGAGACTCCATTACGCGATGCCATCACCGATGCCTCGGCCATTGCTTCCACTGCGGCGGCGATCATGAAGTTGCCTGCGAGCTTGACGACATTCGCGCGCTCCGGATGGTCTCCCATCGGCCAGGTCTTCTGGCCGATCACAGCCAGAAGCGGCTTGACGCGAGCTACAGCATCCGGTTCGCCCGCGACTACGATGTTTAGCTTCGCTGCAGCTGCGACGTCGGGACGACCAAACACAGGAGCTGCGACGTAGCCGAGTCCATGTGTGCGATGACGCGCAGCAAGATCGCGCACGAGTGCAATTGAGATCGTCGCCATGTTCACGTGCACGAGACCTTTCGGAGCGGCTTCGAGCAGCGGGTCGATCACAGCGTGAACGGCAGCATCGTCGGCGAGCATCGAAAATACCGCGTCACCGCTGAACGCCTCGCGAGCGGTCGAGACCGGCTGGGCGCCAATCCGCGCGAGTGCATCGACAGAAGCACGAGAGCGATTCCACACGCGCACCGTGTTGCCGGCCTTGACGAGATTCTCGGCAACATGTGAACCCATCGTTCCGAGGCCGATGAAACCGATGTCCATTATGGCTCTCCTATTGTAAGCAAGCAGCTCGTATTTGAGGGCAACCAGTCATCCCAGCGAATCACGTTCCACAATCACGGTTGGCCGGTCGCATCCGCCCTGGAGGGGGCACCGTGACTGATGTGAGGGCTCTCCAGTCTTAAAAGAAACGTTTCCAATTGTCTTGCGACGACTTGTGCTAGTCCGAATATTCGCAGCCGTGAAGCTGCTCCCGCTTTTTGTCTCGATGTTTCTTGCAGTCGTTCCGCTTGTAGCCGCGGATGGTCAGAATCCTGTCGCAGGTGACTCTCTCGCGGAGGCGGTGCAACTTAGAAACTCGGGACAAATCGCCGCGGCAGCCGCACTGTTGCAAACCTATTGGGCCAACCACCGTAGCGACGCAAATGCTGCTCGACTCTATGGCGAGACGCTGTACTGGCTCAAGAGATTCGGCGAAGCGCGTGCAGTATACGAGACGGGTGTGAGCGCTAATCCGGATGACCTTTCTCTCGCCGTCGCCTACGGGCATATGTTGATCGAAACGGGCGACGGCGCTCGTGCCCGCACGCTGCTGGTGCCCTTTCAAGGCAGCCCTGCAGGAATTGCCCCGAGCAGTACGTTGCTTGGAACTCTGGCGTATTGGGAGGGCGACCTCACTAATGCTGCTCGCTTGTTCAGAGAAGCGTTGCGCGCGAATCCGGATGAGCGCGATGCTGCGCGGCAGCTCGAAGAGATCAGTATCCTGACTTCCCCGTGGATCCGCCTTGGAGGTGACGGTCGCTTCGACGACCAGCCACTTCACAGAATTGCCGGTGACGCGCAGGTGGGGTGGTATGTCACGGAGCTCGCTGCTCTCTCGGCTCGTGTGCGACCGATGTACTTCCAACTGGGTGATTCTCTCACGCGAACCGTCACGCAGGCTGAAGGCGAACTCTCTTTCTACTCGCCGGCGACCCATCTCGAGATTTCGCTCGCTGGCGGCGGTCTCACCCGCTCCTACGATACGTCATCGGATTGGACTGCGCGTGCAGTATTGGGACTCCGAATGCCACAGCACATAGTCGTGCGCGCACGCGCTGAGCGATCGCCTTATCTGTACACGCTGGCAAGTCTCACGAAAGCGGTGATGACGCGCTCGCTCAGTCTCAGCGCAGACTGGAACGATCCGTCAGGGTGGATGGCACGCGCACTTGTGCAGCGCGAGCTGTATCCGGACGCTAACGCAATCTCTACGGTGTATGGATGGGTACTCGCGCCCCTGGTCCACGGTCGGGTTGCGGATGTTCAGTTGGGAGTCAGCGCGTCTGCTCAGG
>JBGQKT010000134.1:0-9030 GCA_041499635.1 Gemmatimonadaceae bacterium
CAGCTTGACGCGAGAAACCCAACGCGAGCGGAATCTTGTGCCACACTCGCGATCGGCCCGTGAGTCCAACACTGCTCTTCACGATGTGGCGCTCGCCGTCAAGCAGAGAGACTATCGCAATCGGCGCGTGCAGCGCTCCCGCAACCAGGCGCGCGACTCGGTCGAACGACTCCTCGGAGAGATTGTCGTACGACATTGCCGGTCTGCGTTGACGCGCCGCCGGTACACCTTCGTCCGGTGTCGCAACGCCTTCGCGAGGAGGTTTTTTCTCTGTTTTAGGGTTCGCCATTCAGATGAGCAATGTAGTGTCAAAAACAACCGCGGACTACGAATTTCGGACTAACTACACAACCAATCGACTTGCGGGCCGTTAGTCCGCAGTCCGCAATCCGCAGTCGCTCTTACAGCAAGCTTCTTATCCATCCACCGTCCACCTGAATCGACGTGCCCGTGATGTAGCTCGCGCGTTCGGAAGCGAGGAAAGCAGCGACCGCAGCAAATTCTCTTGGCTCGCCCAATCTTCCCATCGGAATCGCGGCCTTCTGCCTGTTCATCACTTCGTCGATCGAAATCCCCTCGCGCTCCGCGGTTGCTTTCGCGAGCTCCTCCACACGCTGCGTTCGCGTGAATCCGGGAAGAATGTTGTTGACAGTGATGCCGTCGCGCGCGACTTCGTTGGCGAGCGTTCGCGCAAATCCGGTAACCGCCGCGCGCAAACTGTTCGAGAGCATCAGTCCTTCAACCGGCTGCTTCACCGTTATCGACGTGACGTTGATGATCCTTCCCCATTTTCTCTGCCTCATGCCGGGAAGAATCTCGCGACAGAGATTGATTGTGCTCATCAATGTGAGACGCACGGCATCGTCCCATTTCTCGGGTCCGAGCGATTCGAAAAGTCCGGACGGAGGACCGCCTGCGTTCGTAACGAGAATGTCGACACGTCCAAACAATCCAATCGCTGATCTGACAACCCGAGTGACATCCTCGGGACGCGACACATCCGCCGCCACGCCAAGTACCCGAACTCCGGTCGCTGCGCGTACCGATTCGACTGCTTCGTCGAGCGTTTCCTTCCCCCGCGCACACATAACGAGCGACGCGCCCTCGGCTGCCAGCTCCTCGGCAATTGCACGACCGAGTCCTCTACTCGCAGCGGCGACCAGTGCAATTTTTCCGCGGAGACCAAGGTCCACGAGCTATCTCCGCAGGTAACTGTCGGTTTTGTTCAGCCAGTCGGCGCGAGGTGGACTGAATACGTCGACATCGAGTGTGTCCTCTACCGCTTCCGCCTCGTGGGGGAGATTCGACGGAATGTGCAGCACTTCCCCGGCACTCACGACGACTTCCTCTTTTTGATCCTCTCCGAGCTTGAACCGAAGCGCACCCTCGAGGATGTACGTGATCTGCTCGTTCTCGTGAGAATGTTTGGGAACGATGCAGCCCTTCTTTAGATAGACGTGGGCCAGCATCACGCGCTCACCAGTGATGAGCCGGCGATCGAGCATGTCGTTGACACGCTCTTTCTCCATGTCATTCCATCTGTGGAACGAAGCTCCGGTTTTCAGGGTTTGCATTTCTTGTTAGTGCTTCCTGAGCAGAATGAGGGGACAGCCTCCCCGATCAACGCTCATGAAATGTCCATTGAGCGAATCGGGCGCGATGAACGTTCCAAGATACGGGGGCGTCCATGTGCCTGCGAACGACATGCGCCCCTCGAACGAGCTGCCATTGAGCTTGCCACTCAATGTTACCGGACCGGTCGCTGGAATTGTCTCGCCTCCGCAGCCGATCGTCGAGTTGTTGGCGCGGGTGTACGTGCCAGATCCCGCGAGTGATTCGCCATGCTGATCGATCGTCACGTCGAACGCCAATCCCGAATTCGATGCGTGCCACTTGCCGGCAAGCGCACCGGCTCGAGAGACATCAGCGCTCGATTCGGTTTGGGTTACCGGCGAGGAACGGCAAGCGCTCATTAGCGCCGGAATACAGATGGTTATTAAGGCTCTCATGGGGTTCACCCGGAGGACGTTTCCCTCGCTGGACTTTGCACTGTACCTGCCTTAATATGCTCCATTCGTTTACCGGCACCGCAACCAGTGCGGACCGGAGCGAGATCACATTTCCGTTGACCGCTCGGTGCCGAGTCTCGGAACCTGGTTGGTCACACTGTCAAACGCCGTACCAGGAATCGCACATGAATCGCGTACCTGCTTCACTCGCTCTATCCGCAGTGGTAATTGGCCTCGCAGCTTGCGCCGATTCGGCCACTAAAACGGTCGAGCCCTCGGTTCAACAGCCGGTGTTCACGCAGTACTCCGAGTTCAACGACTCGAAGCACATCATGAAAGTGAAAGACGAAGGCAAAAAGGACGCGGAAGACGCGCAGAAAGTGCAGGACGAGGCAAAGAATAGGGGTGGTGGCGCAGGCACCGGAATTTATTATCACGGTGGCTCGGTTCTGCTCAACGCGACAAACGTTGTCTCGGTGTACTGGTCGAGCTCGACGATTTACAATGGCGGACCGACGCTAGGCACGTCGGGAGCTGGAGCAGCAGACGGATCGCTCGTCGGCTACTTCCTCAGCCACCTTGGCGGTTCGAGCTACTTCAACATCAATTCGACCTACACCAATGGCGCCGGTGCTCACATTGCAAACGTTGTGAACTACAGCGGCTACTGGGCCAACAATACCAACGCACCGTCAGGCACACAGAACGTATCCGATGCTGCGATGATTGCGATGCTCGAGTCTGGTTTCAACAGTGGAGCCCTCTCCTATGACCCGTCGACGCTCTACTTGATCTTCACAAGCGGTAAGGTGAACCTCGGCGGCGGTTTTGGAATGCAATACTGCGCGTATCACACGCACGGTACGGTGACGATCGGAGGTGTTGCGAGAACCGCGTTGTATGCCGCGATGCCGTACGATCAGGCTTATCCCGGCGTTTGCACGAATGGCACAGCTGCACCGAACGGAGATGCGGGAGCAGACTCTGAAGTGAATACTCTCGCCCACGAGATCGAAGAGACCACGACCGATGGGATGGCCAATGCGTGGTTCGATAACCGGGGCTATGAGAATGCCGACAAGTGCGCGTGGACATGGGGCACCATGTACAACACCGCGCAGGGCGTTGCGAACATTCAGGTCGGCACGAAGGATTTCCTCGTTCAACAGAACTGGATCAACGCGGGCAGCGGTGGCTGCAGAAAGGCTTACCCGTAATCGGCGCGGCGTTCTCGGCAAATGCCCTGTTTTGAAGGAAGGTCCCGGCTAATGCCGGGACCTTCTTTTTCTTAATTACGTTCTTAATTACGTATAGACTTTCCACCTGTGCTTACCTAACCTTGAGCGGCTGGGGAAAGCAGCATCCTGGCTCCTTTCCCCTCCAAAATCAGTGCGATTCCGGCGTCCCGTCACTATGACGGTTGCCGCCGATCGTGACCCCATCGTTAAGAAGGAACAGGTCTATGAAGCGTATCACCGCCAGTCTCGCTGTGTCCGCTGCATTGCTCGCGCTCGCAGCATGCGCGGACTCTGGCAGCAAACCCACAATCACAGAGCCCGGCGCACTCAACGCCGATCAGAATACCGGCTTAGCGATGCGCTTGCAGCACGCGAAGGTCTGCCCAGGTTCCCCTCTCGGTGCAGCGCGTTGCCATTCGCTCGTGCAGATTGATAACGATGGTCAACCGTTCGCGACGGGCGCTCCGCGCGGATATGGACCGGCTGATCTGTTGGCCGCGTACAAATTGAATAGCAGTGGCGGGTCGGGCCAGACGATTGCGATCGTCGACGCGTTCGACGACGGCAATGCTGAGAGCGACCTGGCGGTGTACCGGACTCAGTTCGGGCTCCCGCCCTGCACCACTGGCAACGGTTGCTTCCGCAAGGTCGACCAAAACGGTGGCACGAACTATCCGCGAGGCGACGTGGGTTGGGCTGAAGAGATCTCACTCGATCTCGACATGGCGAGCGCCATCTGCCCCAACTGCCACATCCTGCTTGTGGAGGCGAAAACGAACTCCTTCGCCAATCTGGCCGCTGCGGTTGACCAGGCGGCTGCTCAGGGAGCCACCGTTATCTCGAACTCATATGGTGGCGGCGAGTACTCTAACGAGGTGAACGATCAGTCTCACTTCAATCATCCAGGCGTCGCGATCACCGTCAGCTCCGGCGACGGCGGATTCGGCGTCGAGTTTCCGGCGGCATCGCGATACGTAACGGCTGTCGGCGGGACGACCCTGACTCGGGCATCGAATAGCCGCGGCTGGAACGAGACCGTTTGGAGCGGCGCTGGCAGCGGCTGCAGCGCCTACATAACCAAGCCGAGCTGGCAGACGGACGCCTTATGCTCGCGCCGGACTGTTGCTGACGTATCGGCGGTTGCGGATCCGAACACCGGCGTCGCTGTCTACGACACTTATCGTCTGCATCCAGGTGGCTGGCTCGTATTCGGTGGAACCAGCGTCTCTGCTCCGATCATCGGCGGAGTGTACGCACTCGCAGGCAATGCGGGCTCCATTACGTACGGATCGTTCTCGTACGGCAACACCGGATCTCTTTTCGATGTGATTTCAGGAAGCAACGGCAGCTGCGGCAGCACGTATTTGTGCACCGGGAAGTCGGGCTACGATGGTCCGACGGGTAACGGCACGCCGAACGGCACGGGAGCGTTTTAGCGCACTATTCTCAGTAAAAAAAGTCCCGGCGATCGCCGGGACTTTTTTTTGTCATCACGTTTGTCGCAGCCGCGCCTCGAGGTGTGCTTTCACCGCCGGCCATTCGTGATCGAGGATACTGTAATAAATCGTATCTCGAAATCGACCGGTGTGCGTGAGTGTGTGTCGCCTGAGCACTCCTTCTTCGACCGCGCCTAATCGAAGTATCGCGTTTCGCGATTTCTCATTGAGAACGTCGGTCTTGATCTCGACGCGCACGCAATCCCACACATCGAATGCCTGACGAAGCATCAGGTACTTCGCCTCGGAGTTGACGTAGCTTCGCTGAAACGACGGGGTGATCCACGTCCATCCGATCTCGACTCTGCGGTTCACCGGATCGATGCCGTGGTAGCGAGTACTCCCCACAACAGTTGCCGACGCCTTGTCGATAGTCACGAACGGCATCGCAATTCCGCGCTCGGCTTCAGCGAGCGCTGTATCCATGTACGCCGACATGGCCTCGCGACTGTCCGCCTTCGCATTCGTCCAGAGCCATAGCTCCTCATACTTCCCCGCTTCCGCGAGCGCGTCGAGGTGGTCGCCCGTCATAGGCTCGAGCCTGACGCGATCGCTCTCGAGCGTCACCGTCTCAAGACCCATTTCGTTTAGCTCTTTGCCGGTGCCGGCGGCGTGAGCGGAATTGTCGGATGCACGAGATGAAATCCTGTCGCCTGCTGATACGCGTTCGCTACCGCAAGCAGCTTCGCCTCTTCGAACAATCCGCCGAGGAAAGTCAGTGAGACCGGAGTGCCATCATCGCGGAATCCGTTGGGAAGAATTACTGCCGGATGTCCCGTGAGATTTGTCGCGACAAGCTGCGAGAGATTCGCGGCACCGGTTGGCGTGACAATCACGTCACCTTTGTGCATCAGCTCGTCCCACGCTGCAATCGCGCTGCTTCGAACGCGGTTCGCGTTCACGTAATCAACCGCGGGTATGAACCGCGCGGTGCGGAACGTATTGGGCCAATCGAATTTTCCCTGTTGCACCATGAGATTGTCGCGATCGGTGCGCGTCATCTCATCGAACGCAGCTGCAGCTTCCGCGGTGAGAATGATTCGCATCGCATCGTATTGAAGGTCGGGCAAATCGACAGGAATCAGATTCACACCCATCTTTCGGAGCACGTCGAGCGCGCGATCGTCGAAGTTTTTTGTCCCATGAAGCGTGCGCTTCTCATCCTTGGGGTCGGTTACGGGCAGATCGAATGCCGCTTTCACATAGCCGATTCTAAGTTGTGATGCCTTAAGCGAAGCATCCCAGTTGAACGACGCGGGAATTGCCATCGGATCTTTTCCGTCGGGGCCATGAATGGCATCGAGAACGAGAGCGCAGTCTTCGACACTTCGGCAGAGCGGGCCAAGCTTGTCCATGCTCCACGACAACGCCATCGCGCCCGTCTTTGGCACTCTTCCATAAGTCGGACGAAGTCCCGTCACACCACATCGCGTTGACGGAGACGAGATCGAACCCAGAGTTTCGCTTCCGATTCCAAATCCGATGAGTCCCCCTGCAGTCGCCGACGCCGGGCCAGCCGATGATCCACTCGAGCCCTGATCGACTTTCCATGGATTCTTTGTCATGCCGCCGTACCAGATGTCGCCCTGGGCGAGCTCGCCGAGGGTGAGCTTCGCAACGAGAACTGCACCCGCTTCGTCGAGACGCTTTACAACCGTCGCATCTTCGTCGATTACCTGATCCTTGTACGGACCCGCGCCCCAAGTCGTCTTGTAACCGCGAACTGCAAGCAGATCTTTCGCGCCCCAGGGAATTCCGTGCAGCGCGCCACGATATTTTCCGCGCGCAATTTCCGCATCGGCAGCGCGAGCCTGCGCAATCGCTCGATCTTCGGTGAGCGTGATCACGCACTTGAGAACCGGATCGTATCGCTTGAGCCGGTCGAGATACATTTGCGTGAGCTGCAGCGACGTGACTTTGCGTCGCCGCACGAGATCGGAAAGCTCGGTAACAGGAAGGAACGCGAGGTCCTCGATATTGCCCGTTGAAGCCCGCTGAGTGACACGTCCGCGCACCATCGGCTTTTTTGCATCATGCGGCGCCGTTCGCCACGGTGGAACCGGATTGAAAACGATCGCCGGCGGAACGTTGTTCGTCAGCGGAATTTTGTGGAGCGCCTCGATGCGTTGCTCCTGAGTTTTCAATCCATCGAGCATCATCGTGCGCTCGGCTTCGTCGAAGTGCAGACCGGCGACTTCCTCGGCGCTTGCGATTGTGGCGATGGTGATGTCGGCGCCCGCCGATATCTTCGCCCACAGAACGCCGGGAAAAAGTGTCGATCCAAGACCGAGGCTCGCGAAATAACCCATGAACGCTCGGCGATCATAAGAGACAGAGCTCATCAACGATCCTCGGATGAAAGACGTATAAAGAAAAATCTCGACGCGATAGAGCGATAGAGGGATCGAGCGACTCGGCCCGGTTCTTGACTGATCAAATCTCAGTGTCTTTCAGGAGAATCGTGCGCAACCTCTCATCTCTTGCAGTTGCTCTGCTACTCGTCGCTGCCTGCGATTCAGCTAAGCGTACTGCCGTCGGCGCGCCGGAGCCGGTCTCAGCGCAGGATGCCGACTCGGCATTCAAAGCGATGGATCATCGTCATGGTCAAGTTGTAGGCGATGATCCAATGGCGCTCGAGCATCAATTCGTGGCGACACCCGATGGCGGCGACATCATACTCGAGCGACAGATTCACGAAGACTTAGGGATCAATCAGATTCGCGCTCACCTGCTTCTGATTTCGCGCTCGTTCAAACGAGGCGATTTCTCACTTCCGGGTTTCGTGCACGACAAACCCGTGCCCGGAACATCAGTGATGACTGCCCGGGCCGATAAAATCGATTACACCGTGGAAGATCTACCTCACGGCGGAGTCGTGCACATTCAGACGAAGGATCCCGAGGCGCTAAATGCGATCCATTCATTCATTGCGTTTCAGATTGCGGAGCACCGAACTGGGGAACAGCGATAGAGCGATAGAGCGATAGAGCGATAGAGCGATAGAGCGATAGAGCGATAAGCGATAGAGCGATAAGCGATAGAGCGACCACCGAATATCGATGATCGCTTTATCTCTCAATCGCTCAATCGCTATTGTACGCACCTCCCCTTCGGATCGGGCTTCGGCTTATCGACAACAATTCGATGATCCATGTTCGCGATGTGAGTCGCAATATCCGCGACAAAATTCGCGACCGCAGCCAGATGCGCGTAGTGAATGTACTGAGGCTCGTCTGTCAGCTGGTGATAGTCGCTGTGACCACCAGTCGTGAAGAACGTGATCGGAATACCGTAGCGCGCGTACTCGTAGTGGTCGCTCCGGCAATAGATCTGCTCCGGATGTCCGCTTGCGTCGAACGCGTAGTCGAAAGTGAAGTTGTGCCCTCCACTCTTGTTCACTGACTCGACGATGTCGCCGAGTTCAGTCGAGAGACGCCGACTTCCAATCAGCTCGAGGTAGTGCGGGCCGCCGCCGGGTACGTCCTGTGCTTCTCCGCGGCCGATCATGTCAATGTTGAGCTGAGCAACGATCGAGTCACGCGAAATCGTCGGATGGTCGGTGAACCACGCGGAGCCGTACAATCCAAGCTCTTCACCAGTGTGCCATACGAAAATCAACGATCGCTTCGGCTTTTCTTTCGCGAGCGCAAACTTTTCCGCAATCTCGAGAAGGCCGATCGAGCCTGAGCCGTCATCATCAGCCCCGTTGTAAATCGAATCGAGCCGAGCCGGGCGCAGCTTGTGAAGACTGTCGACGTTGACGTGAATCGATGCTCGCTCATCTGGAGTCAGTCCCGATCCCGGGAATTCGGTGCCTTGATGCGTCCTTGCAACGAAGATTCGCTCGGCCGCTTCGTTGTAGGCTTTGAGCGAGTCGTGATCGAGCGGCCCCGCGCGCCGAAGTCCGAGGTGATCGTTGTGCGCACCCATCGCGACGTACTCTCCGCGAAGCTTGGGATCGCTGCCCTTTATGATCCCGACAACGTTTCGCGTCAATGCAGGAGTCATTGCGAGGTGGACGGTGCCGTGAATCGTTCGGCCGGCAGTTCCTGGTCTTGCATTCTGGAGCGGAACGCCAAGGAATTTTTGCACCGCGCCAGCTGGAATCACGAGTGTCAGTCTCGTGCGAACGGTGTCAGCGTCAGTCTTCATTCGTGTCGAGCGTCCGGAGCTGAACTGACGCAGCCGCGCGAACTGATCGTCTTGAATTACCCCAATCACGCCGACCGCAGCAGGATATCGCGAAGCTCCGTTTGCAACGCTGCTCGTCACGACTACGATCTTCCC
>JBGQKT010000135.1:0-8992 GCA_041499635.1 Gemmatimonadaceae bacterium
CGCGCCCACTTCCCTCCTCCATCGAGGGAAACCCACAATCCGAATTCTGTTCCGAGGAAAAGAAGATTCTTGTTGACGAGATCTTCCTTGATGACGTGCGCGTACCCGCGCACCGGACTGTCCGGCGAGACGAGCGGCGTCCATGTCTTGCCATAATCGGCAGACTTGTACGCGTACGGCTTCATGTCGCCGAACGTATGCACGTCGAACGTCGCGTAGATCGTTCCTTCGTCGAAATGTCCCGCCTCGACTGACGACACCCACGCATTCTTCGGGAGACCCCGAATGTTGCCGACGACATTCGTCCATGTTTTTCCCGCGTCGCGGGTCAGCTGAACATTCCCATCATCGGTGCCAACCCAGATCATGCTCGAGTTCTTCGGCGACTCGGCGATTGCGTAGATCGTCGTGTGCATCTCCGCCGCGGAGTTGTCGACGGTCACGCCGCCCGACTGCTCCTGCAATTGCTTTGATTGATCGTTCGTCGTGAGATCAGGAGAGATTCGATCCCACGTCTGGCCGAAATCGCGCGAGCGGAAAAGAAATTCCGAGCCGATGTAAATCGTGCCGTTGTTCGTCGGGCTCACGTGAATCGGCGTGTTCCAGTTGAACCGAAGTTTTTTCTCCTTGTATCGCGGCAGCGGATATATAGGACGGGTCTCATGCGTCTTGCGATTCACTCGTCCGACGTAACCTCCCTGCGCTTCCGCGTAGAGATAGTTCGGATCAGTAGGATCGACGAACATCCAGAATCCGTCACCGCCGTACATGTTCTCCCACTGGCTGTTCGCTATTCCGCCCGGAAAATCCGACGAGCCAACCCACGAGCTGTTGTCCTGCAGTCCGCCGTAAACGTGATACGGACGGTCCATGTCCACGCTCACGTGATAGAACTGCGAGATCGGAAGATTGTCGCCCTTCCACCACTTATTTCCGCCGTCGTACGAATACCAGACTCCGCCATCGTCGCCGGTGATTACTCGATCGCTGTTTTGTGGATCGATCCACACATCGTGGAAATCGCCGTGTGCGCCACCGCTGATGCCGCTGAAACTCTGTCCGCCATCTCTGCTGAAGATGAGTGGACCATCCGGCTTGTAGATGCGGTTCTCGTTCTTCGGATCGACGATGAGATTCGCGAAATAGAACGGGCGCCAGATCATGTTCTGACTTCGATCGCGCGCTTCCCACGTGCGTCCGCCATCGTCGGAGCGATAGAGCGCGTTCATCGGAGGCACTGCTTCAATGAAGGCGTAAACGACATTCGGCTTCGACGGTGCAACTGTTACCGCAACTCTTCCCCAAGGTTTTGGCGGAAGACCTTTCGCCGTGCTCGCATTGAGATCGGTCCATGTCGCGCCGCCATCCGTACTCTTGAAAAATCCACTCCCACTCGGCGCCGTCTCGCCGTCCCCACCTGAGCGGAACGTCCATCCTTTCCTGCGAAAGTCCCACATGCCCGCGTAAACCGTCTTCGGATTCGAGGGATCCATCGACATCATGGAGCAGCCGGTGGATGCGTTCGTTCCCTTGAGAACCTTCGTCCACGTTTTGCCGCCGTCGGTCGTTTTATAAACTCCTCGATCGTTGCTGTCACTCCAGAGTTTTCCCGGGACGCATGCGTACACCGTATTCGGCGCCGAAGGATCGATGAGAATCTTTGCGATTCGCTCCGAATCCTTGAGTCCCATGTTCGTCCAGTTCTCTCCGCCGTCGGTGGACTTGTAGATGCCGTCACCGACTGAAACGCTGTTGCGTGTCCACGACTCGCCGGTTCCAACCCACACCACTTTCGGATTCGTCGGATCGATTGCGATCGCGCCGATCGACTGTGCAGTCTGCTTGTCGAACACGGGCTTGTATGTCGTACCGCCATTCGCAGACTTCCAAACGCCGCCGCTAGCAGCGCCGATGTAGACGGTGAGGCGATCACCCTCGTGCACCGCCGCGATTGCAGCTACGCGTCCGCTCATGGCAGCTGAGCCAATATTTCTTGCGCCGAGTCCCGAGATAGTTTCGGAATCCACCTTCGGAGCAACTGCTGCTGTTGGTTGTGGTGTCTGGCTCAGCGCAGACGAAATCGGAATTACAGCGCAAGCCGCTGCTCGGATTACCAAAGAGAAGGCGCGCATTATCTGATCTCCTTCTTCGAAGGAGGCGTTGGAGGCGCCGGCGCACCCATCACTGGCTTCGCAAAACGCGAGTCATCGATGGGAGCGTTCGCGTCGATGTGATCGAACGTGATCTTTCCTTTGTCCTGACCTTTCGCTCCGCTCTCGATCGCGAAGGGCATGAACCAGCCAGCGACCTCTTTGTAGTTGCCGAGGTTCGTTTCCGTTTCCTGTTCGGTGCCGCGAATGGTTCGCTTCTCGTCCATCCTTATCGGGACGAACGTGTCGGTATCCATATAGTAGGTGCGAACGTCTCCACTCTTGAGCGTGAGCTTGAGCTTGTAGACATCGGTGCCTTCGATCTGATCCATCCCAACGAGCTCGACCTTGTTTCCCTTCTCTCGATAATTCACAAAAAGCTCGTCGAAATCAGCGTCCTCGACGATTCCGCGCATCTCGTCTTCGCTCAACGCCTCGGCGTCTTTCTTTCCTCCGAATGGATCAATCTTCCACCCTGTCTTTCCATCCCACGCGTTGATGCCGGTCATTCCCTGCAGAGAGAATTCTTCACGAACGAAGTCGGGTCGCTTGTTCTCCTGCACGAAAGTCGCTTCGAATCCTCCGCCCCCGGTGTATTTGCCAACTCGCCGGAGAGTTTTCACGGCCTGGATCTTGTCCATTCCGCCGACGGTCTTGATGTACCGGGCGATTACTTCATCCGCTGTAATCGCCGGAGGCGCCTGCGCCACGAGTGGTGTCGCAAAGGCCATCGAGATCAATCCGATCATGATTTTTTTCATGGGTTCCTTTTTGTCGTCGCGTAATGACGATACTCATCGGATAGAGAGATGGACAGATAGACGGACCGGCGATTAAAGTACGGCGAATGAGAATCTCGATGCTCGCGCTGTCGTTGTTGCTTACTCCAATCGTCGCGGGCGCGCAGAGCCTGGCGAGTTTCCGGTTTCAGGTCGACAACGACTGGTTCGATTTCTGGCAGCGGTCTGTCGATCGACCGGATGAGCTTTACACTGCGGGCCAGGGATTCCGCGCGGTGTTCGACGCTGCGCCGAAATGGGCGCGATTCGGCCATGACGATTGCGTGACGGCAATGCGAGCGGGGATTTCGACTTCCGGCTGCGTTCAATCGTTCGCCGGAATCATGCAGCAGATTTTTACTCCGATCGATGATTCCCCGACACCCGTCAAGGGCGAGCGGCCGTACGCCGGCTTGCTGCAAGGACAGTTCGGCGCGCAGCTCTCTCGGCCGAGACAGTTGAATTCGCTCGCGATTGTTCTCGGGACGACGGGGTACATTTCGGGAGCCGAAGCTGCGCAGAAGGCATTTCATCGCTTGGCTGAGCTCAGGCGTCCGACGGGATGGACGCATCAAGTGGCGACACAACCGGTGGTCGGGCTGATGCCTGAGATCAAATACATGCTGACGCCCCCACGTGTCGAGCGTCGCAGCGCGGCAACCGTTGCGGCAAGTGCTTCCGCCATTGCGACGACAATTCAGGTTGGAGCGAATGCTGGACTCGAGATTCACGCCGGTCTCAATGCTCCGCATCCATGGATGCCGACGTCGTTGCGCGAGCGGCGACGCATTCGTGCGTACGGCATCCTTGGCGCGAACGAATCGTGGGTCTTGCGTGATGCGCTGATCGAGGGAAACTCCGACGCGACCCGTGGTCTGGTTGTGAAGAAGCCATTCGTGTTTCATTACGTTTGGGGATTTGCGATGGGTGGCGGCGGTTATTTCATCGAGTACCGCGCAATAAGCATGACGCGCGATTTCGAGACGGGGCGCTGGCACCGGTGGGGAGCTATCTCGTTGATTGTTGGCAATCCGTACTGAACCGAGTGCTGGATGATTGGGAGACTATCTTTACGATATGACACGTAGCGACGTAGTGGTCATCACTGGCGCGAGCGGGGGCATCGGTGCCGCCATCGCGAAGCGACTCGGCCGAGATGGAAAACGACTCGTTCTCGCGGCGCGCCGCGAAGATCAGCTCCACACCGTTGCCGCAGACGCAGAATCACTCGGCGCATCGGGAGTCGTCATCGTTCCAACCGACGTCACGAAACGCGATGACGTTATGCATCTGCGCGACGAAGCGATCAAAGCGTTCGGACAAATCGATGTGTGGATCAATAACGCGGGCCGAGGAATCACGCGGCCCGTTCTCGATCTGACCGACGCGGATTTGGACGACATGATCGCGATCAACGTCAAGTCAGCCCTCTATGGAATGCAGGCAGCGGTTCCCCACTTCATCGAACGCGGTAAAGGACATCTCATCAATGTCTCGACATTCCTGGCCCGCGTGCCACTCGCGACTTACCGGTCTGCGTACAGCGCTTCGAAAGCTGCCCTGAATTCACTCACGGCAAATGCGCGAATGGATCTCAGCTCGAAATATCCGAACATCCACGTTACGCTGGTCATGCCCGGCGTCGTCGCAACCGAGTTTGCGGATAATGCCAAGACGCCGGAAGAAATTCGTCCCGATCGTCCGGGCCGATCAGCCGCTGGTGCGATACAATCACCTGACGAAGTCGCGGAAGTAATCGCCGGCGTCATAAGCAATCCGGTTCCGGAGATCTATACAAATCCCGTATCAGCGGAGTTCGCGCGTTCCTACTACGACGACGTCGGCGCCTTCGAGGAGCGGCTAGCTTCGCACAGGCGTTAGTATTCGGCGCAACACCGCTCGGCAAATTCAGTAATTTGAGCGGATGATCGGCGAGCTGAAATGACCGGAACAATACCTGCCGTCGGCACCTCTCTTCACGACCGCTACACCATCGAGCGCGAGATTGGACGCGGGGGGATGGCAGTCGTCCATCTCGCCGAAGAGAAAAAGCACGCCCGAAAAGTCGCGATCAAAATCCTCAAACGCGATTTCACCGCGTCGGTGGGTGCCGACCGCTTCATGCGTGAGATTGGGATCGCCGCGCGGCTGTCTCATCCGCACATCGTTCCGCTCATCGATTCCGGCGAGTCGGACGGCCAGCTGTATTACGTCTCGCCCTACATTCCCGGCGGCTCGCTCCGCGATCGCATCATCTTCGAGAAAAGGCTGCCGATCGCCGATGTGCAGCGCATCGCTCGCGACATCGCAGCCGCACTCGACTACGCGCACCGCAATGGCTTCGTCCATCGCGACGTAAAGCCCGAGAACATTCTCTTCGCCGACGGACACGCCCTCCTCGCCGATTTCGGAATCGCGCACGCATTCTCAGCGCCTGGAGTCGACGCGCTCGAGGCGATAACCGAAAGCGGATTGGCCGTTGGCACTCCAGCATACATGAGTCCCGAGCAGGCAACCGCCGATCAGCACGTCGACGGAGCTTCGGACATCTACAGTCTCGCGTGCGTTGTCTTCGAGATGCTCACGGGCGAGCCACCCTTCCTCGGCGACAGTCCGCGCGCGACGATGGTGCGTCACGTGATGGAGACTCCTCGTCCTGTTCGCGCCCTGCGCCCTGATACGCCTCCTGGAGTCGAGCGCGCGCTCGCAAAAGCGTTGGCGAAAAAGCCGAGCGACAGATTCGGGAGCGTCGTTGAATTCGCCGTCGCATTGCAGGCACAAGGCGGAGATGAATCGGCTCATTTCTCCTCGGCAACGCGAACGGTTGCTGTCCTTCCATTTGTGAATGCGAGCGCCGATGCTGATACCGAGTATCTCAGCGACGGAATCACGGATGAGCTCATCGATAGACTGGCGAAAGTCGAAGGACTTCGCGTGTCGTCGCGCACATCCGTGTTCGCTCTCAAAGGAAAGGCGCAGGACATTCGCGCAATCGGCGCGCTCCTTGGCGCATCGGTTGTTCTCGAGGGCACAGTCAGAAAGTCTGGCGATCGTCTTCGGATAACGGCGCAGCTCACGTCGAGTGATGAGGGCCGCTTGCTTTGGTCGCAACGATACGATCGAACAGAAAGTGACGTGTTCGCAATTCAGGATGAGATCGCAAACACGATTGTCACTACTCTGCGCGCGACGTGGTTCGCCGATCTCGATCAGCCCGTGCCGAAGCGGTACACGAAGAGCATTCGCGCTTACGGTCTGTACCTCCAGGGCCGCTACGCATGGAACAAGCGCACTCAGGAGGGCGTGAGCGAAGGCATTCAGTTTTTCGAGCAAGCAATCGCTGAAGATCCGGGATACGCGCTCGCGTACACGGGACTCGCGGATTCATACGCGCTGCAGATCGACTATCGCAACGTACATGTCGCGAGCGGCTTCAAACGCGCAAAAGAGTACGCGCTGAAAGCACTCGAGCTCGACGAGTCGCTCGCTGAGGCGCATGCGTCACTTGCATGGACTTTGTTCATTTACGACTGGGACTGGGACGGCGCAGCGAAGGAGTTCCGGCGATCGATCGAGCTCGACTCACGCTATGCGACCGCTCATCAGTGGTACGCGTTCATGCTCGCTTCTCAGCGGCGACTCGATGAGGCGTTGGTCGAAGCGCACACCTCACAGGAGCTCGACCCGGCATCGGTTTCGATACGGCGCGCGCTCGGCTACGTGTATGTTTACGCGCGCAGATACGATCAGGCTCGTTACCATCTCACTCGTGCGATTGCGATGAATCCGACGGCGGAGGAGAGCTATCGCGTGCTCGGCCTGACCTTGACGATGAGCGAAAAGTTCGACGAAGCGGAGCAAGTTCTCCGCGAGGCGACGGGATTGCCCTCTGCCGGCACTTACACACGAGTTACGCTCGGTTATGCATTGGCGCGCGCCGGTAGTCGCGAATATTCCGAGGAGCTTCTCAACGAGCTCGAGGACAAACGCAAGCACGACTACGTGTCGCCGGTCGAGTTAGCAACGCTGCATCTAGGCCTCGGAAATAATCAGCAGGCGTTGGATTGGATGGAACGCTCGTACGACGAGCGTCGCGGATGGATGGCGTATCTCAACGTTCATCCGATCCTGGATCCTGTGCGCAACGAGCCGCGCTTCAAGGCGCTCGTTGAGAAGATGAAGCTCTAAATGCCAATCGAACACATCTCCGACACTGCACGGTGGGTCGCGTTCTACCGGGCGATGGAAACCGAACGTCCGGATGCGATCTTCAGCGATCCGTTCGCGCGTCGTCTTGCTGGAATGCGCGGAGAGGAGATCGTCGATCAGATCAAGCGTGGTCGCGCGATGGCATGGGCGATGATCGTCCGTACTCAGGCATTCGACGAGATCATCATGCAGTGCGTCGATGAAAGAGGCGTCGACACCATTCTCAACCTTGCAGCTGGATTGGACGCGCGACCCTGGCGTATGAACTTGCCGGCCTCGCTTCAATGGGTCGATGTCGATCTTCCGGACATTCTGAATTACAAAAGCGAGGCGCTGAAAAACGAGACGCCGGTTTGTCGTTATGAAGCGATTGCTGCCGACATGACGAACGCCGAGGCAAGGCATGACGTGTTCACGAAGGTTGGAGCGATGGGAAAGAAGATTCTCGTCGTCACGGAAGGATTGATGGTTTACCTGACGCGCGAACAAGCGGGCGAGCTTGCGCACGACCTCTCGCACCAGCCCGCGTTTTATTGGTGGCTTATGGACATCGCGAGTCCACGACTGATGAAGATGGTGCAGCGATCGTGGGGCAAAGAGCTCAAGCAGGGCAACGCCCAATTCAAGTTCGCTCCGGCCGAGGGTACTGATTTTTATCGCGAGTTCGGTTGGAATGAGGTGGAGTACCGTAGCGCGATGGAAGAAGCCCGCCGATTGAATCGCGAGATGAAGTTCATGCCGGTGTGGCGATTCATTGGGCGGTTTTACCCAAAGAAAGCCCGCGAAGAATTCCGTAGAATGTCGGGGATCGTTCTTCTTCAGAGGAACGACGTAACGCAGTCGTGGGAAACGCGCGAGAGAAAAGCTTAACCGCTAACTGCAAGGTCTCAGGTGCCTGGTTCTCAGGTGGCCTGACGCCTGGGTCCTGCACCACCTGGCAGCTGAGACCTCGTTCTTTTAGAGTATTTCAGCGGCCCTTGCTGTGATGCTACGCGTTTCGCATGTTGAACCGTCGCCCCCTCGCAAAATCACATCTTAGGAGGTCTTGATGCGCCGACTCGCTTTGCTGAGCTCCATCGTTTTTGCTCTCGCTTGCTCGAAGTCCGAGAGTCCACCCGCTGACACGGGAATGGCCGCAGCGCCAGCGCCGGCTCCCGCTCCCGCAGCGCCCGCTCCTATCGCCCTAGCCGATGTTGCCGGCACGTACACGGTGACCGGAAAAAATGAAGCCGGCGACTCGACCCTTCTGACCTACACGTTGAACGCCGCGGCCGACACGACCGGATGGAATATCGTTTTCTCCACCGGGCAGAAAGTGTCGCAGCACGTAATGGTTTCCGGCGACAGCGTCATACTCGACGCGGGCCCATATCCGAGCTTCCTTCGCAAGGGCGTGAAGGTCACGACGCACACCGTATATCACGTCAACAATGGCAAGCTCATGGGGAGAACAGTCGCGCATTACAACGTGAAGACCCCGGACAGCGTCAGAGTCATCGTGGCCGAAGGTGTGAAAAAATAGATAGACGGATGGACAGATAGTGGGATTGACGGACGGACAGAAAACGGAAGTCCGTCAATCTCTCAATCCGTTTATCTCTCTATCCGTTCACAGAATCCTTACACCATCCGTGATTGACCACACGGGTGGCAGCGGCGCATCATGCCGGCATGAAAGCATATCTGATTGCGCTCGTAGTCCCGATCATCCTCGGCGCACAGCCCGTCTCGACGAACCCCGCAAAAAATTTCAAGCTCGAGAAGCTCGCTGAGGGAGTCTACGCGGTCATCAGGCAGGACGCAGTCGGTTTCATGGTCGACGCCAACAATGTTTTCATCATCAACGACCATGAC
>JBGQKT010000136.1:0-8912 GCA_041499635.1 Gemmatimonadaceae bacterium
ATATACATTCACGGCGTAATTCGGCAGGGCCACACAAATCGCGGCCAGCTGCTTGGCGCAAACGTCGGTGTGGGTGCGGCCGCGGGCTCGACGCTGGCCATCGATCACTACACACCAACGGGTCGATGGACTCTCAGCTGGCAGCGTGATCTCAATCAGGAAAATGGGTCGTTCCCTGTCTACGGTGCGCGTGAGCCGCGCACGATGGACGTGAGTCACTCCGTTGGTCTGGAGGTAACGCGACTGATTGGCGGCTTCGACGTAACGACTGGCATTACGTTCGTGCGTGACTTCAACCGCGACTTCGCATCGGACGTGTCCAACATCAACGCCGTTGTCGGCGTCCGCTACAACGTGCGCTGATGCGATCTCAGCTGACTTGGACACTGATTACCGAGCTCGTCGTAATGGCCGCCGGAATTCTTGTGCTCAAGCTCGCCGCGCAATTTCTCGGAGCTGTTGGATTTGGTGAATACACGCTGACCCGTCGCGCGATCTCGCTTCTCTACCTTCCACTCGTGCTGGGATTGGGAATTGCCGCTCCCCGATACATCGCTATCGCGACTGCAGGCGCGTTACCCGGATACAGTCCGCGATCGTTCGCGGTCGCGACGCTCACCGCCGGCCTGCTGCCGGCATTGATCGTTATCATCTTGATGAATCTGAGGCCAGGCGGCGCTTCCGCGATTTTATTCGGCAGCACGTCGATGTCGTTTCTCGTGCCGGCGGCAACAATCGCACTCGCTGGTTTGACGATGCACAGCATGACGTACGCGGTCTTTCGCGGACGTGGCGACATGAACCTCGCCAATCTTCTTCAGCTCGTGAACAACGGCATCGTGCCGGTGACCGCATTCATGTTCGTGCCGCACTACGCTCCGACAGTGTTGACTGCAACGGGCGTGACCTGGATGCTCACGAGTGTTGCCGCACTTGTCGGGGTAATGACTCGTGATCGAACAAAAGAAATTTCCGAGCGTCCACTCAGCGATCATCTGCGAGTTCTTCTTCGATTCGGAGTGCCTCGCGTGCCGGGAGAATTCGCGCTCGTTGGTTTATTCGCGTTGCCCGCGTTGATTGCGCTGCGCACTCAAGGCGTCGTCGCCGCGGGACAATTCTCTGCTGGAATGTCGTTGCTCTCGCTCGTCGCAGGCGTGTTCGGCCCTGTCGGTCTCGTATTGCTGCCCAGGGCGAGCGCACAGGCGGCAAGCGGCGATCTTCACGGGCTGCGTCGCATCGTTCTCAAGATGCTGGGCGCCGGAATTGTATTAGCTATAGCAGCCGTCGCTGTCGGTGAGATTCTCATTCCTCCATTCGTCCGCTGGTATTTCGGAAAGGACTTTATTCCCGCGATTCCCGTATTTCGTATTTGCCTCCTCGGCGCGATTCCATACGTGATCTATGTTCTCTTGCGAAATATTCTCGATGCTCTCGACGTCCGCGCCGTGAACAGTCGCAATCTTCTCATCACGCTTGCGCTGCTCCTCGTCCTCTGTGCATTGAGAAGTGACATCTTGTCCATGGCATCCAGTCTTCTGATTGCACTGACACTTCTGGGCCTTCTTTCGCTGTGGGAGACGCAACTTCGACTCGGTCGACGCGCGCTCGCAGGGCGTGTCTCTGACACGCCGAGTATTCCTCTCACCGTTCCGGCACCGTGACCAGAAAAGGAATTATTCTCGCGGGTGGCTCCGGCACGAGGCTTTGGCCGTCGACCCGGGTCGTGTCGAAGCAGCTGATACCGGTGTTCGACAAGCCGATGATCTACTATCCGCTGACGACGCTCATGTTCGCGGGGATCGAACAGATTCTCGTCATCAGCACACCGTCGGATTTGCCGCGATTCCGCGAGCTTCTCGGTGACGGCAGTCAATTGGGAATCGAGCTTTCATACGCGGCTCAGGAGCGTCCCGAAGGATTAGCGCAGGCGTTCATCATCGGCGCGGATTTCATCGGCGACAGCAACGCTGCTCTGATCCTCGGCGACAACATCTTCTTCGGACACGGAATGCCCGAGCAGCTGCAACAGGCTTCCGACGAAACTACGGGCGCCACGATATTCGCGTATCACGTGCGAGATCCCGAGCGATACGGTGTTGTGGAATTCGATCGCGATGGGAAAGCAAGAAGCATCGAAGAAAAGCCGACTAATCCGAAATCGTCTTACGCGGTCGTGGGTTTGTATTTCTACGACAACTCGGTCGTGAATGAGGCGCAGAATCTCGCGCCGTCGCCGCGAGGTGAGCTCGAGATCACTGATCTTAACAGACGCTACCTCGATCGCGGCGAGTTGACCGTTCAGATACTTGGACGCGGCGTTGCCTGGCTCGACACCGGCACGCACGACGCGCTGCTCGCGGCTTCCAACTTTGTCGCCGTGGTGGAAGAGCGACAGGGTTTGAAGATCGGCTCGCCGGAAGAAGCCGCTTATCGAATGGGCTACATCGACGATGCCCGTGTGCGGAGCTTGGCAAAAGCAATGGGATCAAGTAGTTATGCTACTTACCTCATGTCACTTCTCGACGGAACCGGCCAGGTCAGGTGAAGGTTCGCGAGACATCGCTGCCGGGCGTTCTCATTCTCGAGCCGCAGGTTTTCAGAGACGACCGCGGGTTTTTTCTCGAGACGTTCAGCACGAAGAGGCTCGCCGGATCCGGCGTTCCCGAAGATTTTGCCCAGGACAATCACAGTCGCTCGACGCGAGGCGTTGTACGCGGACTTCATTACCAGCTGAATCATCCTCAAGGAAAGCTGATCCACGCGGCGCGCGGGAGAATCTTCGATGTCGCGGTAGATATCCGACGCGGCTCGCCCACTTTCGGGAAGTGGTTCGGGCTCGAGCTCAACGATGAGAATCTTTTCTCGCTCTGGGTGCCCGGCGGATTTGCCCATGGCTTCTGCGTGCTATCGGATGTCGCGGACATCATCTACAAATGCACGGTTCCCTACGAGGCCGACGACGATCGCGGCATTGCGTGGAATGATCCATCGATCGGGATAGATTGGCCGGTGGATAATCCGGTGCTCTCGTCGAAGGACTCTCGTTATGAACCGCTGTCGCCGAATCGCAATGACATTCCAACTATCTAGATGAAACGAATTCTTGTCACCGGCGCAAACGGGATGACAGGCAGTGAGTTGTGTGCGCAGGCCGCGGCAGCGGGTTGGACAGTGCGGGCGATGTCACACGCCGACGCAGACATCACCGACGCACGTTCGTTGAGAGAGCCGATGAATAGTTTTCATCCTCATGTCGTCGTCAATTGCGCCGCGTACACTGCGGTCGATCGAGCAGAGTCGGAGCCTGCGATCGCAATGGCAGTGAACGGTGACGGAGCGGCAAATGTTGCGCGCGCAGCGGCGGCGGTTGGAGCGCCAATAGTGCACATATCCAGTGATTATGTGTTCAATGGAAATGGAACCGCGCCGTACGCACCGGGTGATCAAACGGATCCAATCAATGTTTACGGAAAATCAAAATTGGCCGGCGAAGAAGGCGTGAATGCCGAGAATCCGAGGAACGTGATCGTGCGAACCTCGTGGGTCTTCAGCCATCGCGGACCGAACTTCGTTCGAACGATGCTGCGATTAGCCGCAGAGCGCGAAGAGCTAAAGATTGTCGACGATCAGATTGGGCGTCCTACGTCCGCGACAGATTTGGCGAGCGCGCTCTTCACCGCTGCTCACGCCATCGCCGACAAGCCGGCACTCGCCGGGACATATCATTTTGCAAACGCGGGACAGACGAGCTGGTTTGGATTTGCGCAGGCAATATTCGAGGAGGCCGGTAAATTGGGCGAGACGCGCATACCTCGAATTTCTCCAATTCGAACGCGTGAATATCCGACCGCCGCGAAAAGACCAGCGTACTCGGTGCTCGACACGACCGGCTTTACTGCAGCGTTCGGCGTAGAGCCTCGCAGCTGGCGATCAGCGTTGCGCGACACGGTAGCGCTATCATTACGAAACGCTCCCGCCCGCACCTAGATGGACGACAAACACACACCGCGGTCGATGCTCGTCACCGGAGGCGCGGGATTCATCGGCGCCAACTTCGTCGATTACGCCCTGAAATCCCATCCGGGGCTGCGAGTCACAACGCTCGATGCGCTGACCTATGCGGGCTCACTCGATAATCTCGCCGCTGTAGCGGGAGAGCCACGACACGATTTCGTGAAAGGCGACATCACCGATCGCGAGCTCGTTGACAGGTTGATTCGCGACCGGCCCATCGACACCATCGTGCATTTTGCCGCCGAGTCGCATGTCGATCGCTCAATCGAGGGTCCGGCTGCGTTCATCGAGACGAACCTGGTCGGGACGTTCACACTGCTCGAAGCAGCTCGCGAAGCGTGGATTACGAACGGAGAAATCGGCGACGTTCGCTTCCACCACGTTTCGACCGACGAAGTCTTTGGCAGCCTAGGCGAAAAAGATCCGCCCTTCAACGAGCGAACTCCTTATTCCCCGAATTCCCCGTACTCAGCGAGCAAGGCAGGCTCGGATCATCTCGTAAATGCGTATCACCACACGTATGGTCTGCCGATCACCATGACCAATTGCTCGAACAACTATGGTCCGTATCAGCACGCGGAGAAATTCATTCCGACAGTGATACGATCAGCGTTGGCCGAGAAGCCGATTCCGATTTACGGAGAGGGTCTCAACATTCGCGACTGGCTCTACGTCGCCGACCATTGCGTCGCGATCGATCTCGTCGTGAAACGCGGAATCAACGGCGGGACGTATCTCGTCGGCGGACGCAGTGAGCGACGCAACAAGGACATCGCGCGCGAGATCTGCGTGATCCTCGACGAGCAGCGGCCTCGGGCAGCGGGGAAATACGAAGACCTTCTTACATCAGTGACCGATCGGCTCGGTCACGATTTTCGTTATGCGATCAACTGCGGGTTAATCGAGGAAGAGCTGGGATGGAAAGCCAGTGAGACGTTCGCGTCCGGAATCAGAAAAACCGTGGACTGGTATCTCGCAAATTCCGATCACCTGAAACGGCATTCGTGATCGGTCCAACTACGGCGGCGCTGGTTTGTTCGATTGCCCTGATCGCGTGGGCGGCGGCGATGCGTGCAGTTGCTGGAACGTGGCTCAATCCAGCCGCATTCTTTGCACTGTTCTGGTGCTTTGCCGGAATCCTTCCTTTGATCATTACGCCTCGGGATCCGGTCGGCGTAAATGCAATTGCGTGGCTTCTGGCAGCGAGCATTGCAATCAGCTTTGGATCGCTTGTCGGAAACTGGGGATTCAAGACAAAGCGCATCGCTACGCCTCCGCTTCCGACTGACGGTGAGAGTACTGCGTTTGCGGCAGTGTGTTTGATCGCCGTCATCCTTGGTATCGGCTCGAGCGTGGCGTTCATCGCGGGAACGCCTGGCATCTCCTTCGCTGATGTATTCGACATCGAGAAGCTGGTGATAGTCTCGAATCAGACGTACTTCGCGAAATACGCGGAAACCGGAGCGGCTACTGCGCCTCCTCTGAGTCAGGCACTGTTGCCGTTTGTCTATCTCGCTCCGGCGGCGGGGGGCGTCCTTTTCGCTACGCGACGGCGTTTGAGTTACCGCCTTCTGGGAGGAGTTTCGTTTCTTCCGGCAGTTGCCGTAACAATTCTCCAGTCGGCAAAAGCAGCCGTTCTGTTTGCGATGATACTGTGGCTGTCCACTTACTTCGCGAGCCGGCTGCGTCTTGGAAAACTCGCAGTCTTCACGCGATCACATCTCATAGCAGCAGCCGGCGCATTGGCAATCATGGCGGTTTTCTTCCTCGCTGTCGGTCTGGCGCGACTCGCAAGTACCGACGTGACGATGTTGAACATCGTGTACGTAAAGCTTGCGACCTCTGCGTTCGGACATATGACCGTGTTTTCGCAGTGGTTGTCCGAGTACGGCAACGCTGCGTTCTCGCCTACGCTCGGGACATACACATTCGCCGGCCCCCTTGAATTGCTGGGCTTCGGTCGTCGCATTCCTGGAATCTTTGAAACCCTGATCGACCTGGCCGTGGGCGATACGAGTAACATTTACACTGGCTTTCGTCCGCTAATCCAGGATTTCACGATTCCAGGAGCGCTCGCGATCCTCGGCGCGCTCGGATTCGTCGGCGGCTTAGGATTCCGACTGGTCGCGGCGGGCCGATGGAGCGCCATGCCGTTACTCCTCATCGCATACGTGACAATCTTCTGGACGCCGGTAACATGGTTCTGGATATACAACAGTCTCACAGCTACAGTATTGGCCATCGGGCTAATCATGCTGCTGATTCGGATTTGGCGCGGCCCGCGTTCCGCTTCGCCCGCCTGAGGAAATGACGTGACCGCTCAACTGAACGACAGCTACATCGAAGAGGGAGTAGACGCCCTGGCATTGCTCACGCCGCTGATCGAGCGGCGGCGCCGAATAATCCTCGGCGTGATCATGCTGACGCTCGCGGTCGGCGTAATCGCCTTCGTGATGCCTCGTAAATATGAAGCGGCGCTCTCGTTGACACCTGTCGTGAACAGTCGGTCGTCATCAGCCCTCGGCGGGATTGCCGCGCTTGCCGGAGCAACGCTTCAAACGGGGTATCAGCTGACCCCAGCGCGGATGGTCGAGCTAATCGAATCCCGTGCGGTTCTCTCCGGCGTGGGATTCTCGCAGATCAAGTCGGGGGGACAAGAGAGAATTATCGACGGCGTACTCGGTAAAAGGTACGACGGCAACGACGCTCAGCAGGTCGCGAAGCAATTGACCAAGCTATTGACCACGGCCACCAACAAGGAAACAGGCACGATCAATGTGGCCATTCAGCATCCGGACAGCGCTCTCGCCCGGCTTATCGCGCAGCGAGTCGTAGACAGCGCGAGTCAGATATTCGTGCGAACATCAAGAGCACAGGCGCAACAGCTTCGAATTGCTCAGGAGGCCCGCGTACAAAATGCGGCAGCTGCGCTTTCGAGCGCAGAGGAGCGCCTCCGCCAATTCAATGACCAGAATCGGGCGACCCCTGCTTTTTCCGCGGCGGGACTGGAACTCGAGCGACTACGGCGTGAGATACGTTTCGCTGAGGATGTGTACACTCAAGCGGCTACGGATCGCGAAGCAGCTTACGCTCATGAGCTCGAGGCGACCCCAACCGTTGTAGTTCAAGATCCTCTTCCGAAGGAACTTCCAAAAGTACGGAAGCACATTGTGCTCAAGATGGCCATCGCGGCCGTTGTCAGCCTTGTCGTTTTTTCTCTGGGGGTTCTCCTGACGGAATTGACCCGGCGGAGGCTCGAGCGCCCAGATCCCGAGAGCGCGCGATTCCGCAAGGCGGTATCCACATTGCCACGACTGCGCAGGCGCGCGACAAGAACCCTTTAGGGAGAGCGCCGCGGAAGACTCATCGCATTTCGAACTACGCGAAGATATTGCCGAGCGATTTCGGCGCCTCTACTGTCTCCACGAATTCGCGCTGATACGAGTCGCGCGGAATACATCGAGATCAGTGCCGCAGAAAAAATCCCGACTGATGCCGCAGGCCGATGCAGGCGGAAATAATTCAATGCGCCCTTCAGGTATTCAGGATAAAGCGCACCATCGCCGACTGTCTGGCTCCCATGGTGGATAACGCTCGCGTCGGCGAAGAAAACGACTCTCCAGCCGTGCTCGTGAAAGCGGCGATGCCATTCCGTTTCCTCAGCGCCAACTTGTGAGACGTCGATCATGAGTCCGACGTCGCGAACTGCGGACATGCGAACCGCGACGCACGCGCCGCGAAAAGTGTCGACGTCTATAGTTTCATCGTGCGACCAGAAGCGCGATGATCCCTTTCGCGGGCGAAGAATAGGAGAGGCGGCGCGCAAAACACATTGAGTGAAGCCACGCTCTCTCAGTCCGGAATGAGCGAGCATGATCTGAGGCATCGTTGGAAAACTGTACGTCGACGGCTGCAGCGTTCGATCTGGATTGAGCAGTTTTGGACTCACCGCAGCGACACGCTCATTTCCTGCCGCATCCATATAGTCAGTGATGCGATCGATGGTATCTGGAAGAATTATCAGATCGTCATTGAGCAGCCACACGTAACGCGCCGTAGAAGAATTCAAGACAGTGTTGTGATTCGCGGCGAATCCTCGCGCCACTGCGTTCTCGACTGTTTGAATTGTTGGAAACCTCGCGTGAAGTCGCTCAGCGAGTTTGGTTCCCGGCGAATTGCATGTCGCCGTAATAGCCCATGAGTACGTCGAGCCCCGCATGACTTCGTATAGCGACGCGAGACAATCGAAGAGCAAATCCTCTCTTGCTCCGCTAACGACGGAGAACTCAATGTCTACTGGATGGCGTGACATGAGGTGAAACTATTGACTCTCGCGCCGCGAGCAACGGACTTCACCGCCGCTTGGCTGACATCGATCATACGCGTATGATTCGCGAGCATAACCCTACGCGCTACGACGGCGAACACATGGACCTCGTGACAATTGTCATCCCCTGTTTCCAGGAGCGCGATTTCATTCGCGCCTGCCTCGAATCCGTAATCGCGTTCGAGAAACCGGACGATACGACGACTGAGATTCTTGTCATCGACGGAATGTCGACCGACGGCACACGTGAAATCATCGACGAGTTCGCTGGAACGCATCCGTCAATTCTACGCATTGATAATGCGAATCGAACACAGTCGTCGGCGCTGAACCTCGGCATCTCGCTGTCGCACGGAAAGTATCTGCTGCGCCTCGACGCGCATTCACTTTATCCAAGCGACTACTTGCTCAAGACGCTGGAGACAGCGCGCCGAAGCGGCGCGGACAACACCGGCGGCGTCGTGAATACGCTGCGCCGGGGAAACCACTTTCAGGCAGGACTGGTTCAGGCCTTGATCACTCATCCGTTCGGAGTCGGCAATTCGGGTTTCAGAACGGGTGCGTCCGAAGG
>JBGQKT010000137.1:0-8880 GCA_041499635.1 Gemmatimonadaceae bacterium
CCGTGAGGTTATGGCTTGCGGCATTCTTGAGCGCAGCGATCGCTTGGGGACTGAAGCTTGGTCTCGCGAGCTCGCATAGAGTTATCGTCGGCGTGGTGATCCTCGCTGCGTACGGCTTTAGCTTCCTTCTCGTCGCAACACTCATGCGGATACCCGAAGCAACTTCCCTTATGGCACGCATTCGTCGGCGCTAGCAGGGCGAAGCGTAACCTGATTTGCCCGGCTTGGTATAATTAGAAATGCTTGTTGTCCCCAATAAAGTAGCTTCCAAACTTCCTCATCTCCCCGACGGGCCCGGAGTCTATCTCTGGAAAAACGGCGAGGGGGATGTTCTCTATGTCGGGAAAGCAAAAAGTCTCCGCTCCCGCGTGCGGAGCTATTTCGGTGCCGACCAGGACAATCCAAAAACTCGCCACCTCGTTGCCAAAATTGCCGACGTCGAGACAATCGTCGTGCCTAGCGAGGCGCATGCGCTGATTCTCGAGGCGAATCTCATCAAGGAGTACAAGCCGCGGTTCAACATCTCGCTTCGCGACGACAAGTCGTATCCGTATATCAAGGTCACGGTTCAGGAAGCATTTCCGCGCGTGTATGTCACACGCCGCATGATGAACGATGGCGCGCGATACTTCGGACCGTACACTGACGTCGGAGCAATGCGTCGAGCGCTCAATGTCGTGAAGCGGATCTTCACTGTGCGCTCGTGCAACTACGACATGCCGCGAGAGATGCCCGAGCGGCCGTGCCTCGATTACTACATCCATCGCTGCAAGGCGCCGTGCATTCTCGCGCAGAGTCAGATGGAATACCGGGCGATGATCGATCAGGTGGTGCTTTTTCTCGAGGGCAGGCCTGACGAAGTGATGCGTCACGTCAAAGAGCAGATGGAATCCGCGTCGAGCTCGCTCGATTACGAGCGCGCGGCTGAGCTTCGTAATGCGCTTCGACATCTCGAGCAGATGGAGGAGCCGACTGTCGTGCTCGAAGTCGAAGGCGGCGACCGCGACGTCATTGGATTTGCACGCGATGGCGATGACGCGTGCGCGGTTCTGCTTCGCATTCGGGGGGGCAAGATGCTTTCACGCGAGCACCGATTTCTCGTCAACGTCGAGGGCGAAGAGGATTCCGCGATTCTCTCCGCATATCTCGCCGGGAGCTACGTCGCGCTTCGCGAAAGAGCTAAGCAGCTGCTAGTGCCGTTCGATTTCGACGATCGAGAGCTGCTCGAGCAAACATTGCCGCAGACGAAAATTCACATTCCACAGCGCGGCTCACGCCGAGAGATGCTCGACCTCGCGCAGAAAAATGCTCGGCACCTACTCGAGGAATTGCGAGCGGCGTCGACGGAAGGCGCGACAACAGCAGGCGATCCCGTATACGAGCTGGGACGGGAGCTTGGTCTGCAGCGCTTGCCACGCACGATGGTCTGCTTCGACATCTCGACCACTCAGGGAACTGACACGGTCGGTGCCGGCGTTTGGTTCGAGAACGGTCGTGCTCGGCGAGGTGAGTACAGAAAATTTCGCGTGAAGACTGTCGAAGGCTCTGACGACTTCGCATCGATGCACGAAGTCGTGAGCCGTTATTTCCAGCGCCGGCAGACGGAAGAGAAGCCGTTGCCTGATCTGATCGTGATCGATGGAGGGAAGGGACAGCTCTCCGCGGCCCACGAAGCGCTTGCAGCGCTTGGTCTCGACGATCGACCATTGGTGAGCCTTGCGAAACGCGAAGAGGAAGTTTTCGTGTGGGGCCGAGAGGAGCCGATTCGAATGTCGCGACGCTCGACCGCCCTTCGGCTGCTTCAACAGATTCGCGACGAGGCCCATCGGTTCGCCGTGACTTACAATCGAAAAAGGCGAACGATGCGAACCGTGACGTCGGAGCTCCTCAAAATCCCCGGCATCGGACCGGTCAAGCGGCGCCGACTTTTGCAGGAATTCGGAAGCATTCAGGGAGTGCGAGAGGCGACCGAAGAAGCCATCGCAAAGGTGCCCGGATTCAACGCCGCTCAGGCTAAGAGGCTCCTCGAGTCGCTGGCGGCGACCTCACCTGTGGCATGAGCTAACTTTAGGCTATTTCTTGTTTTCGGCGGCTTTGGCTCTAAATTACTTGAGGTATGGTAAGAGTCGCCCGAGTCCTCCCGGACAGCATCGCTGAAGAGCTTGGAATCGCCGCTGGAACCGAGTTGATCTCGGTCAACGGCCGAGACCTGCATGATTTCCTTGACTGGGAATTTCTCGCCGCCGACGACGAGCTGATTGTCGAAGCGCGGCAGCCCGACGGCGAGGAAATAGTCTACGAGATCTCGCGTCCGGAGGGCGAACAGCTCGGCGTGACGCTCGAGCCCCCCAACGTCAGACGCTGCGCCAACCGGTGTGAATTCTGTTTCATCGAAGGATTGCCGACTGGTCTTCGCCGAAATCTCTACATCCGCGACGACGATTACCGGCTGTCATTCACCTATGGGAATTTCGCGACCCTTTCAAACGTCAAGGAAAAAGACATCGCTCGAATATTGGAGTACCGTCTCTCCCCGCTGTACGTCTCTGTCCACGCCACCAACTGGGAAGCGCGCAAAGTTCTGCTGAACAATCCGCGCGTACCGAACATCGTCGAGCAGCTGTCTCGACTGGCCGAGGGCGGAATCCGATTTCACTGTCAGATGGTTGTGGTGCCTGGATTGAACGACGGCGAAGTCCTCGAGGAATCGCTGCAGGATCTTTGGAACCTCGGCGATGCAGTCTTGTCGACTGCAGTCGTTCCCGTCGGACTCACTCAGTTCTCACATCTCTACACAGGGAAGTCGATGGACGCGGTCGCAGCTGGAAACCTCCTTGACGATGTCGCACGCTGGAGCGACCGCGCCTTGAAAGAGCGCGGCGAGAACTGGGTTTACGGTTCCGACGAGCTGTATTTGCTCGCCGGTCGCGACCTTCCGCCGGCGGAGCATTACGGAGATTTCTCGCAAATCGAGAATGGGATTGGCTCCGTTGCATCGCTGCGATCCCGAGTTGCAGACGGGCTTGAAGATTTGCCAAGGATGGATGGTAGCCGCATTGCAGTCGTGACAGGGAAGGCGATGGCTGCGCTGATGCCCCCGCTTCTCGATGCATTGCATGATGCGACCGGCGCAGAGTTCGAGTTGATCGTCGCCGAGAGCTCGCTGTTTGGTCCCACCATCACGACCGCCGGCCTTCTCGTCGGCGCAGACATACGCCGAGTGCTGGCGGATCGACACGATCTCACAATGGCGCTGATCCCGGCGGAGACTCTCAACGACGATCGCATTTTTCTCGACGATGTCGCCTTCGATGATCTCCGCGCATCACTGCCACTACCGGTTTTCCCCTCGTACGATTTCATAGACTTCTTCGCGTCCGAAGCTGAGGCGGTAGCAGCATGAGCACTCTCAACGCTCCAGTCATCGCGATAGTCGGACGTCCCAACGTCGGCAAATCTGCTCTTTTCAATCGCATCGTCGGCGATCACAGCGCTATCGTGAGCGAGGAAGCAGGCACGACACGGGATCGCCACTTCGCAATGGCAGAATGGAACGGGCAGAAATTCTGGCTCGTCGACACCGGCGGTATTGCCGACGATCCGCGCGTACCGATGGATCTCGAAATTCGCCGGCAAGTGATGGAAGCAATCGCCGAGGCGGATTTGCTACTGATGGTCGTTGACGCGAAGGCAGGGTTGCATCCAAGCGACTCTCGCGTACTCGACATGCTTCGCGAATCACGAAAGCCGTGGCTCCTTGTTGCGAACAAAGTCGACGATCCACAGAGCACCGACTACTACGAGTTTTACTCCCTCGGCGCCGGCGATCCACTCCCCGTTTCCGCGGTTAATGGAAAAAACTCGGGCGATCTTCTCGATCTGATCGTAGAAAAGATTCCCGAAAGCGCACCTGAAGAGCAGGATGCACTCCGCGTTGCAGTCATCGGCCGTCCGAACGTCGGCAAATCGTCGCTCGTCAACAAATTGCTCGGCGAGGAACGACTTGTCGTCTCAGAAACTGCGGGCACTACGCGTGACGCGATCGACACGCCGCTCAATTTTCACGGTCGCTCGATAATCTTCATCGACACTGCGGGACTGCGCCGCCAATCCAGGGTCGACGATGGAATCGAGTTCTACTCGGCGCTTCGCTCGCGACGCGCAATCGATCGAGCCGACATTTGCATCCTCGTCATCGATGCGACTGAAGGACTTCACAATCAGGACCTGAAGATTGCGGCGCTCGCCTGGGAAACCGGGCGCGGCTTGATCATCGCGGTGAACAAGTGGGACATCGCAGAGAAAGAGACGAATTCTGCGCACAAGTTTCAGAAAGAATGCGAGGAGAAAGCGCCATTCTTCAAATTCGTCCCGTTCGTTTTTCTGTCCGCGCTCACGGGACAACGTGTCACGAGACTGCTGAACCTCATCGTCGACGTTGACGCAGAGCGGAAAAAGCGAATCACAACATCGCAAGTGAACACGACGCTCGAAGCGTTGGTTTCGCGACGACAGCCGCCGCAGGCAGCGGGACGCGAAGTAAAGCTCAATTACGCAACGCAAGTCGAGACTGCTCCTCCGACGATCGCCGTGTTCGGAAACAATCCAGATCTCGTTCAGGAGCATTACATCCGGTATCTCCACAATGGCTTTCGCGAAGCGTGGGGATTTACCGGCAGTCCTCTGCGCGTGGTGATGCGGAGGAAATCGGCGTAGGTGCACCCACTACTCGGCGTTTTGATTTCGTATCTCGCCGGCTCGATACCCTTTGCCTACCTCGCGGGCAAAGCGCGCGGCGTCGATTTGAGAAAGCACGGCTCCGGTAATCTCGGGGCGAGCAACGCAGTAAGAGTTCTCGGGCCGCGGATCGGTGTGCTGGTTTACATCGGCGACACACTCAAGGGATTGCTCCCTGTTCTGCTGCTTCCGCCAAGAATCGATTCGCCCAACCCTGAGCTCTGGGCGATCGTATTCGGATTCGCCGCAGTGCTTGGTCACATCAGACCGATTTTTCTTCTCGGCAAAGGTGGAGGGAAGGGAGTCGCCACCGCCGGCGGAGCATTTCTCGGATTGGCGTGGCTTCCCACCATAATCTCTGCGGCGGTTTTCATCATCGTTCTTGGAATTGTACGAATATCGAGCGTCGCATCTCTTTCGGCGGCAGTCACACTTCCGATTGCAATCCTCGTCTCGGCCGGCCCGCAATCGCCATTGTTCATGATGAGCCTGGCGGTGCTCGCGTTGGTGATCTGGACACATCGCTCGAATATCCGTCGTCTGCGCCGCGGCGAAGAGCCGCGCATCGGGCGCAAAGCAGAAGCGAGTGCGCAGTGACGCGATGCGCTGTGATCGGCGCGGGAGCGTGGGGCACTGCACTCGCCGATCTCCTGGCGCGCAACGGCCACGAAGTGAGGATATGGGCGTACGAGTGGGATGTCGTCGAAGCAATCAACAGGTTGCATGAGAACCGTCGATTTCTTAAGGGAAACAAGCTGGATCCGCGCGTTACTGCCTGCGCCGATGTTGCAGAATCACTCGAGGGTGCAGAGCTGATCACCGTTGTCACGCCATCCCAGGTGATGCGCTCCATCATTCGCGCAGCGAAAGAATCGTTCGATTCAAGCGTGCCCGTCGTAGTAGCTGCGAAAGGAATCGAGGAGAATTCGCTCGCGCTCATGACTGATGTCGTATCCTCTGAGGTGCCGGGCTCGACAGTTGTTGCGCTTTCGGGCCCGAGCTTCGCAACTGAAGTCGTGAATCGTCAACCGACCGCAGTAGTGGTGGCATCGACTGACGCGGCGGCGGCGAGGTTCGCACAGGACACGTTCAGCTCGGCGCATTTTCGGACCTACACGCATGCCGACGTAATCGGGGTCGAAATTGGCGGAGCGCTCAAAAATGTCATGGCGGTCGCGACAGGAATCGCGGAAGGATTGGGACTTGGATTCAATGCGAGAGCAGCGCTTATCACCCGCGGATTGGCGGAGATGACGCGGCTTGGTACGAGACTCGGTGCGGAGGCGACCACACTCGCCGGTCTCGCCGGCCTTGGGGATCTGGTTCTCACCTGCACAGGGTCGCTGAGTCGAAATCGCAGTGTCGGAGTGGAAGTCGGGCGCGGCAGTTCGCTGGAGGAAGTGCTGGCCGGACGAGAGACAGTTGCAGAAGGAGTGGTGACGACGCGGAGCGCACAGGCGCTGGCGAAACGAGAGGATGTCGAGATGCCAATTGTGGATGCGGTATATCGAGTGCTGTTCGACAATCACCCGCCGCGCGATGCGATCGGAGCATTGATGTCGCGCGAGCTGAGATCGGAGACCGACTGATGAGCCCGACAGAACCGGTGCGCGAATTCTTCTCGATGGGCGACGTTTGCACTCTCACTGACCTCAAGCCGCATGTTCTGCGGTACTGGGAGAGTCAGTTTCGCTTTCTGCATCCCGCGAAGAACAGGTCGGGGAACAGAGTCTATCAGCGCAGGGAAATCGAGCTGATCATGCTCGTGCGACAACTGCTCTACACCGAGAAATACACCATCGATGGAGCGCGACAGAAGATCGACGAGTACCGAAAAAGCGGTGAGCTGCGGAGTGCCGCACGCGCTGCGCTCGATACGCAGACCGTGGAATCGATGGAGACGGATCTCAAAGCGATTCTCGCAGCGATAGACGGAGAAGCAGAAGAAGAATGATCGAGCCCGTGATTGTCGTTCTTCCGGCGTACAATGCCGAGTCGACGGTTGGCGCTGTCGTCAGAGGTCTGCGCGAGGCGCTGCCGAACGCGCGAATCATCGGCGTCAACGACGGCTCGAGGGATGGGACTGGGGCGTTGCTTCGTTTTATTTGCGACCGCACGATTGAATTTTCTGAGAATCGCGGAAAGGGCGAAGCATTGCGCGAGGGATTCAAGGCGGTGCTGGAGACCGATTGCCGCGCTGTTCTGACGATAGACTCGGATGGCCAGCACGATCCGGCGTTCGCTCAGTCATTACTAGCGGCACTCGACGAGTACCACATCGCCATCGGAACGCGAGATCTTTCCCAGGAACAAGTACCGCGGCATCGGCGAATCGCCAATTGGTTGTCGACGTCCGCGACTCGGCTCGTATCGGGTGGTGCCGTTCGCGATAGCCAATCAGGATATCGCGCAATTCGCCGCGAGGTGCTCGAGGAGGTTCACGCTGAGGGCGATCGATATGAATTCGAGACAGACTTCATCATTCGTGCTGCACACGCTGGATTCACCATAACCAACGTTCCAATCTCTACGATATACGGACCGCCGAGCTATTTCCGCGAATTTCGCGACGCGATCCTTGTGATCGGTGTTTTGTGGAAGCATCGGCGCGGAGCATTTCATAAGGCAATCAGACGTCCAATCTCCGGAGCGGGCGTAGCATGACACGTGTTTTGCTCACAAACGACGATGGAATACTCGCGCATGGACTGGCGTGTCTCGTCACGGCTGTCGAGCCACTCGGCGAAGTGACGGTTGTCGCTCCGGATCGGGAGCAGAGCGCGACGAGTCACTCGCTCACATTGCATCATCCCGTGCGGCCAATTCTGCTCGGTGAGCGAAGATGGCAGGTAGATGGAACGCCAACTGATTGCGTTATGCTGGCAGTCGAGGCGTTGATGGAGGAGCGTCCGGATTTCGTGATCAGCGGAATCAATCACGGCCAGAACATGGGCGAGGACGTTCTTTACTCTGGGACTGTCGCCGCGGCGATGGAAGGAATCTCCATTGGAATACCATCGATCGCGATATCATTTGCCGGCGGCGATCTTCGCGCAGATGTCAGTATGCTCGACAAGCAGATCGAGCCGCTCACGGCACTGCTCAAGCATTTGCTCAGTCTTCGAGCATTTCCGCCAAACACGCTTCTCAATGTGAATCTTCCTCCTGTGAGCGGAGACCAAATAAAAGGAATGAAGCTCACGCGTCTTGGTCGTCGCGTGTACTCGGACTCGATCAAGCGAATGCACGATCCTTGGGGCCGGCCGATCTATTGGATTGGCGGCGGATCGATCGAATGGTCAGGCATGGCGGATTCGGATTTCCGCGCAGTCGAAGAAGGATACATTTCGGTGACGCCGCTGCATCTCGACGTCACGCACCACGCGATGCTTGACTCTCCGGAGACCTGGTGGCAGGAGCCATAGAGACACAGGAGTATCGAGGGGCAAGACGGCGACTGGTTTCGTTACTTCAAGACCAGGGAATTCACGACCTCGCGGTTCTGCACGCGATCGACGAGGTGCCGAGGCATTTGTTCGTGCCAACTGCTGTGCGGCATCGCGCGTATGAAGATTCGGCTCTGCCAATCGGAAGCGGACAAACGATATCACAACCTTCAATCCATGCTCGATATCTCGAGGTGCTTGAATTGACTGGCAAGGAGAAGGTTTTGGAAATCGGAACTGGCTCGGGATATCAGACCGCATTGTTGTCGAAGCTTGCATCGCAGGTGTTCAGCATTGAGCGAATCGCGCAGTTGCTCGAGCGCGCGAGAGATATTCTTCGCCAGGTTGGCGCGAGCAACGTTTCGTTCATGCTTGGAGACGGAACGCTCGGCTGGTCGCAATTCGCTCCGTATGACGCGATTCTCGTCGGCGCGGCGGCGCCGGAAATTCCTCCTGCGTACGTCGAGCAGCTTGCTGATGGCGGTCGACTTCTCATTCCGCTCGGTGGACGTGAGGAACAGACTCTGCACCTGTTCACACGAAGAGGCGATGAGCTCGAGCAAAAAGACATAGCTCCGGTGCGGTTCGTGCCACTCGTTGGAAAACACAGCTGGGAGAGCTGATCAGATGACCGATGCGACAGGGAAGGGGCACAGACGGCAAGTGCATCCGCCATTTGCGCAGCCCGATCCGGGAC
>JBGQKT010000138.1:0-8806 GCA_041499635.1 Gemmatimonadaceae bacterium
GATCATGTGTGAGTTGGAATGATCACGCAGAAGATACCGCGTTGTTTAGGATCAAGGAACTTGTTTTAAACTCAAAAAATCGCATATATTATGGTATATATCACTGGAGTAGGAGTGGAAAGAAAGCGAAAGGTGCGTAAATCGACCGGCAAAGGCCGAGCGAAGGCTCGCGAAATCGATCTGGCTGCTTTGCCGAACCGAGACTCGCGACTCAAACGAGCGTCGCTATTCATGAACGGTCGAAGCCAAGCCGTTCGTCTCCCCAAGGAGTTTCGATTCAAGGGTGACCACGTATTCGCTATGAAGGACGGTGACAGAGTCGTGCTGATGCCAAAGGATGATCGAATGGAAAGATTTCTCGCCGCCTTTGGATCGGCGCCCGACTTCCCCGACCGCGATCAGGGGCCTCCGCAAGAGCGTCCTGAACTCGACGAACTCTTCAAGTGAAAGTCCTCGACACAAATGTCTGCATCGATCTGTTAAGAGGACGCTCTCCACTGCTGCATCAGCGATACAAAGAAGCTGATGACGATGAGCTCGCCGTGTCATCGATCACTGCCGGCGAGCTTTTTTCGGGAGCGCTTAAGAGCAGCCAAGTAGAAGAGAATCTGCGAGCCGCCAACCTGCTTCTATCAGGACTCGAAATTCTTGCGTTTGACGCGGGAGCCGCTCGTGCGTACGGCATAGTGCGGTCTCGCCTCGAGACAACCGGCCGCAAGATTGGAGATCTCGACATGCTGATTGCAGGGCACGCCGTGGCGAACGGTGCGATGCTAATAACCAATAACACCAGAGAGTTCAGCCGAGTCGAGGATCTGGTAATCCAGGACTGGACGAAGTAGAGCTACTTATCTGCGAGTTTCGCCAACGCCGATCTGATCAATTCAGCCGCAGACAATCCACCACCGCCCGCGTCGAGTGCAGCGCGCACTCCTTTCTCCGCATCGCTGCTCGTGTAACCAAGCGAAACCAACGCTCGCAGCGCATCCTCCGACGCGCCACCTGCAGGGCGACGCACTCCGATCTCCTCATCGCCACCGATTCCGTCGAGCTTATCCGCGAGATCGAGAATCAATCTTTCCGCTTTTTTTCTTCCGACTCGTGGCACTCCCTGCAATGTCGGAATGTCTTTCTCCTGAATCGCGCGCACGAGTCGCTCAGCTGACAACGACGAAAGCATTCCGAGGGCGAGCGACGGACCAATCCCATTCGCGGTCAGAAGTTTTTGGAAAACTCGACGCTCGTACATCGACGAAAATCCGAACAGCTGCCACGAATCTTCTTTTACAACGAGCCACGTGTGCAGCGAAACACTTTCGCCTTGCTTCGGCAGTGTTTCAAAAACTCCGAGCGGAATCAGCAGCTCATAAGCGACGCCGCCCGCGGTCATCACCTCGACGCGGTCGATGTCTTTTACAATGAGTTTTCCCTCGATGTGAGAGATCATCTGCGATTGTTGAAAAGCGGAAACTCGTCGGAGATTTTTGGAAGTCGCGCGGCCATGACGTGACTGAGCGCTGCAGCAACTCCATCAGCAGCATCTGCCGGCTCGGGAGCAGTCTTCAACCGAAGAAGTCGCGCCACCATGAATTGAACCTGCTGCTTCGTCGCGCCGCCCGTTCCCACAATCGCTTTTTTTATTTCTGCCGGCGGATACTCGAAGATCTCGACGCCCGACTGCTCGCCCGCGAGGAGAATCACTCCGCGCGCGTGACCGAGGACGATAGTCGTGCGAACATTGCGCGCGTAAAAGACATCTTCGATTGACATCGCATCGGGGCGGTGGCGCTCGATGAGCTCGATTACTCCCGCGTGAATCTCCTTCAACCGTTGCGGAAGCGTGTCGCGCGGTCGCGTTCGAATAACGCCGCACTCGATGAGCTTGGCGGGAAGTGAGCGATCGCCTTTCACAACGCCGTACCCGGTGACCGCCGTGCCGGGGTCGATCCCGAGTACGATCATGCAGCGGTCACGTTGCTGCTTCCAACTCCACCTCGCAATTCGCCGCGACTTTCTGAACGTCGTCCAGCTCTTCCAATTCCTCGAGAAGCTTCACGAGAGTCTCGGCAGTTTTTCCTTCGACGTGGACCATGTTCTTCGGCACTGATGCAATCTCCGACTCGGCCGCGACGAATCCCTTTGCCTCGAGCGCGCTTTTCACTGAGTGCATGTCCGCCGGATCTGTGGTGATGACGAAGTGCTCGCCTTCCGCGCTGAAATCCTGCGCGCCTGCGTCGAGCGCGGCCTCGAGCGCCGCGTCCTCGCTGTACTTCGACGCATCGAGATAGATCTGGCCCTTTCGCTCGAACATCCACGACACTGAGTTGGCTGCGCCGAGGTTCCCACCAAAACGAGACAGCTTATGCCGAATCTCAGCGACTGTGCGATTTGCATTGTCGGTGAGCGAAAAAATCAAAATCGCGACGCCGCCCGGTCCGTAGCCTTCGTAAGTGATCTCGCTGTACTCGACGCCCTCGAGCTCACCCGTTCCTTTCTTGACTGCGCGCTCGATGTTGTCTTTTGGCATCGATGCGGCGCGCGCAGCTTCAATGGCGGTGCGAAGACGCGGATTCCCGGCCGGATCGCCGCCGCCGAGCTTCGCGGCCATCGTGATTTCGCGAATGAGCTTGGTGAACTGCGCTCCACGCTTTGCATCCGTCGCGGCTTTGTAGTGCTTGATCTGCTTCCACTTGCTGTGACCAGCCATAGTTCTAAATATATCCGCCGCCGGCTACCCGCTACCCGCTAACGGGTCGCGGTGGCGATAGCTCCGCGACTATTGCCCTTATCTCTCCAGCGGATGCTTCGTCGATGTTGCGCGACACGGCGACGAGCATTCTCTCGAGTGCTGCGCCCGTCGCAGTAGGGTTGCCCGTCGCTACGGCGTCTGCGACGTGTGTCAGCGGGATTCGAATCGAGCTGGGTAGCGACAATGCCGACAACCATTGTTTCGTCGCTGCGCTGCGTGACTTCGCGTCAGCCGTCTGAATGTCGAACGGCGCGAGCATCCCGGAAGCAAGTCGTGCCACCACTAGACATGCCAGCGCCACCTCGCGATCGCCGCCGAGCGCGGCGCGATCCGCGAATGCGGCCAATGCACGAAAGCGGAAGTGCGCCGCTGCAAGCGCAAAGCGAGGCTGCTGACCAATCACACCGTCGAATCTAGGCATTCATTAGACCCCCGGCTACATTCACGAAAGCCATGCCACCACCAGCAAAATCCATCCTCTGGGTGGACGACGAAGGTGAGCTTCTCGAGTCTCACCGCATCTTTCTGCGCTCCAAAGGTTACGAGGTCGAATGGGCCTCTAATGCCGATGACGCAGTCGAAATGCTTCGACGCCGACCGTTCGACATCATGCTCCTCGATGAGCAAATGCCGGGCAAGCGCGGCCTCGAGGCGTACCGCGACGTGCGCGAGCTGGCGCCGAATCTTCCGGTGGTGATGGTTACAAAAAGCGAAGAGGACGCCACACTCAAGGAAGCGATCGGCGCAAACATTCGAGACTATCTCGTAAAGCCGATCAATCCGCGTCAGGTGCTGAGCATCGTGACGCAGATTCTCGAGGGGCCGCGCATCCGACAGCAGGCAATCGCTCGGCGATTCGTAGAGCGTTTTCGCGCCATCGAGCTCGAGCGCGATCGCAATCTCGACTGGCGCGGGTGGATCGAGCGCTTCGATGAGTTGACGCGTTGGGACGTGGAGCTCGCAGCGGCAGGCGAAACGGGATTGTACGATTCACTTCGCGGATTGTATCCGGACATGCACCGCGAATTCGCTGCGTACATGCAGGTGAATTATCCGGCATGGCTCAAGGATCTCGAGGGAAATCGGCCGCCGCTTTCGATCGATGTGATCAGCGAATTCCTGTTACCGATTCTTCAGCGCGATCGCGCTGCAGTTTTCATCGTCGTCGATTGTCTCAGACTCGATCAGTGGCGCGTGCTCGAGCCGTTGCTTGCGCCGTTCTTCGAGACTGAGACGACTCATTACTTCGCTGTTCTTCCCACAGCGACTCCGTATTCGCGAAACGCATTGTTCAGCGGGCTTTTCCCCGGAGAAATCGCGGCACGGCTTCCGGATTGGTGGGGCAACATGGACCGCGAGGACGAATCGCTCAATGCGCACGAGCGCGAGCTGCTCGAGAATCATTTAGTCGAGCTATGCGGACCGACTCCAGTTCGCTACCAGAAAATTTCGACTGCGCAAAATTCCGACGAGCTCGAGCGACACCTTGGCACTGCAATCGGCCAGGAAGGAGTGAGCGCGTTCGTGTTCAACTTCGTCGATCTTTTGACACACGGACGCAGCGAGTCGCAGATCCTTTACGAAGTTGCGCGCGACGAAATTGCACTGAGACAAATTACGCGCCAATGGTTCCAGAGGTCGGCGCTATTCAGTGTTCTCAAGGAGGCATCGCGTCGGAAGATTTCCGTGCTGCTCACGACCGATCACGGGTCGATTCACTGCAATACGCCCGCAACAGTGTTTGCAAAACGCGATGCGACGTCGAATCTCAGATACAAGTTCGGCGAAGATCTTCGCGCAGAGCGTCCAGACCAGGCGTTGCTGTTCACCAATGAAGACGATCTCCGACTTCCGCGCAGAGGCTTGGGCGGCAACACGTTGCTCGCGACGAACGATTGCTTCTTCGTCTATCCGACGAAGCTGCGTGAATATCAAAGTCGCTACCGTGGATCATTCCTGCATGGAGGCGTGACGCCCGAGGAAGTGATTCTTCCACTCGCGCTGTTGACGCCAAGGGCGTAAATGTCCGTCTACCGGCGGCTCGCACCGTTCGTCAGGCCGCACGGGTGGCGCATGGCGGGCGCCATCGTGGGAAACGTCGCTGCTGCAATACTCGACGCGTTCTCGCTCGCGCTGCTGATCCCGTTTCTCAACACACTCTTCAATCAACCGCCAATTCCGCTGAAATCCGGCGGACTCGGCGGACTTTTGCGTGCGACCGTCGGACTGTTGCTCGATCCGGCGGACAAGATGGGATCGCTTCGCAATGTGATCCTCATCGTGCTGGTGCTCGTCATCACCAAGAATCTCCTCGTGTGGTTCGCGGGCCAACTAGGCGCCAGTCTTCAGGAGTATGTCACGCGCGATTTGCGCAACGCTTTGTACGCGCACCTCGAGCAGCTACCACTCTCGTATTTCCAGCGAACAAAAACAGGTCAGATCCTTTCGCGCGTAATCACAGACACTGCCGAGACGCGACTGATACTGACGCAGCTCGTGACGCAGTCCCTGCAAAGCGGGGCACTCGTGCTGAGCTACATCGTGTTCCTGTTTCTGATCTCGTGGAAGATGACGCTGCTCGCGCTCGTGTTGTTGCCGGTGCTCGCGGCGGCGCTTCAGCCGTTGCTCAAGAAATTGCGCGCCGGAAATCGGCGACGCGGCAACCAGCACGGCGAGATGACGAGCGTCGTTCAGGAAACCGTGAGCGGCATCCGTCTTGTGAAGTCCTTCGGCGCGGAATCGTACGAGGAGAAACGTTTCCGCGAAGCGAGCGATCGTTACGCGAACAGCACGGTTCGACTTACTCGCCTTTCGTTCCTCGCGCCGCCGGTGACCGAGATTGTCGGAATGTGCATGGCGGTTCTTCTCCTATGGATTGGTGCGCGTCAGGTGCTCGTGGAAAACGCGATGTCGGGAGCGGATTTGATCGCATTCCTTCTTTATGCGCTGCGATTGCTCCAGCCTTTGAAGCAGCTCTCGCAAATGCCGACAACAGCGCAATCATCGCTCGCCGCGGCGGAAAGATTGTTCGAGGTTCTCGACACGCCGTCTGAAGAGCAAACGGACACGGGCACGCTCGATCATGCGGCGTTCGAGCGAGAGGTCAAGTTCGACAACGTGACCTTCGCCTACGACGGAGATCCGGTTCTTTCGCGCATAAATTTTGTCGCACGAAAGAGCGAGGTCACCGCGCTGGTTGGGCCGAGCGGGGCGGGGAAGTCGACGTTAGTGGATTTGATTCCTCGATTTTATCCCGTGACGATCGGCACCATCACGCTCGATGGAGTCGACACGAGTCGCATAAAGCTGAAGGCGCTTCGCCGACTAACCGGAATCGTGAGTCAGGACACCGTTTTGTTCAACGATTCGGTGCGAAACAACATTGCTTACGGCGCCGAGGGACGGTTCACTGATGAGCAGATTAGAGCGGCGGCCGAGGCGGCGAATGCGCACGCGTTCATCTCCGAGCTGCCGCAGGGCTACGACACCATTCTGGGCGAGCGCGGAACCCGTTTATCAGGCGGCCAGCGGCAACGACTCGCGATTGCACGAGCCTTGCTCTGTGATCCACCCATTCTGATCCTCGATGAGGCGACATCGGCGCTGGATACCGAATCCGAGCGGTTGGTGCAGGAAGCTGTGGATAGACTATTGCGCGGGAGAACTGTTTTCGTGATTGCACATCGGTTGTCGACGATCGTTCATGCCGATCAGATTCTTTTTCTCGAGCGCGGAGTGATTGTCGAGCGCGGAACGCACGCGGAGCTGCTTGCAGCGCGCGGTGCCTATCACCGTTTGTACTCGATGCAGTTCGGAGGTCTTCCTGAGATGGACTCGTCTCTCGCTTCATCAGCGGTCTAACGTGCACATCCTCTTTCTTCTCTGCGGAAAAGAATTCTCGGGGACAGCGCGCGCGTTTGCCGTCGCCGCTCGCGGACTCGCTGCGCGAGGACACACGGTGCGATTTCTTGCGGAGCCCGACTCGAGCGTCGAACAGTCGGTTTCTCGAATGGCTACGGTCGCCTCGAAAATCGCAGGAGCTGATCTCGAGGGAAAAACCGAGGTTGCTCCCTTCGAGGTCGTGCAGTTCAAGTGCGAAGGATCGTCGCTGGCGGCCGGGTGGCGCCTAAAGAATTTATTTCGACAGTGGGATGCAGACGTTGTTTTCGTAACGACTGAGCACGAGCATCTCGTTGCGTCGATTGCCTGCTGGCTCGGGCGACGCGGCGCAATCGTTCGACGGTCGCCGGCGGGTTGCGAGCTGCAAATGAGGGGCTCCGGAAAATTTGCCGGCTGGCTCACGAAGACAGCGTATTTGTTTGCCGACGAGAAGTCCGCGACGACATCGAAGATTCCGCGACGTGGTGGGAAGCCGATCGTGGCGATGCCGGGCGTCGACGTATCGCGCTACCCTGAGCGTACTGACGGTTCGAATCCCGAGCCGGCGGAAGGGCTCGGTATCAGATACATCATCTGCGTTTACGATCCGCACTCACGAGGTCGCGCGGCCACGGCGATCAGAACTGTGTCGATGTTGTCACCGCGTCATCCTTACTTGCGTTTGATGATTTTCGGCGCGGGGTCAGATAGTGAAGAATTGCGCATGCAAGCGGCGGCACTTGGTGTTCTGGATCTCGTGAGCTTCCTCGGCGAACGGGATGACCATTTGCTATTGATGCGTGATGCCGATCTCGGCTGGGTTGTAGCGGAAGCGGACACGGCGGCGTATGGAATTCTCGATTTGATGGCGCTTGGTGTTCCGGTGATTGCGCCTGAGGGATCGATCGCTGAAGCGTACGTCGCGAATTTCATCACGGGAACTTTGATTCCGCCCGACGATCCGGCGACGACTGCAGCCGCGGTTGTGACTCTGCTCACTAACGAGGAGCCGCGAATGGCGATCGGGGCGGCGGGTCGTGCGCGGGTGGCGCGCGAGTTTCCGGAGCAGGCGATGGTGGAGGGCTTCCAGCAGGCTGTGAATGCGGCGGCTAGTCATCACTGATAAACCGGGTTGAGCGAGAGCGAGTCAGTCCCGGTATCGGTTGTTATCGCGGCGAGGAATGAGGCCGCGAACATCGAAGCATGCGTCGAGAGCGTGCGTTGGGCGCGCGAGATAATTGTCGTCGAGAATGATTCGACTGATGAGACCGTGGAGTTGGCGCGACGCGCCGGCGCGACGGTGATGTCGAATCCATTCACGACAATTGGGGCGCAGAGAAATGTGGCGATTTCGCGTGCGACGTCGGATTGGATTTGTGTCGTTGATGCGGATGAGCGCGGGTCGCCGGCGCTTGGTGATGAGATTGGTCGAGTCGTTGCGTCGCCGGGTGGTCGGGAAGCCTTTCGCGTTCCGCGGCGAAATTTCTTTCTAGGACGAGAAGTAAAGCATGGTGGATGGGCGAGCGATCGTCCGATTCGTCTATTTCGATCGAGTCTTAGCTACAACGCGAGCAGAGTACACGAGCATGTCGACGTGAAGGGAGAAATTGGTGAGCTGAGTGAATCGCTCGTGCATTCGACCTATGTGTCGCTCGATGATTATTTCGAGAAGCTCGATCGTTATAGCAAGTGGTGGGCGGAGGATCGGTACGAGCGAGGGAAGCGCGCCGGAGCGTTGTCGGTTGTGTTTCGCCCTCCGGCTCGATTCGTGAGCATGTACTTGTTGCGCGGCGGATGGATGGACGGTGCGGCTGGCGCTGTCTTGTGCTCACTCGCCGCGGCTAGCGTGATGGCGAAATATGCTCGGCTCTGGGCAAAAAGGTCGGTGAGTTGTTGGTGACAACTCTTGCGACGCATTCCCTTGAGATTCACTGGTACGAAGCTACCGGGATTGGCAGATATGAGTTCAAGATCAATCGTTATGAGCCGTAAATCTCGACGAGTCGCAAAGGGCGGCTCATCGCGCTCGCGTAGGCTCGTCCTCTGCATTCGAAACGATGGCTACGAAGTTTCGCTCGAGCCGAGGAAGACCTATGAAGGCCTCCCAGACCTCGAAGCCGCGAAACACAAGCAGCTACGAGTTATTGATGAATCAGGCGAAGATTACCTGTATCCAGC
>JBGQKT010000139.1:0-8802 GCA_041499635.1 Gemmatimonadaceae bacterium
CCTATTCGCTCGTGTTTAATCGTGCGAGTCCATCTGCGTATCTGAGGAGCGAAGCGGAATCCACTTTCTATACTCTTCAGTGGCTTCGACATCTCGAGCGACTTGGCGTTCCAGTAGTAAATGGAACTGAAGCGTATTCAATGGAGATCTCAAAAGCGTTTCAGCTCGATATTCTCGAGGAGCTGAGCCTTCCCTATCCAGCCAGTCGCGTCATCAACAATCCGAGACTGGCTCCGCGAGCGGCGACCGGCTTGCGCTTCCCTGTCGTGGTCAAGGCGAACATCGGAGGAAGTGGCGCGGGGATCACGAGATTCGATTCCGCTGCTGAGCTCGAGCGTGCCGCGCAAAACGGCTCGATAAATCTCGGGGTCGATCACGTTGCTCTGGTGCAGGAGCTCGTTCCCTACACCGACGGTCACATCACCCGTGTCGAGACGTTGGGCGGAGAATTTCTCTACGCGATCAACGTTTATCCGGCGGCGGATTCGTTCAACCTCTGCCCTGCAGACGCATGTCAAACCACTGAAGGCGTTGCTCTCTCTCGGTCAGCGTGCGCGGTTGATGCACCGAAGAATGGAATGCGCGTTGAGCCTTACACGCCGCCACGCGAAATAATCGAACAGGTCGAGAGTATCGCTCGTCGCGTGAAGCTCGATGTCGGTGGAATCGAGTACATGGTCGATCAACGCGACGGTCGTCACTACTTCTACGACATCAATGCGCTATCGAATTTCGTTGCGGATGCACGCAATGTCATCGGCTTCGATCCATTCGAGAGACTCGTTGATTATCTGATCGATCGCGCAGGGATTGCTGTCGCTATAGCCGACGCAGCAGGAGTGACTGTATGAGGTACGGTTATTGGCTTCCCGTTTTTGGGGGCTGGCTTCGGAATGTCGAAGATGAGGGAATGGCCGCGACCTGGTCAGACGTGAAGCGGCTCGCCCAGCGCAGCGAGGAAATCGGTTACGACATCACGCTGATCGCCGAGTTGTTCATGAACGACATCAAGGGAATCGATGCGCCATCGCTCGATGCATGGTCGACTGCTGCGGCACTCGCTGCCGTTACAGAACGACTCGAGTTGATGGTGGCAGTGCGTCCAACTTTCCATGAGCCGGCCATACTCGCAAAGCAGGCGGCGAACATCGATCAGATCTCGAATGGGCGGCTTGCATTGAACGTCGTGTCGTCATGGTGGGCTGACGAAGCGCGTCGCTATGGAATCCATTTTGAGGAACACGACGATCGCTACGCCCGAACCGAAGAATGGCTCAAGGTTCTGAACGGTGCATGGACTGAGCCCCGCTTCAGTCATTCCGGAAAGCACTACAAAGTCGACGAGACAGTGCTCGAGCCAAAGCCTGTACGAAAACCTCGGCCGCCGATTTACGCCGGAGGCGAATCCGAAGCGGCGAAGCGACTGATCACGCGTGATTGCGATGCGTACGTAACTCACGGTGATCCGGTCGAGCGCGTCATTCCCAAAGTCGCCGACATCCAGCAACGACGGGAAGTGCTCGGACTCGACCCGATGCTCTACGGCATGGCAGCATACGCAATCGTTCGTGATACGGAAGAAGATGCACAGCGAGAGCTGACGCGGATCACTAACGTCAGTCCGGGTTCACCGGGTTACGGTAATTATCAGGACTGGATCTCGCACACTCGCCTCGATCAACAGGTGAGTCTCGAGGATTACTCGGTTTCCAATCGCGGTCTTCGAGCAGGCCTCGTTGGAACGGCCGAGCAGGTGGCTGACAAAATTCTCGCGTTGGAGGAGGCAGGCGTTGGACTACTGCTTCTCCAATTCAGCCCGCAGCTCGAGGAAATGGAACGCTTTGCAGAAACAGTGATCCCGTTGGTAAAGGAAGGAGTATGCGCCTAGCTTAGCCGCATGTCGGAAGAGGAGGCAATCGAACGAGAGACGATGCGGAGAGTAACTCTTCGTCTCATTCCTTTTCTATTCGTTCTCTACCTGTTTAACTTTCTCGATCGTACGAACGTCGCGCTCGCAGGTTTGCAGATGAACCGCGACCTGCAATTCAGCTCGACCGCATTCGGCTTGGGTGCTGGAATATTTTTTCTCGGCTACTCGGTCTTCGAGATTCCGAGCAATCTCATTCTCGTTCGCGTTGGCGCGAGACGCTGGATCGCGCGGATCATGATCACGTGGGGAGTCATCGCCGCGGCGATGATGTTTGTGCGGACACCGATTCACTTCTACGCACTTCGCCTTCTCCTCGGAATCGCTGAAGCAGGATTCTTTCCTGGAATCGTTTACTACCTCACCGAATGGTTTCCCGCGACTCATCGTGGGCGCGCTTCGTCAAGATTCATGATTGCCGTTCCGCTTTCCGGAGTTCTCGGTGGTGTGGTTGGCGGATTTCTCCTAGGACTTGACGGAAGACTTGGCCTTGCCGGCTGGCAGTGGCTTTTTCTTGTCGAAGGTCTTCCCTCAGCGCTTCTCGGAATCGTCGTTCTCTGGTATCTGACCGACAAGCCAAGTGATGCGCATTGGCTCACCGAATCCCAACGCACCTGGCTCGAGAATCGAATGAACCGCGACAGGGAGATTTCGAGCGCACGACGTGGAATGTCGGCGTTGCAGGTATTGAAGCAGCCGATTCTCTGGATGGTGACGTTTCCGTATTTCCTCATGGTGACTGCGGGTTACGGTTACACGTTCTGGTCACCGTCGGTATTTCGCGACACGCTGCACATAACAAATAGTCAAACCGGTTTCCTTACCGCGTTCTTCGCAGTTTGCTCGATGATCGTGATGCTGATTGTGGGAGCGAGCTCCGACCGAAAGAACGAGCGCTTTTACCACGCCGCGGTGAACGTGTCGCTTATCGCGATCGGCTACGCGGGCGCCGCGCTGATCACACAGCCAATCCTTCGCGTCGCGTTTCTTGGAATCGTGCTGCTCGGAGCGAACGGGATGCTTCCTGCGTTCTGGTCTATTCCATCGATGTTCCTGAGCGGAAGCGCAGCCGCGGTGGGCATCGCGATGATAAGCGCGCTCGGCAGCACCGGCGGTTTCATCGGCCCCTACCTCATTGGATTTCTCAAAGACAAAACTGGCAGCAACACCGGCGCATTTCTGGCCATGGCCGGCGTTGGTGCACTCTCGGCAATTTCTTTCGTTCTGCTAAAAACGCGAGCGGCGTTAGATCGACAGTCAGCGCTGTAGCGACGGAATATCTCCCGGGTCGCTCCGAATCTGCATCTCGCTGTGAACTTTGCGCACGCCCGGTACATCGCGAACGGTACTCAGCACATCCTCGAGCTCATCTCGCAATACGTTGCCGCGTAGAGTGACGAAGCCGGCGTCAACGATCACCTCGATGGATTTCGGATGCTCGACCTTATGGCCCAGCTCAGCACGCACTCGCTCCTCGAGCTGATGATTCTGCGGAGGAGGAGAGCTCTTCGCGCGAATCTCCGCGACAGTTCCAGTCAGACGATTCCCAATGTCTTCGCCGCGATCGTGAATCGCTCGCCCGCCGCGACGAAGCATCTTCGCCGTTTTGTCTCGCACCAGTGCGCGTCTTCGCGCACCACGCGCTGGATCGAAAGCAAACATGAGGGCCGCACCGAATGCGGCACCAACTAACAGCGCAATTTGATTTTCCCTATCGAGCTCCATCCTTCCGCCTCCTTCCATTCACTCGTGACTCTGCAGCCATGAGACAACTGCATCGAATGGACCAGTAGCACGGACGAACCAGGTTATCACTCGATCGTGATAGTTCCCGCAACCGAATCGTATGTCGTTGTGTAGGATCTCATGTTCGATGTGCGCTGTCCGCCGGTCCAGGTTCCGTTGAGCGTGAAGCTCGCTCCGTGATTGGGGCACAGAAATCCATTCGACACGAGATTCACAGTGCTTCCCTGATGCGGACAGATTCGCGAGAGCGCAACAAATGTCGACGCGCCCGTCCTGACTACGGCGATTGGAGATCCGCTTGCGGTGACTAGAGCAACACCACCAACGCTCGCTAGAGTTGCATAGTCGGAGAGTTTCAGCGTGAGGCCGACGTTGGTCGGGCCCGTGAAATCGTTGCTGCTGCTGCTTGCGGAGCAAGCAGCCAGAGCCACCGCTGCTGCGGCGAGCACACTCGCAGAAATGAACTGACGTCTGCCGATTGCAGCTGTTCCTTCACTATCGCGGTGCGATGCCATGCAGCTCGCACACGTGTTCGAGATTGCTTCCGTTTTATTCAGCATCGCTCTGCTCTCATCAGGTTAGTTGGACAACTGCACTGGCCCAGCCCGCTGCATCCTGATCCTGCCGATGCAGCGAGTCGAGATTCACCACCACTCCATTTCCCTCTCGCTTTATATCGAGGCGGTCCATTCCACGAGTGGCACGCCCGGTGATGAACTCGCCGGTCGGCGTGTACTGCGAATGATGTTTCGGGCACTGAAATCGATGATTCGAATCCTCCCAGCGAAGCGCGGTACGCTGGTGAGGACACGAAAGATTGAACGCATACACCGCATTCTGCCACCGCACGAGAATCACGTCCGAGTCGTGATCGATCTGGACTGAGTCGGTCGCGGGAGTCGCATACGTTTTTGATTCCCCCTTTGTCGCGATCGGCCTCGCGGCTTTGATCAGCATAGTTGAAGCTCGAGCCAGCGACGGAGCGACCATCACTCCAACCGCACCGACGAGTAAATCACGGATGAATTTTCGTCGTCCGTTTTCGACAATCGGGCATGCCGCACAATCGTGCGACCCTATGGTTTCAATGTTATCAGGCATTTAGAAGAAGAGTTCCGGCGACGAGCGTGGCGCTCCAGAGAGCGATGCTCATCGCAGCAGTTGTTCTGAGTCTTCGCCAGAGCCGGGTGTCACCACCAAAAGGCGATAGTCGAAGACGAGATTCAGTGCGCTCGAGGAAAAATCCGTTGAGCACGAGGAGGCCGACGAGCCCGAGCTTCACCCAGAAAATCCACGACCCAAGAAATGTCTTGAGATCAGCAGTAGCCTGTGCAAGGCCGCTTATGAAGAGCACGACCAGTGCGATTAGAACGGGTCGGTGAGTAGTCCGGATATTTTGCAGCGCCTGGAGTCGCTCATCTGCATGCTTCGACATCGCACGCAACGTCGCTCTATCTGCTGCTACAGCGAGGCCGCCGCCGAACAACAACCCGAGCAGATGCGTCGCGGTGACAGCTCCGGAAACTACTTTCGAGTCGCTATATAGCGCCTGCCACGGCGCGAACAGCTGAATAAGTGACGCAAAGAAATGCACGGTCATGTCTGTGTCCTACTTGTTACCCACCCACATTATTACCGTTCCTACGGTACCGAGGCCAAAGGATACGAGCGCCTGGTTCTTGTGTCGCGTGCGTGCCTCGGGCGATTGCTTCGCTTCCCCTGCTTTGAGTCCCGTGTAAGCGAAGCCGGCATCAGAGGCTAGCATGAGGGCGCTGTGAATCCATCGAAGCGTTCTTCCACTCGGATCGTTGCGTGATTCGGCGAGGTTCCAGACTCCGGTGACTGTGTTCACCGTGAACAACAAACCCAACCCGCCAGAGACTACGAGATGTGCAGGCTTTATCCAATCGGCGTGATTGATTTGCATCAATCGGTCACCGAGTACGTATTCGGTAGCGAATAACGGGAGCATCGCGTAGCTCGCGATCCGATGGATCCTGAGCCTCGTTCCATACGCGTCGGAGTACTCGATCGCCTTGAGCCGAGGGCGTGTACTGTCCGTGGTTGCAGCTTTGGGGGCACTTGCGCCGATTGCGGCGTCCTCAGCGCTCTGCGCCTTTGCCGCGCAGGGAGCGAGTAACGTCAGGACGGCGGACGTCGTAGCTATTGTGAGAATTGTTCGACTCATGATTCTTCTAAGGGTACGTGCGTGATTGCGCTGATGTTTGCAATCGCCGGTGGGTGACGTTCCCCACGCGGTGAACCGCACTGCATAAGGGAACACGCGGCATGGCCTGTACCCTTATTCGGTGGATTGACGCCAGCGCATGAGGCTCGGAGCTTTGCGCATGGCAATCGCCGCCGATGACGTCAGGATTTGCCTCGAGGACCAGGCCGCTCGCCAGATGGATGTCGAGCCAATGGCGACGCCTATTGTGCAGACGTCCCTGTTTGCGTTTCCAAATTTCGACGCCTTCGTCGCGGCGCACTCTGCCGAGAGTCGCAATTACGTCTATACGCGAGGACAGAATCCAACCGTAGAAGTTTTGGAGCGTAAGCTTGCAGCGCTCGAGCACGGCGACGCGTGCAAAACCTTTGGCTCGGGTATAGCGGCCGTTAGCGCGGTGATAATGGGGCTGTTGAGTGCGGGCGATCACATCCTCTTTGTGAATCACACGTATGGGCCGACTCTTCAGCTGGCGAAGCACCTTAAACGATTCGGCATCGAGCACACTTTGCTGCTCGACATCACTCCCGATGATGTGCGAAAAGCTCTCATGCCGAACACCAAGCTCGTCTGGCTCGAGAACCCGGGAACGATGTTGTTTCGCACACTCGATCTCGAGGGAATCGCCGATGTTGCACGCGAACACGGCGCGCTCACTTGCATCGACAACAGCTGGGCATCACCGCTCTTTCAAAAACCCATCAGTCACGGCGTTGACATCGTCGTACACTCAGCAACGAAATACATCGGCGGACACAGCGACGTCGTTGCAGGCGCCGTGATCACGAGTGCCGAACGCATGGAGCAGATTTATTATCGCGCGTATCTGTTGCATGGCGGGATACTGCATCCATTCGACTCATGGCTTTTGTTGCGCGGGTTGCGCACGATGCCCGTGCGAATGCAACAGCACGAGAGCGACGCGTTGAAAGTCGCGGAGTATTTGCGTGGCCGTCCTGAAGTGAGTGCTGTACATCATCCCGCGTTCGGTGAACGGTCGAAGTCTCTGACCGGTTATTCGGGAGTGTTCAGCTTCGCGCTCAAGAATGGGGAACTCGATGACGTGCGTCGATTCATCGATGGACTGAAGCGATTTCGAATTGGCGTGAGCTGGGGAGGCGTCGAGAGTCTCGTAATTTCGCCTACTCGCACAAACAATCTGTCGTATCTCGATGCACAACGAATTCCGCATGGCCTTGTTCGGTTGTCGATTGGACTCGAGGGTTCTGATGTTCTCATCGAGGACATCGAAGCATCACTCGAACGGCATTAGCCGATTGTGACAACCGCTTCCAAAGCAATCTTGTGCCTATGCCTCTCGCTCACCCCGGCGGGCTGCGCAACCAGCGGCTACAATCACACAATGAATGATGAAGTCGATGTTCTGATGAAACGATACGATGGTCAGGTTCCCGGAGCCTCAGTACTCGTTGTAAAGGATGGTACTCCGGTTGTCCGTCGCTCGTGGGGAATGAGCGATCTCGAAGATCGCGTGTCGGCGACTCCTGCAACAAATTACCGGCTCGCTTCGGTGACGAAGCAGTTCACGGCTGCGGCGATTCTCCTCCTGCGGGAGGACAAGAAACTGTCGCTCGACGATCGCGTGCGAACCTGGTTCCCATCGCTGCCAAAAGCACTCGATTCAGTCACCATTCAAAACCTTCTTACGCATACCTCGGGAATCATCGATTACGAAGACCTCATTCCAAAAGGAACGACGACGCAGGTACACGATTCGGATGTGTTGCGGCTGCTCGAATCACAGGACAGCACGTATTTCAGGCCGGGCTCGAATTATCTGTACAGCAACAGCGGCTATTCCTTGCTCGCCCTAATCGTCGAGCGAGCATCGGGAAAAAGCTTCGCGACTTTTCTTCACGACCGCGTCTTCGCGCCACTCGGGATGAACAAAACCGTCGCATACGAGAACGGGATTTCGACGGTATCGAATCGAGCATTTGGTTACACGACCAAAGACGGTGCATGGACTAGAAAGGACCAGAGCACTACTAGCGCCGTACTCGGCGACGGAGGGATCTATTCGTCAATCGATGACATGGCGAAGTGGGATGCCGCGCTTTACGACTCGCGATTGTTGAGCGACGAGTCGCGCCGACTTGCCTTCACTCCACATACTGCGACTGACAAACCGGACGTGAAGTACGGCTTCGGCTGGCGCATTAACGGGGAAACGTTATGGCATTCCGGAGAGACGTCGGGGTTTCGGAATGTCATCATTCGAGATCCATCGAAGCGGCTGACAGTCGTCGTGCTGACCAATCGCGATGATCCAGCGCCGTATGACACAGGGCTAGCCATCGCGAAGCTCTTCACGGGCGGCCATTGAAACGGTAGTCCTGAAACTTCGGCTGCTTTGTGAGTCGTAGAGGCCACTAGTCCCTCCAACCCAGCTAGAGGCCAATCGTATGTCTCTGATTCCTCGAATGCGTCTGCTTGCAGGCGTGATCGTATTACTCACCTCGGCAACGACAGCTCGCGCTCAGGATTCAGCGGTCACCAAATCTCAACTGATTGCGAGAGCCGATCGCGTTGCCGGCTGGAATTCGGATCTCACCTTCTGGCTCGATCAGCTTCGAAAGCAGCATTACGTCTACAAGTCGCACCCGCTGCCACCTGCACTGTTGAATGCAGCGCAAGATCTCTCGCGCAACATTCCACGTTACAGCGACGAGCGCATGCTGTTCGAGTTCCAGCGACTCGCTGCGTTCATTGGAGACGGCCATACCTACGTACTTCCCCTCGCTGCGGAACATGTACCGGGAAGCGTCATTCCGATCAGGCTCTATCTCTTCTCAGACGGATTGTTTGTAATCGACGCGCAACCCGGATACGAGAAATGGATCGGTAGCAAGCTTACTGCAATTGGAAACACTTCGACCGC
>JBGQKT010000140.1:0-8798 GCA_041499635.1 Gemmatimonadaceae bacterium
AGTCGGCAGACGCTTCAAGGGCTGACGTTCGGCTCTCGCAAGCTTTGAAGTCAGCGGTCGGCGTTGGCTGCCACGCGAGGAGCGGACAAATCGACGTACGACTGCATCACCACTTGCTGAAACGCGCGCCCAGCCTTTACCGACTCGAGCGTCGGCGCGCCGAATCTCTGAATGACTCTTTTCGCAACGTTGTCAAAGACAAAGGCTCCGGATTTATCGACATATCCAAACCCATTTCTAAACGCGTAAAAAGCCCACTGTTGACTCGTTGGATTCAGGAAATCCTTCGACCACCGGTATTCGCTGCTGTTGATGCCGAGCTGGTCTAACAGCACCTTCGGAATGTCCGATTGCGATCCGATCCGGTGGATTACAGTGTCGCGCACGACGAGCGCGCCTCCCAACCACAGCATCGGGATCCTGTACTGCCCTGACGCTGACGCCAGGGCTGAGCCGAGGTATGGGTACGGGCTCCCGTGATCGGCCAAGATTATGACCAATGTGCTGTCCCACCACGACGTTTTTTTTGCGCGTTGAATGAATGCAAAAATGGCCCGGTCTGAATAAGCCTGCGCATTCAGAAACCGGTGTTCGGAGTCATTCCCCTTGACAAAAACCTGACCGGGGACCCTGAACGGCTCGTGGCTGCTCAGAGTGAACGATACTGCAAACATTGGAGCGCTCGCAGTATCCACCGCACCGAACAATCGGTCGAGCATGATCGGGTCGTGCACGCCCCACGGTGACTGCCAATCGGCAGGGTCGAAATTCTTTTTCTCGACGATGACGTCGTAATGGCCGCGCAGCAGAAAACGGTTTCGGCTGTCGAAAGACAGCGGGCCTCCGTAAAAGAAGCCCGTGCGATATCCCGCGCTCGCCATGTTCACGCTCATCCTCGGTAGCGCGGCTCCAAGCTGGGCCGATTCGAGTGGATTGACCGTTGGATGCGAGGGCAGTCCGCTCAGCACCGCGACGAGACCCTTCGTCGTCCGCGATCCAGACGCATACAGATGGTCGAAGAGAATCCCTTCTTGCGCCAATTGATTGAAGCCCGGAGTGATGCCGCGGAGTCCTCCCTCCCGCTCGACGATCTTGCCGGTAAGGCTTTCCCAAAAGATGAGAATGACTTTCTTCGGTCGCATACTGAGGAGCTTCGGACTCTCAGCGTCGTGGAATGATGGCTCGGCCAAAAGACTGTCAACAATCGCCTGGGCGACTTTTCGGTCAGCGAACTTCTCGACGCTAGGCGAACCCGAGCCGTTGATCACCGATGCGAAGAAGTTCCACACGGGATTGATCGCCGCTTGATTTGCAAAATTGTCCTGCGAGAAATAGACGCTGCCCGGGCTTATGTGCATGCGCCTGTTGATCCCTCCGCGAGCGCCGATCGTTATGCCGGGAGCAAGCAGTGCGACCAGCAAAACCGATTTGAGCTGCCCCTGCCGGGACATGGTATCGATGTACGGGACCAGTCCTTTTGAAAAAACAGTGATTGCAAGACCAAACGTGACAACGAGCAGCGATGCGAGGAGCGCCAGCGGTGAGCCAGCTGCCGAGGCGAATGCTTCACGCGAGCTCGTGAGGTATTGGAGCGGAGACGAATCCAGGCGGTATCCCCAGACGCTGAATACTTCGAGATCGGCGACTATGCCAAGAGTGGAAATCGCTAGGACCGCCGCTGTGTATCCGATGATCAGCCGCTTCGTATCGCGCGGAGGAAGAAATCCTGCTCTTGCGACGACGCAGACGGGGATAATCATTACGGCGCAGACGAGCGAGATGTCCATCTGCAGGCCGTGGAGGAATATCCCGGCGATCAGGGAGAAGTCTAAACGGACAGTGTTCCTCCACTGGTAAAGGAGGAACAGGACGCGGCCACCCTCGAAGCAGCCAATCCAGAAAAGAAAATAGAGAAAAAGAAATCGGAGGCGCGTGATCATTTGCAGCGGGTTACCGGAAGGCGAACCGCAAAGAAGCGTATGTTTAGAAACGCATACTATATCGATTTTGTTAAATTACTCAACTGTTTCATAACGCAAGCCGCGTTATCGGGCCGCTTCGCCCTCTAAGTAGGTATATCCTTCCAGCCCAGCCACGTAGTCGGCGATGAACGTGTTTGACTCCTGCCGGGTGATGCCTGTCGCGGCGGCAACCTTTCGCCGAAAGGTCGCGAGGAGGTCCTGGGCGCGAAATTGTACGTAGGCCAGGACTTCAGTCACAGTATCGCCATGCACGAGCTCGGCGACTTCGTATCCGTTTTCTGACAGTCGGATATGTACGGCATTGGTGTCACCAAACAGGTTGTGGAGGTCGCCGAGAATCTCCTGGTAAGCCCCCGTCAGAAAAATTCCAATGATGTACTGCTCGCCGTCGGTGAAGACATGCAGCGGCAGACTAGGGTTTGGTTTTCGCTCGCCGATGAATCGTTCGATCTTCCCATCGGAATCGCACGTGACATCCTGAATCGTTCCGTTTCGCGTAGGCTCCTCATTCAGGCGGTGGATAGGCATTACCGGAAATAGCTGATCGATTGCCCAGCTGTCCGGCAATGATTGAAAGAGCGAGAAATTGCAGAAGTAGCGGTCGGTGAGTGTCGCGTCGAGATCTTCGATAATGTCGGAATATTCCTCGCGGTCGAGCTGCGCGATCCGTGACACTGCTGTGATTATCGCGAGGTATATCTGTTCCGCGAGCGCACGCTCTCGAAGGCTCAACACTCCACTGCTGAATAGATCCTGCGCGCGCTCTTTCGCGTAGGTCGCGTCGTGATACACCTCGCGGACTCTTCGTCTGCTTACAGCGCGAAAATCCGAAGCCATCTCGTGTAGAAACGTGTGATCCTTCTTCGAGAGCTCCGGCAGGACAGAATCCGCCTGCGACTCGACGTCAATGACACTCAATAGGAGCAGTGCGTGATGGGCCGTCAGCGCGCGGCCCGATTCGCTGATGATATGCGGCATTGGCAACGACTGTTCGCGACAAGCTTCCGACAGTGTGTAGACAACATCGTTCGCGTATTCCTGCAACGAATAATTGACACTCGCCTGCGACGTCGATCCCGATCCGTCGTAGTCGACGCCGAGTCCGCCGCCGACGTCCACATGCGTCACGTCCACTCCCATCGCGCGCAGCTCGGCGTAGTATCGCGCGATCTCCTGCAAACCCGCTTTGATGTAGCGGATGTCCGTAATCTGGGAGCCGAGGTGAAAGTGGATGAGCTTGATGACGTCGAGTCTGCCGAGTGACTTGAGGCGGTCGACGAGTTTCACCAGCTGCGCCGTGCTCAAACCGAATTTCGATTTCTCTCCGCCGCTTCTCGCCCATCTGCCCGACCCTTCGGAGTGAAGCTTGATGCGAACGCCCGCTGTGGGATTCACGCCAAGCTCGTCCGCCACCTGGAGGAGCACGTCGACTTCGCTCAGCTGCTCGATCACAATGAATACCTGATGCCCGAGCTTCTGACCCATGAGCGCGAGGCGCATGAACTCCTCGTCTTTGTATCCATTGCAGACGATGAGATGGTCTGTGTGCTCCGCGAGTCCGAGCACCGCTTGCAGCTCGGGCTTGCTACCGCACTCGAGACCAACGCTCGAAGTTTTTCCGAACTCGACAATCTCTTCGACGACGTGACGCTGCTGATTCACCTTCACCGGATACACCGTCGTGTATGCGCCGGTGTATCCGTACTCCTCGATCGCGTGAGCGAAGCGAGCGTTCAGTGATTCGATGCGCGAGCGAAGAATGTCGGAGAAGCGAAGGAGAAGCGGCAGTCCGACTCCTTGCGCCTCGAGATCGTTGGCTAGCTCGAAGAGATCGAGCTCGCGATTCGGCTCGTCGATGTCGGGACGCACGACGACATGGCCTTCGTCGTTTATATCGAAGTAGCCGATACCCCAGCCTTCGATGTTGTAGAGATTTCGCGCGGACTCGATTGTCCACGATTCAGATTCGTCTCCGCCCGCAATCGGTGGCGGATTCTGCGTCATCGTCATTACCAAAGTTTAGGGCATTGGTACCGGAAAGCGGTAGAGAGGTTTAGAGATTGAGCGATTGAGCGATTGGGCGATTGAGCGATTGGGCGATTGGGCGAATTAGGGTATGGGCGAATTAGAAGGGCGATGACACTTCGTGACGGGCTCTGAATGTTTCGGCATGGCGAATTTCAGAAAGCTTCGAGTTTGGCAGGCCGCCGAGGACCTAACAGTCCACGCTCATCGAGTAACTCGCACAATGCGGGGAGTGCGGAGTGCCACCCTACGCGACCAACTCATCCGCGCAACGATGTCGGTTCCGATCAACATCGTCGAGGGAAATGCTCATCGCAGTCCACGCGAACGCGCTCGATTTTTTGGTTACGCGCTAGCGTCGTTGTGGGAAGTTGAAGGTCACTTGCAACTCTCAAGCGACCTCGAGATGATGAGCAAGAAAGATTACGAAACTCTACTTGGCGAGACAATCAACGTCCGAAGAATGCTCTATGGCCTGCTGAAGAAGGAAAGGACTTGGGACGAGCAGAAACAGAAAGGACGGAAGCCCTGACTCATGCTCGCTCAATCTCACAATCATTCTATCGCCTAATCGCTCAATCTCTCAATCTCCCAATCTCTCAATCTCTCAATCGCTCAATCGCTCAATCGCTCAATCTCTCAATCTCTCAATCTCTCAATCTCTCAAATCGCCCATTCTCTCGATCTCTTTACTCCTCCAAGGTGCGCCCTCTTTAACATTCGGGCGTCGCAATACTGCGATCGTCGCGGGCAAGTACGCGAAGGCAACGAGCGCTGCGCCCCACGCGGGATATGATGCCGGTGATGACGAATCCCGGATGTACCATACGGCCGCGAGACCACCGGCAGACGACACGAGCGAGAGCACGCATGCTTCGCGATACGTCGTCGCAATAGCAAGCAGGGTGAGCGCGTTGTACCACGCCCAACTCTGCGGCATGCAGGCCATCAGAAAAACGAGCCACGCCTCGGGTCGACGCCAACGAAGGAGAACCAGCAGAATCAGCGGACCGCCAAGTCGCATGATCGGCGGACGGAGCTGCTGTGTCTCGCGTACGATTCGCCACCACTCGAGCGGCCAGCTCGGCAACAAAGCGATGCTGACTGCGAGCAACACCAATCCGCCGATCAGCGCAGCCGTCAGAGCGACTCTACTCGGAGACGATGCAATCACGGGAAATGCAGCTTGAGGCTTTACGGCGGCAAGCGCTGCGAGCACCGGAAGAAAAAGCATCGCGGTGATCACGATCGACCACTGGGCCAGCTGCACCGACGACAAAAATGCAATCGATGCCAGCATCGGCAGTCGGTGCCATGTGCCGGCCGTCATGCCGTACACCAGTAGAAACGTTGATGCCGCGACAAATAGAGCCGCGGCGACGCCATCACTCAATCCCGCAAACGGAATCGCAAAAGCGTACGCCGTTGCGGGGTACATAACTGGCCATTGTGACTCATAAACTCTGGTGGGCCCGACCAGCACGTATGGATTTGCGCCGTGAAGAAGTGCTCGCGCGCCGAACAATGCCTGACTGAAATCAGATCGATCGTTGCCTGACTCGCGCGAGTGCGCGTAGATGGCAGTTGCGGCGACAATCGCGATGAGACACGCAACGATCAACCGCTGGCGCGCAGAGGGACGGTTCGATCCCCAGGGAAATCCCTCGGGATTCGAAAGTCCTACGGGTATAGCGTCTCCATCGTCCAGCTCTCACCAGTGCGCGTGTAGAGATGCCGCTCGTGAAGGCGGCCTGGCCTGCTCTTCCAGAACTCGATCCTTTCAGGCCTGAGTCGGAAACCCGACCAGAATGGAGGACGCGGCACCGGCACGCCCTCAAACTTTGCGTCATATTCGGCGACGCGACTCGTGAGATCGTCTGCGTGCTCTATCGGCTGACTTTGAATCGAAGCCCATGCGCCAATCTGGCTCTCGCGCGATCGCGTCGCCCAATAGTCGTCTGCCTCTTCGTCGTTCACTTGGGTCACCGGCCCTTCCGCGCGAACCTGAACTTCGAGCGGCGCCCAGTGAAAGCAGAGCGCTGCCGCAGCGCGAGTTCTAAGCTCTCTTCCCTTTCGCCCATCGAGATTCGTGTAGAAAACGAAGCCGTCCTCGTCGACGGCCTTCATTAGAACTATCCGCACAGACGGATTGCCGGTCATCCCGACCGTCGCGAGAGACATTGCGTTCGGCTCGGGAAGTATCGCGCGATCGATACTTTCCGCCTGCGCAAACAGCCGCTTGAAGCGGCTGAGTGGATTCTGTACGGGGTAGCCCGAGGACACGCCGTTCAGTATTTCGGAATCGACGCGTCTACTTCTTCGCGCCATCTCGCGATGCCACCAGTGAGATTCACGACGTTATCCAATCCTGCCGCAACAAGTTGTTCTGCAGCGTGCATGCTCCTCACTCCTGACTTGCAGTATAAAATCGTTTTTCCCTTGGGCTCGAAGCTCTCGATCTCATCCGCGATGCGGCCGAGAGGAACCAAACGAGACCCGGGTATGTGCGCGATGTTCCATTCGTATTCCTCTCGCACGTCTACCAGGTCAACGTCCTCGCCCCTTTGGAGGAGATCCGCTAATTCTTGCGGAGCAATCGACTGAATCTTCTCCTCTCGCGACGCGCCATTGCCGCTGACGCCACAAAACACCTCGTAGTCGATCAACTCCTTCACGCGATTCGCGCCACAGCTCGGACAATCCGGATCGCGTCGCAGCGTGATCGTGCGGAAGCTCATTGCAAGCGCATCGAAAAGAAGCAGACGCCCAATGAGCGGCTCCCCGATGCCGGTGATCAGCTTGATTGCTTCAGTCGCCTGAAGCGTTCCAATGATCCCTGGAAGAACTCCGAGCACACCCGCCTCTGCGCAATTGGGAACTGCGCCCGCCGGCGGCGGCTCTCTGAATAGACAGCGATAACAGGGACCATCGGCAGCGCCGAAAACAGAAAGCTGACCTTCGAATCTGTGAATGCTTCCGTAAACCGTCGGAATGCCGAGCATCACAGACGCGTCGTTCACCAGATATCGCGTCGGAAAATTGTCCGACGCGTCGATCACAACGTCGAATCCATCCATGATGTCGAGCGCATTCGAGGAGGCGAGACGTGAGTCGAAACAATCGACGCGCACATTTGGATTCGCGGCAATGATGCGCTCACGCGCGACGTCGATCTTCGGATTGCCTATATCGGCTGAGGAGTACAGTATCTGTCGGTGAAGATTGGATTCGTCTACAACGTCGAATTCAACCACTCCAAGAGTTCCGATTCCGGCAGCGGCGAGATAAAGCGCGGCAGGCGAGCCCAGTCCTCCGGCGCCGACGATGAGCACCTTCGCAGACGCGAGCGCGCGCTGTCCAACAATTCCAAACTCAGGAAGAGTCAGCTGTCTGCTGTAGCGCCGAAGCTCCTCGGGAGAAAAACCGTTATTCAGTTGGCATTCCTCTGCGATGTGATCCAACGTCAAAGATAAGCATCAGGTCGATGGTGGAGCCGACACTCGATAAACGACTGCCGTGCTGTCGCCGTACCAGCGTGTCCAGCCGGGCGCAGTCGCCAGCGCTTTCGCCATCGGCGACTTCGAATTCACGATGATGGTTTGCACCTTCCATCTCGCGAGCTCCTTTAGCCAGTCGGGACGCAGATCTTCGATCGTCGAATAGGTCTTGATCGTGGTGTCGTTGAATTTCAGCGGATCGACGTGAAGCGATGCCTCGGGCCACGCATACATTATGTAACCGCCCCAGCCCCACGCGTCGAAAACCCGGCCGGGAAGTCCCGCGTTTCTCGCGCGATCCACTGCCACAACAGGAAAAGTATTGTTGTCGAAATGGTCGGCGATCAGATGCAGCCCACCAACCGAGCCTCGATTGAGTCCCAAAGCGAGCATCAGAATCGCAACCGGAACTGCATACAAGCCAACTCGAGTAGTTGGATCGATTCGGGCGAATTCGGAGAACAGAGGAAATGGACGTCGGCCCTTCGGGAAAGCGTGCGCCGTGTGAAGCGCAATCAGCGGCCACGCTGTCACTCCAAACAGCGCAATGTTTCGAAATGATCGCAGAGCGAAGAACAGGCTCATGATCACGACAAACAACCACGGCAGCGGCATTCGTCTGACAGACATCGACAGCAGCGCGATCGTGAGCAGGATCGCGAGCAGGAACGGCCACTGCCCAGCATCCTGAAAATTGGGCGGCAGAAACTCCGCCATGTTTTTCGCGAGCGAGCTGCTCGTGACGGCAGAGAAAACTTCTCGATGCAGGGCCAATCCGAAGGGATTCGCCAAAGTCGAAGCTGAAGCGAGAACAAACGCAACTCCGTCGCGTCGTGCGCGAGCGAGCCAGTATTCTCGCCGCTCAGGAGAAAGGAGTGCCTCGGCAAGCTCGCCCACGATGTACATGGCGATCATCGCCAGGGCGTAGAGCCAGCCGCCGTGAAGGTTTGCCCACAACGCGAAGAGCGGAATGAACAGGAGCTGCCGCTGGGGACGCTCTGACTCCAGGAGGAAGAGCGTAAGTGCAGATCCGACGATCGAAAAAAGGTGTGGTCGCGCGAGCCAGTGCGTCGACGCGAGTGACAAGCTGAGCAGCGCGGCGAGGAATGCCCAGCGCGGGTCGGCGCCGTGGCGTCGAAGCCAAAGAGCAATTGCGCCATGCGTTGTGCCGACTACGATCCCGGCAAAAACACAGATGAGTGGCAGCCCGCCGAGGCGGTAAAGAGTGACGAAGAGAATTTCGGCCAGCCATGCGTGAGCGATCATTGGATCCGTCGCCGCTGTGTATGACGCG
>JBGQKT010000141.1:0-8778 GCA_041499635.1 Gemmatimonadaceae bacterium
AGGCGACTGGTCTTTGTACTCGGGCAACGGCTTCTTCCGGCGGCGCTGGCGTCATCGGGGGAGGGGTCGATGTTCGCTTCGCCCTGCGCAGGCCCGCCGTCGCTAATTCATGTCGAAATGTTTTCATCGCCAATCGCACATCCTGATACGACTCGGGATTTCGCTCCTTCCAATCGGCCATAACGGCTGCGCTTCCCGCCAAAAGCAAACCTGCAAGGCCGCCGAGGAGAATCGCTGTAATTCCCATCACGCCGTAGCGTGGCCACCTCGCTTTTCGCGGAACGATCGCGGAATCGATTACGGTAATGAGCGCCGCGTCATTGATTTCGTCTATCCGCGCAACTTCGAGCTGGCGGTCGAGATTGATGTAGAGATCTGACGCGAGGTCAACGTCACGTTTGATTCGCTGCTCTTCGAACTTGAGACCCGGTGCCATGATGATCCCGCGGTTCTGCTCGTAGAACAAGCGCTCGCGCTCCTCTGCGTCGCGCAGCGCGGTCTGCGCACTATCGTGTCGCATCTGAAGAAACGTGCGCTTTGCTTTTGCGCGAGAGACGCGTGTCTCCTTGTTGAACGTGCTCACCAGGTCGATCGTACGATTCGCGATTTGCGAGGCAAGCTCTGCCCACTGCGCATCAACCGAAAACCAAACGAGGTTCGTCTTCGGATCGAGTCCGGCGCTGATCGCCTTGTTCATGTTTTTCACCGCGACTTCCATCTGTGCCTGAGGATCGGACTTCTTGATCTTGAGAATCGTCAAGAGCGTCGCACTGTCACGAGGAGTATCCGTGCGCGGATTCGGGAATCGCGACTGCAGCAATCGCGTCAGAAGCTCTCGGCTCCCGAGAAGCTCGACGTAAAAGTTCGGCGACTCCGATGGGTCGCCTCCCATTGTGCCGCCAAGCTGAGAAATGATCCCGCCAAGTCCGGAACTTCCGGCGCTGGCGCCCTGAAGCTTCGAGCTGCTCGAGCTGTTCGCTACGAACGAGGCTTGTGAGCGGTAGACCGGGGGAATGATGATCGTTGCGGCGATTCCGAGTAACAACGCGCCTATAGTTGTTGCGACAACCATTCGCCATCGCAGCAAAATGCCAGCGATCCACCTCGTGAAAGTGAGATGGTCGCTGGCAGCTTCCTGCTCGGCGATGCGCACGCCTCGTTACCTCTTGAGTGCGATTGCGATAGCTACAAAGCTGGCCGCAAGCTGCGCTATCGTGCCGAAAGTCGCGAGGTAATCGACTCGCCGCTCGTTCGGATCTCGCTCGGGAACGAACACGGTGCTTCCCGGGCGGGGATGAGGATCGTCGCGGAAAATAAATTTGCCGCGCGTCGATTCGACTTTTCCGTTTGGCTGCGTGACGTACGCGTAGCGAAGGTCGCCCTTTCGCGTAACGCCGCCCGCTGCGCTCACGTAATACTCGAGCGATCTCCCGGGAACGTACGTAACCGCGACCGGCGAATTCACGGCGCCTTTCACGTTGACGACCGCATTGAATCGCGGGATGAAAATCGAATCGCCGTCCTGAAGCTGCAGGTTGTCGCGCGCGCTTGGATTGCGAAGGATATCGGGAAGCGCAATTCCGATACGACCAACCTTGTCATTGGTGCGGAAGAACGTCACTCCATCAGCGTATGCTTCAGGTGTTAGGCCACCTGCTCGGCGAATGAGATCGGAAATCTTTTCGGTCTTGGTCGTCAGCGAATAAGTGCCGGGGAAGCGCACCTCTCCGGCGACTACAGCTTGTCGCTGCAGCTCCCAGTTCGGCTGTCGGAAAATGAGAACGTTGTCGTACGGCTTCAGTGCGACTTCAGGCGCAGAGCCACTCGGTGCAGGCAATCCCGGTGGACCGAAATACTTTCCATCGGGGCCACGCTCGAAGATGTAGCTCGAATCGAGCGCCACGCGGAACGTTGTTGCCGTAGCGCCATTCCTTCTGTCGGTCGGGAGTCGCGCGACTTCCGCTTCTCCCAGGTCTGCGCTCTGCTCGAGTCCGCCCGCCTGGAGTACCGCATCGCGAACTGTCATGCCTTCGTGGTACGGAATCTGACCGCTGTTGCGAACGGCGCCCGTGATTGCGACGTACCGCGTGGGGCGGAATTCAGAAACGGAGAACACTCTGATCTGGTCGTCTTCGCGCAAAGGTATGTCACCTATTACTCGGCCGGTTGTATCGGCGAGTGTCGCATGCAGCTGCGTTCGCGTCGAATCAGAGTTGAGTCGCGAGATGAGAATTTGTCCAAGATAGGTGTCGGGCTTCACTCCTCCGGCGGCGTGCAATGCCTGCGACACAGTCATTCCGGGAGTGAGGCCAAACGAACCCGACTGCCATACGTTGCCGGCGATTGCGACGCGGTTGCGAACGCGCTCGGTGATCTTGAAGACTCTGATGATATCTCCAGCGAGCAGCGGAACGTTCGGCCCGCCGGTATCGCTCGTGAGTGCCGCCGACGAAACGTCAATCGTTATACGATCACGGCCACCTTCGCCGCGAAAATTCGGCGACTGAATGCGCTCTATCTGTACGCGAGTGCGCGACGCAGTCGGCGTGAATCCGCCGGCGAAGCGAATTGCATCTGCCAGCGTTTCGTTCGGGCGGAGCTCATAGGTCATCGGGCGAATCACTTCACCGATGACTCGAACGCGACTCGCGTGGATGGGAACGAACACGACGTCGCCGTTCAACAGTCGGGCGTCGTGCGAGGCGTCACCATTGACGAGATAGTCGTAGACGTCGAGCACGTCGACCAGCTTGCCGTTGCGTTTTATCTGAATGTTGCGAAGCGAGCCGTTGTCGGAAGGTCCACGCGCCGCGTAGAGAGCAGTTAGTGCTGTTCCCGCGCTCGAGATGCGATAACTCCCCGGAGTCACGACGTCGCCGACAACAAATACCTGATTGCTGCGAAGTCTCGCGGGACTGATCGTGAAATGCGTCGTCGCGCCGGGTCCACGTCGCACTCCTGAATAAACTCTTCCGAGTCTGTTGAAGAGAATGTCTTCGAGCTGACCGAGGGTGATGCCATTCACGTAGATCGTCCCCGCTTGCGGGACTACGATGAATCCTTCGCGTGTCACGTCGAGCGTGTATGACTGAGAAACGTCGCCGGTGAGAATTAGAACGAGTCTGTCGCCAGGGCCAAGTCGGTAGTTCGCGTCAACGGGGCCGTTGAGGTTTGGATCGAAGAGCGTCGTTGACTGACGGAACATCGCGAGTCCGAAGATCGTGAAGCCGCTGTCCTGAACCGCTTTTACTCTCGCGCTATCAGCGGGCGAAAGAACTCCGTTGAGCGAATCGAGTTTGGCTTTGCAGCGAGCTTGTCTCGCATTGGCAGCTGCTCTTGCTGCTGCAGCGGCGCGGCTTGTGTCGCCCGCCGCGAAGGTCGTGTCCGTCACCGGCGCCGCTGCGCAGCGTAGCGTTTCGGCCTCCACTGTATCGACGATGCCCAGCTGACTGATGGCATTGAAGACGTCCTCTGGCGTGCCGGCTGAGACCGACTGGGCGCCGGTGTCTCCTCCCTGGAGATACTGGTCGAGCAGGGTCTCGGGATATCCCTCGGCTCGAAGGCGTGCTCTGACTTGATCGGGCGTCAACCCGCTCGACATGATTCGCTGTCGAAGCTGCTCGAGGAGCGCTGGATTTTGTTGGAGCATCCGTTGCGCTTCGGTTGGCGACGGATTCTGCGCGGGCAATAGAGCCGGCGCGAGGAGGACAATTGCGGAGCAGAAGAGCAACCGCAGTCGATTTGAATTCATTAGAAAGGAAGAGATTTGAAGAAGGAAATTCCCAGTCGCGTACATCCGTGCATGGTCGCGCAGGGACTCGAACCCCGGACCTCTGGTATGTGAGACCAGCGCTCTAACCAGCTGAGCTACGCGACCGCTCTGGCGGACACCAAAGCTAACAATGCGCGTAGAGGCGAGGAAAGTGCAACCGCTGAATACACGCTGATTTGCATCAAGTGCCATGGGCCCTGCAGGGTTCGAACCTGCGACCGTCGGATTATGAGTCCGCTGCTCTGACCAGCTGAGCTAAGGGCCCGATCATTCTTAGCCAAATCTAGCGTGGCTTATTCAAAGGTGATGAGCCATCTGGGCACCCAAACAACTTTGACTCGCCCCTCGAACGCAGTCACATCGTTCCCTGCAATGTGTCTGCGATTCTTGACGTTGTTCACTCCTATATCTCCCATGATCTGGAAGTCGCGACTCACGGCTGACGCGCCGCTCAATCCAACACGATTGACGCTCCACACGAGTCCACTCAGAAAAACCGGCGTGGTCGCATAGCTCGCGACCGGAGGATAGTCAGCGCGATAATCTCCCTCTCCCTGTCGTCGATGCGCTACATAAAGTCTGAGCGGCGTCCTCGGCAGGAGAGCGAGATCCGCACCGACTTTGATTTCATCGTAATCACTGTAAGCGCGGCCGAGTCCGATCCCGTGAATGGAATAACGCTCGGCGATGTTCGGAGTGTGGTACGCGAGATTCGATACGAGCGTGTAGCTCGCGAACCATCGTTGATCTCCACTGAGCGGCAATCCTTCGGCGGAAAAAGTGAGTCCGTATGACGAAGGCTCTTTGCACGTCGTGTCGCACTTGTCGATCTGAAGATCGTCGAGATAAATGTGTGCTGCGTACGTGCCGAAGCGACCCGCTCTCCACGAGCTCTCGAAACCCATGCTGAGATTTCCGTCGAGCTGTTCGTCGCGCCAGCTCAACGCATAGACATTGAATGGATTAAGGAGACTGAACTCGAGTCCTCTGCCGACGCCCGTATAAATGAATCCTTCACTCAAGGCGCCCTCATATCGCCCTTTCTTGTACGACAAGCGGTGAATCGAGAAGTAGCGCGACGCTTGAGCTCCATCTGGCGTGACGACGAAATTCTCGAGCCGCGCAATAACGCTCGAGATGTGAAGTCTGTCTGTGCCGAAGCGCGCGTACAGATGATCATACGTGAACGGAGCACCGCTCAGCTGCAATCCATCGAGCGCGGGAGGTCCCCAGTTACGCCCCACTCTCCCGAAGGCGAACTGAGCATACTTCCATTGTCCGCTCACGTAGCCATCCTGCTCGCGGCCGCCGATCTTCCGGTCCTTCTTTCCCGTGAAATCAGGATCGTGATTGAGAGTGTTGTCGAGAATCGCTCTCACCGATCCGGCGAGATTTCCCGCACCGAACACGAAATAGCCGGCTGATCCCGGCTCGACGTAGCTGTTGGCGTCGGCGAGCATCAGCTCGTGCCTGCCCGATGTTTCGCCGGTCGCGTAAATGTCGAACGTTGCTTTTGCGCGAAACGGAAGACTGTCGCTCGCAGGTTCACCCGGTTTCCGAAGCTCGTATCTGCGTAGAGCCGCTTCGAGTGTGACGAGAAAATTGCGCATTGCCCGCGAAGGCCCACGCGCGAGTGCGGTGTCAGCGGCCGCGCGCACATCTCCAACTGTGTACGGGCGCTCGAGCGCGGAGAGCGATGGCAACGACCCGCGCGCCATGAGCGCGTCGATGTAGCGGTACGCGATGTCGTCGATCGGGACATACGGCGTGGCCTGTGCCCGCAACGTCAGCGGAGAAGCGAGAGCTGCGCACAGAATCCACTTCGTCCATCTCAGCGATACCATTTGAGACCCTCGAAGCGTGGTGTGAGTTGCAGCGCCGGCGACGGTAAATGTGCGTAGCTCAGGTTCCGTTTCAATTTCACCCAGATTGGATTGTGTCCTGGAAGCTTCTCCAGGTCGAGATCGATCGTCAGCAAGAGTTTTCTTTGCGCCCGCATTTGCGTACCGGTTTTCGGATCGATCCAGTCAGTGATCGAATGTCCCGCAGACACGCGAAGAAATGAAGGCCAGTATCCACGCGCATTTTCCGGAAGTAAAGCGTTGACGTCAGCGGAGAACCAATAGGTCTGTCCTGAATAATCGAGCGATGGTCTCAGCTCCCCAGGAATGTTGCGAGCGTTTTTCATCGCCGCGCTCCGATGATACGACATCGTCGGCTTGATTGCGCGAAGGGCTGGGTGCTTGTTCTGTGCCACAGCGAGCACCATCCCGGTTGTATTGGCCAGAAGGTCGGCATATGAGAAGCCGTACTTTTTGTACAAGCCGTCAAAGATCTCGATCTGCAGCTGAAACGCCCAGGCATACGCTGCGCTCCATAGCAAGGCGTGTTTCTTCGACGCGCATGCGTCGCGGAACAGCGCATCGCCCGCTCGCGCGAGTTGAAATCCGCCGAGCATGTGGCCGAACTTGTCCTGATCGCGGAAGTCTTCGTCCCAGTCGGCGCGAAAGAAGAAATGCGGCGCTCGCTCCCCGGACCACCAGGCTCTCTTGAAGTAGCGATAGAGAAGGGCATTTCCTCCTACAAAAACGCCCGCGACACCGACACGTGAAGCTTCCAGATCACTTCCGCTCTTTGTGCACGTTGACGAATGCGGGACTGACAGCGAATCAGCAATTGTGTCCGTTGTGAGAGGAGACTGCCCAGCAACGGCTGATGCGCAGAGCGAGACGCCGCAAAAAAGCGCGGCCAGCCGCAAAATCAACGCGCTTCGCTCTCGCTGAATCGATCGAACGCTGCAGTCACCTCTTCGGGTGTCACGGTTGCCGCACCTAGTTTTCCCACTTCCACTCCGGCGGCGAAGTTGGCGATTACGGCGGCTTCCGAAGCCGTACCGCCGGCAGCGAGCATCGTCCCCAGATACGCGGTCACCGTGTCGCCCGCTCCGACGACGTCATACACTTCGCGTGCCGTCGTCGGAATGCGGCCGATTTCTCCATCTGCAGAGAGAAGCGCCATGCCCTTTTCGCCGAGTGTGAGAAGGAGATGTTCTACACCGAGTCGGTCAAAGGTTGCGGGAAGCGCGGCCGAATGTTCGAGATCTACATCAGCTCCCAGCGCAGACTCGAGCTCACGGCGGTTGGGCTTGAAGATTGTCGCTCCGCGATACGCAAAGAAATTTCGATACTTCGGATCGACGACTGTCGGAATTTTTCGCTCGCGCGCGCGCTCGATTACCGGCGCAATTACCGACGCGGTGAGCAACCCCTTGTTGTAATCCTCGAAGATCAAGGCATCTGCTCGCTCGGTCGCGGCCATCGCGACGGCGAGGAGATTCTCCATCTCCTCGCCGTCAAGATCTCCGTCTTCTTCTTCGTCGTAGCGAACGAGCTGCTGCGCCCGAGCGAGCACGCGGGTCTTGGTCGTGGTTGGTCGCGCAACTCGCACAATCGATCGGGTGTCGGCGCCGACGTCGTGGAGCATCTGTCGCACCGTCACTCCGGCGGCGTCGTCACCGACGGCGCAGACCATTTCGCAATGTGCGCCGATTGCGGTGATGTTCTGCGCGACGTTCGTTGCGCCCCCGAGAGCAAGCTTTCGCTCAGTGACTCGCACGACGGGAACTGGCGCTTCGGGGGAAATGCGGTCCACGTCCCCCCGGAGGTACACGTCGAGCATTGCGTCCCCGATGACGGCGATCCGCCTGCCGCGGGCCGATTCCAGCAACGCGACGAGGCGCTCGCGCGAGATTGACTCGATCATCCGCGGAAGCTAAAGGCGCGTGTTCTCCGCGGCAAACGGGCGTGCGCAATCCTAAACTCATAGATTATCAGCGCAATTGATCACGAGGGTGGCGCACCGGCTGCCCGACGAGACAGTCTCACACTGCACCCCGCTTCAATTTGCTCGATCGCTTCAACAACGCTCTGAAGCGGCAGATCCTCTCCCTGCAGGAGTATTTTGTCCTCGCGGGGAAAGCGATCGGATTCATTTTTGCGCGGCCGTTCTACGGCAGCGACGTCGTCCAGCAGATGGACGCGATCGGTGTCGGGTCCCTCGGCATCGTGCTTCTCACCGGGTTCTTCACCGGAATGGTGCTGGCCCTTCAGTCGTCGGTTCAGCTCAAGACGTTCGGCGCGACGATGTACATCGGGCGTCTCGTCGCGGCGTCGATGATTCGCGAGCTAGGTCCCGTGCTTGCGGGCCTCATGGTCGCTGGACGTGTCGGATCCGGAATAGCAGCGCAGCTCGGATCGATGCGCGTCACGGAGCAGATCGACGCTCTCAACACGCTCGGCACAGATCCGATCAAAAAGCTGGTCACACCGCGTGTCGTTGCAGCGCTGATCATGCTCCCGACTCTTACCGTGATCAACGACTTCGCCGGCATCCTCGGTGGCAATCTGATTGCGAACATCTATGTAGGAATTCCGACGTCGCTTTACTGGCGCACCGTGTGGGAGCAGATAGCGGCAGGCGGATTCACTTTCAGATACATCCCTCATGATTTTATTCATGGTCTCGTCAAGCCGTTCGTATTTGGCGGGATCATCTCCACACTCGGTTGTCATTTCGGACTCAAGACGAGCGGTGGCACCGAGGGCGTTGGAGTCGCGACGACTCGCACAGTTGTAACGGCGAGCATACTCATTCTTGTAGTGGATTACTTCATCACGCAGCTATTGCTCGCGTTCCTCGGATCATGACTGACGGCGAAGAGCGCGAAGACCGTCGAGTGAAACCGCCGCCGGGCGCGCCCGGCCCGGAGGACGCGGCGGGCAAGGAAGTTCCTATCCGCCGTGCCGCGGACGAAGAGCGCGTGAGACGCGCGATCAGGACGGCAATCGATGCCGATTTTCCGACACATCGCGCGGCGCCGGCAAACACCATGGAATTCAAGGCGGCGAATGTCGTCGCTCTCGAGCATGTTTCGCTTGGGTTCGACCAGCCCATACTCGACGATGTTTCGTTCAGCGCTCGGATTGGCGAAACTGTCTCGGTGCTCG
>JBGQKT010000142.1:0-8758 GCA_041499635.1 Gemmatimonadaceae bacterium
CACGGAAAATGGACGGTGACGCGCATCGAAGCGATCGATACGAAAAAACAAGTCGTGTACTACTCGTCGACGCAGGCGTCGCCGCTTCAGCGACAACTCTATTCGATTCGATTTGACGGAAGCGCCGCGCACGCTATCACGAGCACGCCCGGAAATCATCAATTCGACATGTCGCCCAACGGTGAGTACTTCATCGATCGTTGGTCCTCCACGAAACAGCCGAAGCAGGTGGAGCTTTGGTCGACGTCGCGCGGAAAGTTGCGAACGATGGAAGCCAACGCTGCTGTCTCGCAGTGGATCGCCACGCACGAGTATTCTCCCTCCGAGATTTTTTCTTTCACGACGTCGGACGGCGTCCACATCGACGGCTCGATGATCAAGCCAAGTCCCTTCGACCCGTCGAAGAAATATCCAGTCGTATTCGACATCTACGGCGGCCCGGGATCACAGCAGGTGTACGACGCGTTCGCAACTGGCGGATTCGACCAATGGCTGTCGCAACAAGGTTACATAGTTATTGGTCTCAACAATCGCGGTACGAACAACTACGGCAGCGACTTCATGAAGGTCGTCTACAAGCACCTCGGCAAATACGAATCGAAGGATTTCGCCGAGGCGTCGCGTTATCTGGACAAGCAGCCGTACGTCGATCCGAAGCGCACCGCGATCATGGGAACGAGTTACGGCGGCTACTCGGCCGTGATTACGATGGAGATGTACCCCGATGACTTCGAAGTTGGCATTGGAAATTCAGCAGTCGGTGACTGGAGACTGTATGACTCCATTTACACCGAGCATTACATGGGATTGCTCGGCGACAACAAACAAGGTTACGACGAAAGCTCGCCGATTCTCAACGCGTCAAAGCTGAAAGGGCATTTGATGCTGATTCATTCGATGCTCGATGACAATGTTCATCCTGCGAATACGATGCAGATGCTCACTGCGTTCACGAATGCAGGGAAGGACGTTTCGTTGCGCATATATCCGCCAGGTCATCACGGCGCTGCATACAACGCGCAGAGTCGCAGACTCATCAACGGTGCGTACGACGCGTATCTCGCCCGCTACTTCAAGGGAGAGATTCGGGACGCCAGCGCGACGCCGCGGTAGTCGATACCAGGAGAAACGTGCAGCGAGCAGTCCTTAGAAGGTTCCCATAGGTTCTCCTCGAGAGTTAGTTGTCCCGCCGCCCTGAAGATCGAATCGCATAATCTTTTCGGCCGTCAGTGACATACTGGCTTCCGTAAGGGAATCGCTCTCAGCGAGGCAATGAGCGATCAATAAATTGCAACCATTCACTCAGGTTACTCGTCTTACGGGCAACCAATAAGAATTCCTGGTGATTACATTACACCCATGAAGTTTCGTCGTTTCGCCCCGTTTCTCGCTGCTCTGTTCGCGGCGAACATTGCTGCGCAGGCAGCAGGGGCGGAGTGCGTGATGCCTCAAATGCGGATGGACAATTCCGTTGCTCACGCCCAATCGGCAATGGCGGATATGAACGCACCATCTATTGATGTAACGTTCTCGCCTGTGCATGAGAGTCAGAAGCTACCGTGTGATGTTCCGGGAATTCCCGCCAGTTGCGCTTCGTTTGCTTCCTGTGGCAGCGCTGTTCTAGGTCTTGGTTCACAGACCTTTGCGATGCAAAATCCTGTGAATCTTTCGCCTTCAGTGCGTGTCTTACTCGTTCCCGAATCACTCTCCGTTCTGCCCGAGCTTCCTCCTCCCCGCGCGTAGCACCCTCACACATCGATCGTGAGTTTCTCGCTCTTCCGCACAACGGACGAGCGGGCGCAGCACTCGTATCGAGTGCATGCCTCTACGCTGGATCCAACGGGGAATACATGCTTTCCATACAACGAAGTTCGACCAGACGCCACATAAGCGTCTTGATTGGGACGAGGGTCGTTGCGACTGCTGCAATGATCCTGGCCGTCGCTCCATCTAACTTGCTCGCGCAAAACTCCGCCGGCGCGACGCTCGATTCACTCGTTAAAACGGCAGTTGCTCACAACCCGGCGATTCGCGCGGCGGGAGAGAGAATCGTGGCTGCGCGCGCGAGAATATCCGCCGCCGGCGCCAGACCGGACCCGACGCTCATGCTCGGCGTGGTGAATCTGCCGGTGCGAAATCCGAGCTTCACTGCGGACGACATGACGATGAAGATGATCGGCGTCGAGCAGGTGCTGCCGTACCGCGGCAAGCTCGGGCTGCGAACACAAATGGCGAGGCGCGACCTCGAGGTTGCGGCCGCCACCTCGGATAGCGTTCGACTCGCGACGATCCGCGAATTGAAAACCGCTTACTACGAGCTGGCGTTCGCGGACCAGGCGATTGCAATCGCCGAGAGAAGTCATGACATCCTGAACGATATCGTGACCGTCGCTCAAGGCCGATACGCCGCAGGACGAGGGACCCAGACTGAAGTACTTCGCGCGAGCCTCGAGGCCACCCGGCTCAACGAGACAGTGAACGCGCTGCGGCTAGAGCGTGCAACAGCTCTCGCGACGCTCAATGCGTTGCTCGATCGTCCGAGTGACACACGGGTTCAATCGCCGACGATTGACGAGCGAATCGCCGCCGCTGCGGTCGCTCAGCCTCCAAACAACATTCGATTCATTTCTCAGGCTCTCGGCTCAAGCGCCGCGGATTCGCCTCTTCCGCCACTCGCGGAGCTGCAGGAGATCGCTGTTCGCTCGAGCCCGGTGTTGCGTGCAAGCGCAGCCATGATCGACGCGAAGACGGCTGAGGTCGAGCTCGTGCGCAAGGAATTTCTGCCCGACATCGCTCTGTCTTTGCAGTACGGACAACGCTCCGGTTCCACCACGACCTCGCACGGAAGTTCGATGCCGCGAGCAGACATGATCTCGGCTGTCGTGTCGATTCCCATTCCACTTCAGAAGGGACGGAACCAGGACGCCATTGTGTCAGCAACAAACTCGGAGCTACAAGCGCTTCAATCCGAGAGAGCTGCTTTGACAAACTCTGTTCGCGCCCAAGTGGTGCGATTGTACGCGGACATCGAGCACAATCGCACTCAGCTCGCACTTTACGTCAAGGCGATTCTCCCGCAGGGTCGCGCAACGCTTACAAGCGCGACGGGGAATTATCAATCGGGCAACGGAGATCTCGTCCCGGTTTTAAGCGCGCAGGAAACGATCTTCGATTACGAGACTGGCTATTATCGCGCGCTCACCGACTTCGCAAAAAAAATCGCTGAGCTCGAAGCGCTCGTAGGGAAGGAGGTGATTCCATGACCTCCAGCGATAGATCGCGCCGGCTGAACCGCGGCGTGTTGATCGGGATCGGCGCATTGTTTTTGGCAGCACTCATCTGGCTGGCGGCGTCGCGTGGAAAAAAAGAAACGGCCTCGCGCACTCAACGAGCGGACTCGTCGATGGCGAGTGTGCCAGGCATGCCTGGAATGCCATCGGCTCAGAGCGCATCGAATGGTTCTGTAGAGCTAACGGCGTCTCAGCTGCGACAGTTCGGCGTGACGTTCGATACCGTGAAGTCGCGGACGCTCCAGAACGAAGTGCGTACGGTGGGAACCGTGACGTTCGACGAGACGCGAATCGCACAGGTGAGCGTGAAGTTCTCCGGTTTCGTCGAGCGATTGTACGTCAACACTACAGGCCAGCCTGTGCAGCGCGGACAAGCGTTGGCCTCGATCTACTCGCCGGATCTCGTTGCTGCGCAGCAAGAGCTGATTGTCGCCGCTCGATTCGATCGGTCGATGGGGGAAAGCTCTGTACCGGGAGCTCCAGCAGGCGGACCAAATCTTCTCACTGCGGCGAGAAACCGTCTCCGTCTCTGGGACATCTCCGACGCGCAGATCAACACAATCGTCAGTACGGGAAGAGTCCAGCGAGCTCTCACTCTTTTTTCTCCGGTGTCCGGAATCGTCACTCAAAAAAATGTGGTACAGGGACAGTCGGTCATGGCGGGAATGCCGCTGATGACGATCGCCGATCTCTCGACAGTTTGGATCGAAGCTGACCTTCGCGAATCCGACGCCGGAAATGTTCGCGTCGGCGCATCTGCAACGGTCGAGCTGAATGCGTTCCCCGGTCAGCGCCTCGCGGGTCGCGTGACCTACGTGTATCCCACTCTCGAACAGGAAGCGCGTGCGATCAAGGCGCGCATCCTTCTGTCAAATTCCGGCGGAAGAATCAAGCCGGGCATGTATGCGATTGTGCGACTCGCGTCGCCGATGGGAATGACGCTGACTGTTCCCGCATCGGCACTCGTCGAGACAGGAGAACGGACATTCGTCTTCGTGGAGACAGTCCCTGGGAAGTTCACTCCGCGCGACGTTCGAATTGGGCGCCGAGCCGGTGATTACGTCGAGGTGCTATCGGGTGTGAATCCTGGCCAGCGAGTCGTCACATCGGCGCAGTTCCTGATCGACTCGGAATCGAATCTCGGCGAAGTGATGCGGAGCATGATTGGCGCGGGCGGCTCGGGCACGATGGGCGACAAGGGCGCGGACATGCAAGGAATGCAGATGCCTTCAGCCGTGAGGAAATGAGCCATGCTCGAGCGAATCATCGAATGGTCGGTGAGTCACAAGTGGATCGTTCTCGCGATCACTGGTGTGGTCACACTCGCCGGAGCGTGGGCGATGTTCAAGACTCCCGTCGACGCAATTCCCGATCTTTCCGACGCACAAGTGATCGTGATGACAGAGTGGCCTGGTCAGGCGCCTCAGACCGTCGAAGATCAGGTGACTTACCCTATGGAAACCGAGATGCTCAAGGTGCCGAAGACGAAATTTGTCCGAGGCATGAGTCAGTTTGGGCTGTCCGCTGTGTATGTCGTGTTCGAGGATGGAACTGACATTTACTGGGCGCGATCACGCGTCCTCGAGTACTTGAACAGCGTACGAGGAAAACTTCCCACGGGAGCGAACACAACGCTTGGGCCCGATGCGACAGGAGTCGGCTGGGTGATGCAATACATCCTGGCGGACACGAGCGGTCGTCTCAATCTTGCGCAGCTCCGCGGAATTCAGGATTGGACGGTGAAGCCTGCGCTCACAGCGGTACCCGGTGTTGCAGAAATCGCGTCGTTCGGCGGCTTCGAGAAGCAGTATCAGGTCGAGGTAGATCCGGCGAAGCTTCTTGCGTTCAACATTCCTCTCAGCAAAGTGACCGATGCGGTCCGTGGGTCCAACGCCGATGTTGGCGGGCGCGTGCTGGAGATGGGTGGAAATGAGCTCGTAGTTCGCGCGCGCGGTCGATTCAGCAGTCTGGATGATGTTCGCGCGGTGTCGATAGGAGTTACACCAAGCGGCACACCGATCACCGTCGGCGATGTTGCCAACGTTCAAATCGGTCCGGAAATCCGGCGTGGAATCTCCGATCTCGATGGCCGTGGAGAAGTGGTCACCGGATGGGTGGTGATGCGGTACGGCGAAAATCCGCTCGCCGTGATAGACCGCGTGAAAGACAAGATGACTGAAGTCGAGAGAGCGCTTCCACCCGGTGTGCGGTTCATCCAGGGTTACGATCGGTCGGGACTGATTCATCGCGCTATCGCGACGCTGCGTGGAAAGCTGTTTGAGGAGTCGATCATCGTTGCTTTTGTAACGCTGCTCTTTCTGCTCCACGCGTCCAGCGCGCTCGTGGCGATCGTTACGCTTCCAGTCGGAATTCTTATGGCGTTTCTCGCCATGCGTATCCTGGGCTTGAGCGCGAACATCATGTCCCTCGGTGGAATCGCAATCGCGATTGGCGCGATGATCGACGCAGCGATCGTAATGGTTGAAAACCTTCACAAACACATCGAGCGCAACGAGCGAAATCTGACGCCGCTTACGCACTGGCAGCTTGTCGTCAACTCGGCGAAAGAAGTGGGGCCGGCACTGTTCGTATCACTGCTCATCATCACGTTCTCGTTTCTGCCGGTATTTACTCTCGAGGCGCAGGAAGGACGGTTATTCAAACCACTCGCGTGGACAAAAACGTTGTCGATGGCCGCGGCTTCGCTGTTGTCGATCACTCTTGTTCCCGTGATGATGGGAATGTTCATCAGGAAAGGCGTGAAGCCCGAACGGGAAAACCCCGTGAACCGCGCGCTGATCCGTGCGTACCGCCCGGTCATCGGATTCGTCCTGCGTCATCGGTGGGGAACGATTCTCGTCGCGGTTATCATGCTTCTGATCACAGTACTTCCCTGGTCGAGACTCGGCAGCGAGTTCATGCCCCCTCTGAACGAGGGAAGCATCATGGACATGCCATCGTTGTTTCCCGGTGTTGGAACCGCTCAGGCGAAACAGATTCTTCAACAGCGTGACGCCGCACTTGCAAGCATTCCGGAAGTCCAGACGGTGATGGGAAAAATTGGCCGAGCGGAAACCGCGACTGACATGGCGCCGATGTCGATGATCGAAACTATCGCGACGTTGAAGGATAGAAGAGATTGGCGTCCGGGTGTCACATACGATTCGATAGTGAGCGAAGCAAACGCAACCGTGCGAACTCCGGGTGTCGCCAACATGTGGTCGATGCCGATCAAGAACCGCCTGGACATGCTCACCACGGGAATAAAAACACCCGTCGGGATAAAGATCTTCGGTCCTGATCTCCGCGTTCTCGACCGAATTGGACAGCAGATCGAATCGCTCCTGCCAAAGGTGAAAGGAACGAATTCTGTATTTGCTGAGCGCGCGGTGGGCGGACGATACCTCGATGTCGTACTGAACCGCGTAGCTGCGTCGCGTTACGGAATGACGGGTGACGATGTGCAGATGGCCGTGAGCACAGCGATCGGTGGCGGGGAAGCAGGCGAGGTGATCGAAGGTCGCGAGCGGTACACAATACTAGTGCGGTATCCGCGCGAGCTGCGCGACGATCCCGAAAAGATTCGCAACACGTTGATCGCGACTCCGTCAGGCGCGCAGATTCCCCTGGGTGAAGTTGCTGACGTGCGCATCACCAGCGGATCGACGCTGATCAAATCCGAGGACGCGTATCTCAACAATATCGTCTACGTCGACGTGCTTGGCCGAGACGTTGGGAGCTACGTTGCCGAAGCGAAGTCATTGCTCGGGCGGCGGCTTGTGTTGCCCGCGGGTTACCGTATTGAGTGGTCAGGGCAGTACGAAGCGATGCAGCGTGCGGGGAAGCGTTTGCGATTTGTCGTCCCGATTACGCTGGCGATCATTTTCCTTTTGCTGTATTTCAATTTTCGAAACGTAGCCGAGAGCGCGATCGTGATGTTGTCGCTCCCGTTTTCATTAGTCGGTGGTGTTTGGCTGATGTGGCTACTCGGATACAATACCAGCGTTGCGGTAGCGATCGGATTCATCGCTCTTGCCGGAGTGGCTGCGGAGACGGGAGTTGTGATGCTGATCTATCTGGATCAGGCGTACCGTCACCGAGCGGACGCATCCGAGTTGCGAACGCGAGCCGACATCGATGCCGCGGTCGAATTCGGAGCCGTCGAGAGAGTTCGACCGAAGATGATGACAGTCGTTGCAATCATGGCGGCGCTTCTTCCGATTCTCTGGAGTCAGGGAACCGGTGCTGATGTGATGAAGCGGATTGCGGCGCCGATGGTCGGCGGCATGGTGACGAGCACTGCGCTGACGCTGATTGTGATACCTGCGATCTATTCCCTATGGAAGGAGCGAAGCTTGCGAGGTCAGGTGCACTCATAACGGCGCGCGGCGGAGCAGTTGCGCATTCACAGCTACAGCAATCGTACTGACTGACATGAGGATGGCTCCCACTTTCGAATCAGTGAGCGCTTCGCCGCTTTTTCTCGCAACTATCTATCCAGCGAATGTGTATTCTTGAATTAGCGAATTGTGTTCCGCTACCACGGGTGACCAGGAGCCAAGGGATTCTTGACAGCTTTCGTTGATTCAGAAATGGTGCTGGATCGTGTGGCGCTCGTTCGACGAGGGCTGCGCCTCAACTACCTCACGATCTCGTACAATGCTTTTGAAGCGATTGCATCGCTGATTGCCGGCGCTCTGGCAGGAAGCGTCGCACTGGTGGGCTTTGGCGTGGATAGCTTGGTGGAAGTGAGCGCAAGCGTCGCAGCGCAATGGCGTCTCCGCGTAGACGTCGACACGACTCGTCGCGCTCACGCTGAACGAGTCACGCGAGGAATCATTGGATGGTGCTTTATTGCCCTCGCGATTTATGTCACCGCTGACAGCGGGAAAACACTCTGGTTCGCGGAGAGGCCCGAGCGGAGCATTGCCGGAATTGTCATTCTCACATTGTCCGCGATCGTCATGCCGCTACTTGCGCGGGCAAAACGGAAGGTTGCAAGTGAGCTGTCGAGCAATGCTCTCCGCGCCGATGCAAGACAGACGTCGCTGTGCGCTTACCTGTCTGTCATCGCGCTCGGCGGCGTGTTGCTCAACGCGGTCGCCGGGCTCTGGTGGGCGGATCCGGTTGCCGCTTTTTGCATGGTGCCGATCATTGCGAAGGAAGGAATTGAGGGACTGCGCGAGGAGAACGATCGGTGCTGTTGAGTAGTTCTCAGCAGCGCACAGAGGATTTGGACGGAGACGTCATAGAAATGACACAGCACTTCGAGAACCACAGATGAGTGCAGGACATAGTCACGGCTCGCGCGCTTACACTAACGCGTTCGCCGTCGGAATCGGCCTCAATTTGGTGTTTGTGGCCGCAGAAGCGTTATTCGGCTGGAGGGCAGGTTCGCTCGCGCTGATCGCTGACGCGGGCCACAACTTGAGCGATGTTTTCGGGCTGGTTCTGTCGTGGTGGGCCGC
>JBGQKT010000143.1:0-8737 GCA_041499635.1 Gemmatimonadaceae bacterium
ATCGCAAAGGTGAGATAATCGCGGAAAATCTTCCGGCGTACTCGGTGTCACTTATTGCGCCGAATGAGGATTCACTTCGCGCGGCGCTCAAGACACTGCAACCGACACTGCAACTTTCCGACGGCGACATCTCGGCGGCAATACGGCGGTTTCGTCGGGCACCAACTCGTCCGACTGTAGTTCTTCCCGATGCCTCGATCGATGTCATATCAGTTCTCGAGGAGCATCGAATCGATTTTCCTCGACTCATCATTCAATCCGTACCGAAGCGGTACTACCCCGACGGTGCGGTGGTCGCGTCGTTCGTCGGATACACCGGCGAGATCAGCGAAGACGAGTTGAACAAACCGCAGTACGCCGGATACAAGCCGGGCGAGATCATCGGAAAGGGTGGACTCGAGAAGCAATACGAGAGTGACCTGCACGGAGAGGAAGGCGAGCGGTACGACGAAGTTGACGCGCGCGGACGTCCCGTTCGCGGCGTGGGCCCGCGTCCCGAGCGAGAGCCGCGCGGAGCGCCGGCACTGAAAACGAACATCGATCTCGATCTGCAGAAGTTCATTGCGCAGACATTCGGTGACTCATTGCAAGGCGGGGCAATTGCGATGGATCCGAAGACAGGCGGTGTCCTCGCTCTGTACAGCGCTCCGAGCTTCGATCCAAATCGGTTCACTGGCGGAATTCCGGCCGATTATTGGAAAGAGCTGAACACCGATCCACGCCGCCCGTTGTTCAACAAAGTGATTCAGGGAACGTACCCGCCCGGCTCGACGTGGAAGCTCGCGACGTCGACGATCGGCCTCGAGGAGCAGCTGGTAACGATCGACTCGCACATGCCGATTTCCTGCTCCGGCGGGTTACAGTACGGTCGCCGGTATTTCCGCTGCTGGGAGAAAAAAGGTCACGGAAGTCTGAGTCTCTCGGGTGCGATCACACACTCGTGCGACGTGTTCTTCTACCAGCTTGGACTCAAGATTGGCCTTGCGAGACTTGTTGCAGGCGGAATCGATCTCGAGTTTCGCGAGAAGTCCGGGATCGATCTTCCGAACGAGATACGTCCGCGTTTCCCAGCGCGCGATGTGAAAGCTTACTACGATCGAATGTTCGGTCCGCGAAACTGGAGCAACGCCGAGACACTCAATCTCGCGATCGGCCAGGGCGCGAATTCACAGACGGTCGTGAACATGGCAAAGTTCTACACGGCTCTCGCGACTGACGGAACCGCGTCGAAGCCTGAGCTTGTCGCGCGCAGTCCTGAGCGCAAGAAAATCATGACCCTCAGCCTGGCTGAGATGGATGGGCTGCGCAAAGCGATGGCAGGTGTGACGTCGGCTGGCGGTACTGCAGCATCGGCCAACATTCAGGGACTCACGATTGCAGGCAAGACCGGCAGCGCGCAGAACACCGAGAATCCGGACAAGGATCACGCGTGGTTTGTTGGTTTTGCCCCGGCAGAAGATCCAAAAATTGTTGTCGGCGTATTTCTCGAATTCGGAATTCATGGCTATCTCGCTGCGCGTGTGGCGTCGAAGATCATCGGTCACTACATGCACGTGCAGCCTGCCGACTTCGTCGACACTGGCGGCTGATCGATGCGCCGCATCGTAGCGGATTATCCGCTCGTAATCATCGCGCTCACTCTATCGATTTTTGGCGTCGCGATGGTTTATTCCGCGGGGCAGACTGATACGCCAACTGCTGTCGCCCGAGTCTACAAGTCGCAGATCGTCTGGCTCATCATCGGGATGCTTGGTGCCTATGGGATAAGCCGATCATCGGTCCGCTTCATCGAGTGGATGACGATCCCCGCTTACGTCCTGTCTGTTGCGTTGCTCGCGTTGACGCTCGTTGTTGGAAAGGGCGCGGGCACTGCGGCCAGCACAAAGAGCTGGCTCGCTATCGGAAGCGTCAGAATCGGCCAGCCCTCGGAGCTCGCCAAAGTCACGGTTGCCCTGATGCTCGCTTATGTTCTCGCATCGAGGAAGGAGCCGCCAAAATCGCTCCTCGATCTCTGGAGACCTGCGCTGATCGTCCTCATCCCGTGGACGATCATCATGCTCCAGCCGGATCTTGGCACCGGCATCGTCTTCATTGGAATCTTTTTCGGGATGCTCTACTGGTCCGGCGTTGCATGGCCACTTCTGCTCCTCCTCGCAAGTCCGGTCGTGAGCCTCATTCTTTCATTCAGCACGGGACTGTGGGGCGCGTGGTTCCTCGTTCTTCTGGCATTGGTTCTCTACTACCGTCCCTATCTGGTCGAAGGGATTGTGCTGATGCTCGCGAACATCGCGACCGGCGTAATTGCGCCGATTCTCTGGGAGAAGCTGGCGCCGTACCAGCAAAATCGGTTGAAGACTTTCATCGATCCTTCCGCCGACCCGCGCGCATCCGGCTACCACGTCATTCAATCCAAGATCGCGATCGGATCGGGCGGCTGGGTCGGAAAGGGCTTTACTCTCGGAACTCAGAAACGACTGGCATTCCTGCCGGAGCAGCACACGGATTTTATTTTTGCGGTTGTCGGCGAGGAGTTGGGCTTCATCGGAGTCACGATTGCGCTCACACTTTTCCTCGCACTGTTTCTTCGCGTCACGCAAATCGCCGGGCGAGCGAACGATTCATTCAGCTCGCTCGTTGCATTCGGTCTGATGGCGAGCTGGTTCGTCCACGTCCTGGTGAACGTTGGCATGACGCTCAACCTCATGCCCATCACAGGAATCCCACTGCCCTTCTTCAGCTACGGCGGATCGTTCATGCTCGCGAGCTGGCTCGCGATCGGGATATTGATGCGAATCTCCGGCGAGGGCCGCGGGAAGGCCGCATTTAAGAAGAGCTGATCGACATGCCGGAGAAACAACAGTAGCGAACTTGCCCGGCCGACGGACGCTGGTGACATTTCAACGATATGGCATGGTTTCGTAAGGAAAAGAAGCCGCGTCAACCGCGGCGCGAGAAGCACGAAATCCCGCCCGACGCGTGGGAGAAATGTGAAAAATGCGGCCACACCGACATCCGCGAGAAGTTCGTGCGGAACCTCAACGTGTGCCCGAATTGCGACCACCATCGCCGCATTCGCGCCAGTGAGTATGTAAGCATCCTTCTCGACGAAGGCACAGCGGAAGAAACCGAAACAGAAATTCGCTCCACTGATCCGCTCGGGTTTCCCGAATATCCGCAACGACTGGACAAAGCGATCGGAAAATCCGGCGATGGTGATGCGATACTCACCTTCACTGGTCAAGTGTTCGAGCTTCCCGTCTGCCTCGGCGTGATGGACTTCGCGTTCATGGGCGGGTCCATGGGCTCGGTCGTCGGCGAAAAGATCGCGCGCCTTGGACAAAAAGCTCTCGAGCGAAAGTATTCATTGATTCTCGTTTCTGCATCGGGCGGTGCGCGCATGCAGGAGGGAGTGCTCAGCCTCATGCAGATGGCGAAAGCAGCGGCGATTCTTTCCCAGCTGGCTGAGCGTCGCATACCATATGTATCGATCCTCACCAATCCAACGACCGGCGGCGTCAGCGCAAGCTACGCGATGCTCGGTGATGCAATCCTGGCGGAGCCCGGAGCAGTAATCGGATTTGCAGGTCCGCGAGTAATCAAGCAAACGATCGGTCAGGATCTCCCGGAAGGATTTCAAACTTCCGAGTTTCTCCTCGAGCACGGAATGGTCGACGCCGTCGTTCCACGCAAGGACCTCAAGAACACTGTAGGCCAACTTCTGCGTCACATGAGCGGCAAGCCGGCCGCAACGGGCTGGACAGCGGCCTGACCGATTACAAGAGCGCGCTCGACCGGCTCTTCGCGCGCACCGGCAGCACCTCGAAGTTTGGACTGGAACGCACGCGAGCTCTCCTCGCTGCTATCGGTAATCCTCACGAGAAGATTCCGCTATTCCATGTAGCCGGCACAAACGGGAAGGGAAGTGTCGTCGCAACGGCGGACACTCTTCTGCGCGCAAAAGGTCTCCGCGTGGGGCGATTCACCTCGCCACATCTCATTGATTTTCGCGAACGCATTGCAATCAACGACGTCGAGATCAGCGAGGCCCAAGTCGAGGGGTTCCTGCAGCGATGGGAAAGCGAGAGCGAACGACTCGGCGCCACATTCTTCGAGATCACGACGGCATTGGCGTTGGATCATTTCGCGCGGCACATGGTTGACGTGGCAGTCATCGAGACTGGACTCGGTGGCCGACTGGATTCGACCAATGTCATTACACCACTTGCCGCGGCAGTGACGTCAATCGGGATCGATCACACTGAGTATCTCGGTAATACCATCGTCGAGATTGCGCGCGAGAAAGGCGGAATTTACAAACGAGATGTTCCGGCGATTTATGGTTCAGTTCCACCCGAGGCGCGGCAGACATTGATCGAGACGGCCGCGACCGCTGGATCGAAGCCAGTGATTTCAGCTGAAGATGAATTTCGTCCCGCAAACATTCGCGTTGCGGCCGATGGAACGACTTTCGAAATCGAACATCGTGGAGAGTCGGCGACGCTGCAAACTGGACTAGTCGGACATCCGCAAGCAATCAACGCGTGCGTCGCGCTGGCGATGCTCGAAGCGGCGGGTGAGCCATATCGAGTGGGCATCGCTGACGCTCAAAGGGTGCTGCCATCCGTATCGCTCCCCGGACGATTTCAGCGGAAAGGGAAATTCGTGCTCGACGTTGCACACAATCCCGATGGAATCCGAGCGCTCGTCGAGACACTCGAGCTCGTCTCACAACCACGGCCATTGGCAGCAGTGCTTGGCGTTCTTCGCGACAAGGACTGGCGCGCGATGATGAGAATCATTTGTCCATTCGTCGATTGCACGATTCTCACAGCGCCGCCGAGTGCGCCGGCATCCCGCGCGTGGGATCCGTCCGAGGCGTTGCAATTCGCGACTGAGAACGGTTGGAACGCGAGACTTGTCGCCGACATTGAAGGAGCATTGCACGAAGCAGAACAGAATTTTGCGACTATTGTGATCACCGGATCATTTCACACAGTCGGCGACGCATCGCTCAGTCGCTCTATCGCTCTACTTCGTAGTTAGTAGCTTTCGCGGATGGCACAAGGCGCACTGCCGGGCTTTCGAGACTTTTATCCCGACGAGCTCGCCCGACGCGCGTACATCCTCGGCGTCTGGCGAGACGTTCTTCGGCGCTACGCATTCGTTGAATACGACGGACCACCCCTCGAGCCGCTCGATCTATACAGGAAAAAGAGCGGCGGCGAATTAGTCGGCCAGATCTATTCATTCATCGATAGAGGCGAGCGCGAAGTTGCGTTGCGTCCCGAGATGACTCCGACGTTCGCGCGAATGGTCGCGGCTCGTGCGAATTCTTTACGCAAGCCCGTTCGGTGGTTTTCCGTTCCGCAGCTGTTTCGTCAGGAGAAGCAGCAGCGGGGAAGGCTGCGCGAGCATTTTCAATTGAACGCTGACATCGTCGGCGAAGAAAGCGTCGCCGCGGATGCGGAGCTTCTCGCGGTCGCACTCGATGTGATGCGCTCGTTCGGACTCGCACACACCGACGTCGTCGCACGAGTGTCCGACCGGCGTTTGCTCGAGTCGCTTCTCTTCGGCGCGGGCGTCAGTAAGTCGACTGTCGAAACACTTTACCCAATCGTCGACAAGCGCGGACGAGAGCCCGCCGCCACCACGCGAGAGAAGTTGGAGGCAGCTGTCGGCAGCAAGGAGATCGCCGATCGCGTCGAAGAGATTCTTTCCTGCCGTGATGTCGCGTCGCTGGTCAAGCGGTACAGCGACGTCGCGAACGCAGCGCCGCACATCGAGCGAATGCGGCAGTATCTCGTGTATGTGGGTGCGCTCGGATTCGGTGATTGGGTGCAGCTCGACCTTTCTATCGTCCGGGGCCTCGCATACTATACCGGGATAGTGTTCGAGCTATTCGACACAGGCGGAGAGCTTCGCGCAATTTGCGGCGGCGGTCGCTACGACACTCTTCTCGCGACGCTTGGAGGAGTCGATCTCCCGGCTCTCGGATTCGGAATGGGCGACGTCGTTCTCGGCGAGCTGCTAAAAGACAGGAATCTGATTCCGCCGACGGAACTTCGAATCGACTTCTGGGTTGCCTTCGACGACGACTCCTTGCTCGAGGAAGCGATGCGCGTCGCCGCAGAGCTCAGGCGTCGCAATCGAAGTGTCGAGTATGCGCTCCGGCCCCAGCAGCTGAGCCGGCAGCTCAAGACCGCGGCGAGCATCGGCGCGCGGAACGCGGTGCTGCTCAAGCGTGACCGATTCGGCGCGCGCGAAGTAACGGTAAAAGATCTCGACGCTGGTACCGAGCGTGCAGTGCCGCTGGATGAGTTCCTCAATACACTGAATTGACAGGAAATGGCTGACGACAAAAAACTGACTACACGCGCCGCTGATTTCAGCGCGTGGTACAACGAAACCGTTTTGCGAGCAGAGCTCGCTGACTATTCGCCGGTTCGCGGCTGTATGGTCATTCGTCCCCGTGGCTACGGCATCTGGGAGCGAATGCAGCGCCAGCTCGACTTCATGTTCAAGGACACGGGACACGAGAACGCATACTTCCCGATGCTGATTCCCGAATCCTTCATGCACAAAGAGGCCGAGCACGTCGAAGGATTTGCTCCTGAGCTGGCGGTTGTGACGCATGGCGGCGGAAAAAAACTCGAGGAGCCGCTGGTCATCCGTCCAACGTCCGAGACGATCATCTACTCGATGTTCGCGAAATGGGTGCAGAGCTATCGCGATCTGCCGATTCTCATCAATCAGTGGGCGAACGTCGTGCGATGGGAAATGCGCACGCGACTCTTCCTGCGCACGCTCGAGTTTTTGTGGCAGGAGGGGCACACCGCTCACGTGAGTGAAGCGGAGGCGGAAGAAGAAGCGCGCAAGATGCTCGGCGTCTATCGCGATTTCATGGAGGGATGGATGGCGATGCCGGTCATTACTGGCATCAAGACCGATTCCGAAAGATTTGCCGGCGCCCTTCGTACGTGGGCATGTGAGGCAATGATGCAGGACAACAAGGCGCTCCAGACGGGCACGACGCACAATCTCGGTCAGAATTTTTCGAAAGCGTTCGATTTGAAGTTCCAGACCGAGACCGGTGGAATTGATTACGCCTGGAACACGAGCTGGGGAGTTTCGACGCGCCTCGTCGGTGGACTTGTGATGACGCACGGCGATGACTTCGGCTTACGCACGCCACCGTTCCTTGCTCCTGTCGAGCTGGTCATTGTTCCGATCTGGCGCACCGATGAAGACAAGTCGCGCGTTCTCGAAGCGGCTCGCGCAATTCGTGATACGCTTTCCGCGTGGGAGCGGCGCAAGACAGGCAAGCTCCGCGTGCATCTCGATGATCGCGATGGAATGAAACCGGGCGCGAAATACTACGAGTGGGAGCTGCGAGGCATTCCGTTGAGACTCGAGTTTGGTCCGCGCGATCTCGATCAGAATCAGTGTGTCCTCGTCAGACGCGACAATCGAGTGAAGCGCACGGTCACGCTCGACTCGATTGGCGAAGACGTCGCCGACCTGCTGAGTATGATCCAAACCGACATGCGCGTCGAGGCGTTCGAGCGGCGTGAAGCGAACAGCATTCGCGGTGGAATCACTTACGACAAATTCCGCGAAGTCATGGATGGCAACGGTGCGTTCGTTTACGCGGGATTCTGTGGAAGTGCGCAATGCGAAGCCGAAATCAAGGAAGAGACTAAAGCGACTATTCGCGTACTCCCTGACGAAGAATTTCGATCGGCTGAAGCACCGGAGCGATGTCTGAAATGCGGGCGCCCTGCGACAGCTGAAGCGTTGTGGGCAAAGGCCTACTGACGTTGGCGACCAAATCACCCGCGGCAGGAACACGCGCTACGGTCGACCCTCCCGCGAAATCGGGTTTTTTCAGACAGGGCTCGTCTCTCGTTGCTGACGGAGTGTCCCTCGAAGAGATCGCGAATGATGTCGGCACGCCCGCTTACGTGTATAGCGCGCCTGCGATACGAACGCAGTACGAGCGATTGACTGCGGCATTGGAAGGCGTTCCGCATCGGCTTCACTACAGCGTCAAGGCGAATTCGAATCTCGCGATACTGGGAGTCCTGCGTCGGCTTCGCTCCGGCGTAGACATTGTCTCCGGCGGCGAGCTCTATCGAGCCGAGTCGGCGGGATTCAAAGGGAAGGACATTGTGTTCAGCGGCGTTGGCAAGACGCGCCGCGAGCTCGAGGAATCGCTGAACGTCGGCGTGTTGCTTATCAATGTCGAATCTGAAGACGAGCTCGAGCTGCTCGATACGATCGCCGGCGAAATGGGCGTCGCAGCTCCCGTTGCGTTGCGAGTCAATCCGGAAGTCATGGTCGACACGCCGCATCCGTACACGCGCACCGGTGTGAAGGGAATGAAGTTCGGAATTCCATTCGACGAAACGCTGCCTGTCGCAAAGCGCGCGATGCAGATGCGGCACATTCGATTGATTGGTCTCGACATGCATGTCGGATCGCAGATCTCGGAGTTCGAGCCGTACGAGATTGGTCTCGGACGTCTGCTGCAGCTCACGTCGGAGATTCGCGCCGCGGGCGCGACCGAGCTCGAGTATCTCGATATCGGCGGCGGCCTCGCGGTGACGTACGACGCGGAACATCCGATCGACGTAGAGGGATTCGGCGCAGCCGTGAAGAAACTTGTGAAGCCAACCGGTCTCAAGCTCATTCTCGAGCCAGGTCGTTTTCTCGTGGGCAATGCTGGAGTTCTCTTGAC
>JBGQKT010000144.1:0-8714 GCA_041499635.1 Gemmatimonadaceae bacterium
CGTGATCAAAGAGCAAAAAATTCAGAGTTCGAAGCGCAGGACGCGGCGTCGCATACCGCGCGAGAAAATTCTGAAAATCGTGAAGGATTGCTTTCGGCCGCCCGGTAGTCCCTGATGAGAAGAAGATTATTCCCGGGTGCTTACGAAAACGGATCTCACGGATTAACTGATTCGATTCGGTGCGGTCCGGGCGGGGCTCGAGTGTGTCGCCTCGGATTACCCATTGAGCGAATCCGGATTCAAAAAAGTATTCGTGATCCGCGCTGGTACCCGCCGTGAGTGGCATCAGAATCGCGCCCATATCGAGGAGACGAAACGCGAGCGCGATGCTGTCGGCATCGAAGTCGCCAACGACGGCGACGACATCTCCCTTTTTGATGTGCTCGAGGCGCAGGTCGGGTTTGCGCGCTGAATCTTCGACCTGCGCGAAGCTCAGCGATTCCGAGGGGCCAATGAGAAACGGTCGCTGCCGATCAGTCTGCCGGCTCGCGAGCTGATCCAGCAGCGGCACTATGCGCCGCCGACGTTGATCGTCTGTCCGGTGATCATCGCGCTCCGCGCCGACAGCAGCAGCGAAACGATGTTCCAGACATCCTCCGGCTCTCCCTGCCGGGCTATGAGCTGCCGCGAAACTACGTCGTCAATCTTTTCGCGCGGGACTTTCTCGAGGAGTCCCGTATCGATCGGACCCGGAGCGATCGTATTCACGGTCACACCATGCGGAGCCATCTCGCGCGCGAAAACACGAGAGAATCCTTCGACCCCCGCTTTCGATGCGACATACACTGCTTCGCCTTTGATTGCGAGTGGAACGCCGAGCGTCGAGAAATTTATTATGCGACCGCCGCCGCGCTTCACGAGAGCGGGCGCAATTGCCTGACAACAGTAGATCGTCCCGAGAAGATTCGTCTCGATGATTTTTCGGACGGTTTCCGCCGGCATCGTGATCACGAGATTCATGGATGCGATTCCGGCAGCGTTGATTAGCGCGTAGACAGACGCGTCACGCTTCAGCTCCCCGAGCGCGGACTTGATCGACGAGGCATCGGCCACGTCGGCGGCGCGCATCTCGAACGGCGAATCCTTCGGAGGTTTTCTTCCGAGCCCGATGACTTTGTATCCGGCCTCATGCAGTCGCTTCGCGCAATGCGCACCGAGCCCGCGCGATGCGCCGGTTACAACTACCGTATCCTGAGAGCTGGGAGTCAAGCCGGTTGCAGCTCGGAGAGATGCCGCGCCAGCGAACCTACATTTCTAAGAACGCTTCTCGCTTCGGACATCGCGCTGTCGCTTGTCCAGTCCCATTCGATGCCGAGTTTTTCTTTGGCGAAATCCTCCACTGCGAGGAGGAGTATTACGAGATCGGCGGAATCCAGGACTCGATTCTGCCCAACGAGTACCGTATCCGGAGTGACCGATGATTCATCGACGAAAGTCAAAGATGCCAGCTCGGTGCGAATGAAATCCTCGATCTCTTTATAAGGAAGGGTCATTTATTCCGATTAGTCAGGTGGTAAAGTTAAAGCAAAAGAAGCGATCCGAGATACCAAATCGGACAGAGGCCAGATACCGGACACACTGCCGGAGGACCTTCCTGAGTTGGTCCTGAGCGTTGGCGCAGGTGCGTGCCGGCGAACGAACGGTCATTCGGTAGTGAGACCCGCATCCGGTCTCTGTCCGATTTGGCATCTCGGATCTCTTCTGTTGGTTTACCGCGACAGTACAACGATGGTTCGGGTCCCAGGGTGCGACGGTCGTATTTCAACGGATGGAAAATATTTTCTCAATGCGGCAATGAAATTGTCGAGCGAGTACCACCCAAAACTCTCCGGCGATGAATTGTATTTTGGAAAGAATGGTCGATCGCTCGTTATCATCGGATCATCGATCGCGACGAATTCCACACAAACGGATTTCAATGCGAGACCGCTGAAAATCTCGGCGATGCGCTCGAATGTCAGCCCCTGACCGAGCGCGAGATGGTGCACCAGGGCGAGCGCCAGCACCATGTCGCATTGCAATCGCGAATTCGGAGCGGGATAGAGTGGCGCGTCACCGCCAATCCGTGAGCGCGACGGCTCATCCGGAAAATCCAACGCGTACCGATCTGCGAGCGGCGCTGTGAGATTCGTAACGAGCGGAAGAATCGGAAGTCCCTCTCGCTTCGAAGTCACGTAAAGCGAGTCGACCGACGCTTCGTCGAGGTCCACCGCGACGACATTCGCGCCGAGTCTCGCCGCAAGAATCGAGAACCAACCGGTATTGCTGCCGAGGTCCAGCAAAGTGCGAGGCCTTCGCTCCGTAATTGTGTTGCGAACGGAATGCTGCTTCGCTGTCCACTCCGGCGACGGGTCCGTCGAAAACGCCTCTTTCTTCGCTTCGTAGTAAGAGCTGTACGCGCTTCCCTTCACCGCAACGTTGGAGCGCCAGAGTTTTACCTCGAGCAGATCGAAGAAACGCCGCTTCTCCTGACCACGCGCGACGAGGGCGAGACGCAATCGACGATCGAACAGCTCATACGCGAGCCTGCCTGCCGTGTCTCCCTCGAATGCCTCGCGGCGCGTTATGACGTTGTCCGCGGAGTTGAGCGCAGTCTCGTACAGCCGGCGTCGCGCATCGGCATGACGGCCTCGCCTCATCATTGCGAGTGGCAACCCGAAGTACGGCTCGTACATCAACCGATAGCTCTCGTAGAGGGCCACGGCATAATCGTCCCAAAACTTCGCAATTCCTTTCTTCGCCGGCGGATGGGAGAGATGGTCTTGTAGTGCGAGGTCCGCTGTCGGAATTATCGAAGTGAAATCCACGAACTTGGGCGTTGTCCCTTCGAACAACACGTTGTACGGATGCCAGTCCTTGAGCGTTAGCCCCCTCGGCGCGAGCTCCTTGAAGAGCTGAACGTGGAATAGCGCGGCGTCCCGCAGCATCAATGAGGGCCACTCGTGAGGATAGCTGACGAAGGCAATTCGCTCGTGCTCGAGGACAATCTCATAGCCAAGCTCAGGATGCGGATTCTCAGCGAGCTCACGGGTCGAGACAATCCCGCGAGAGAAAAGATCGTCCTGCTCGCAGCGCCGAAGAATGTCGCGCACTGCTTCGGCGTCACCGGGGTAAATGCCGCGGAGAACGCGTTCGCCACTAATGAAGGCTTCTCCCGCGTGGTCGAACCCAACAAGCCGGCTCACGCCGGCTGCGGTCAGTCCTGTCCCCACTTGTCAGAATCGGCGAGCTCGACCAGCTCGCGGTCCATCACGAAATCCTCGCCACGGACGAGACGCTCGCAGATGAAATCGACAAACGGATCCGCTCCGGGAAGAAGAAGATCGCGACGCTCGTGCTGGAGATTCCACCAGATCGATGCAGGATCGCGCACGATCGGCAGCGGCACCTGGCGCTGCACGAAATACGAATACGCGTATGCCCGAGCGAGCCGCGTCTGATCTTCGGTCAAGAGAGGCAAATCGTGAACTCTCGCGAGCAAGCTGCGATACGTCTCGATGTCGAGGCCTTCGTACGTGAATCCTTTTCCTCCATAATGAGCTTCGCCGGCAAGTACCACCGGCTTTCCCTGAAGAGCCAGCTCGAGACCCGCCGTTCCATACACGGTGATTCCACCGTCGACGAGCTGAAAGAATTCGAGCGGACTGATCTCCTCTTCGGCCGGAATCATACGCACGTGCGGAGGAAGATTTGGGAAGTGAGTCTCGATAAGCCGCTGCACCCCGGCAGCGGGATTATCGTATGCCTCGATGGGATGAATCTTCACCAGCCACTGAACGTCGGTCAGCTTCGAGATGTGTTTCATCGTATCAACTATCCACTCATCGAACGAGGGGTAAGCCATTGGCGAATAGTCAGATACGCTATCCCAGTTAATGTGAGCCATTATGCCCCAGACAGGCTTTCCTTCCTCGAGCTGGTATTTGGCTCTGAAGCGTTCCACATCACCCGTGTACTTCTGCATTTTCTTCATGTCGAAGCTGACATGATGGTGGTATCGCCTCTCGAGAAACTGCCGAAGACTTTCCTCTTCATCGACTGTGAGCGGTGTGTGACGGCGCTTATCCCATGCGCGATCGCTAAGCTTGTGAAAGTCGATTCTCTTCCCTTCCTCGACGTGACGAAAGAAAAAACGCGACGTGAGGTACGACGCCTTCCAACCTGTGACGGGAATTCCACGATCGAGTGCAGTGTGAAGTGCGGGGCCCCAGTCCACGTACGTGCCGTGTGACATGAAGACTCTCATCGGCTGAAACTTGTCGAACACTTTGCGTGACGCTTCGGCGGTGACGAGTGCGCTATACGCGTATTCGCGCACGATCTCTTCGTCCTTTCCGAGTCGCGCGCCTTGCAAGTAGCGCGTGATTGTCGAGAGAACGTTTTGGCCCACGAGAAGATCCTCGTGCATCAAGCTGCCCACGTTCGTGCGATCGCATTTCCACGCTTTCTCGCGCAGCTCCTCTCGTCTCGCCGGCGGCACATAGTCGCCGATGTGGGAATAAGGAATTCCGAGAATGTCGAGCACGCTGCGAGTTGATGCGACGCATTTCGCGCAGCTCTTCGACCAATCTTCCATAGGAACGCCGCTCGTGATCTCGCGGTTGACGCATGCTTTGTACGGCGCATCGCAGATGATCGCGTGGATGTTGTATCCGCGAAGTCGAAGTGCGGCGGCGATGACTCCCTCGACGTGAAGCAGAAGCGGCATTCCGCCGGGGACCCAGAACAAAACGGTGGGCGCATCCGGAGGGGGCGCCGCATTGTCCGCGTACAGCTGCTGCATCTTCCACCGCCGATGCTCGGCGGTGTGCTTGAAAAGCCTTTGTGCGCGAGGCGGCATGCGGTCGATGGCCCGCCAGGCGGCAGCTCTAATCCTCGTGGGAACGCGATGTATGACTTTCGGCACTGTCTCAGGGTCGGTGCTTACGGCCCGTCTGCTGTCATCCTCGACGCAGGGGCCTCCACACGATCACCGAAGCAGCCAGCAGCGGATTCGATCCGAATACCGCGGGACGTTCTTCGACGATGTCGATCGAGCCCCGCTCGCGCTGCTCGTGCAGTATGGTGACAAGGTTTGTGTTGTAATCGTTGACCTCAATATAGCGACGCCGAAGAAGGCCAAGTAAGGTTTTTGGATCACAGTGCTCGAAGCATGGCTCGATGTGAATCACGGCCACCGGTGCGAGCGCCATGAGCGATTCCACGAAGGCTTGCGAAAGGCGCGGAACGTACTGCGCCGCATACGAAGTGTAGATCAACGATCCCACCGGCAGATCGATCTCCGTAATTGGCGATGCAGTTAGATCGCACCTTTCCGTTGTAACCGTCACCCCTTCGGCCGCAGCGAGCGTTTCGATCAGCAGACTTCCGCTCTCCGTAAGTTCCGCCGCGTACATCGGAACGCCTCTGAACGCGGGCCGTTTCGCAATGTCGATGACGATACTTCCGTATCCCGCGCCGAGCTCGGCGACTGCGGTCGCGGGGAAGTACCGTTGAACTACTCCGGCGACGAGGTCGCGGTATTTCCGATGCGCCGCCGACGGAGTGGATTCAACGAGCTGGTCCGAATCCCATGACAGGATCGGGATGTCGGCTCCCTGCGCCCACGCATCCGCGGCCTCGAGTGTGAGCGGCGGACCCGGCCTCAATCCGAATCGGAGGAGACCTCCCCATTTCTCTTTCTCGAATTCGCGATCGATCTCGTCGCGAGTTCGCGTTCGACGCGTCCATGCTTCGAGGCCGAGCAATCGAGCCGGCCACGGAGAGAATAGGGGAAGATCGTTGAGACTTCGCGGCGGCAGCGTCGCCTACCCTAGCTCTGCTACGTTCCCGGCGATCTTTTCGAATGCGAGAACGACATCCATCAAATCCTGCTGAGTCACGCCGGCTCGGCAGACGTTGGTGACCATCAATTCCTTCTCCCACATTCTTTCCGCCACGGGGCAGATGCCGCGCTCGTAGCTCACGCTTCCCTTGTAGCCCTCGTATGTGAACGGAAAACCGTTTCGTCCGAAAGCGATTTTGCGCTGGTACAGGGGAGCGAAGTAAAGCGGCTCCGTGTATCCGGGGATCATTGGAATCCCTTCGGCGTTGAGCGCCTGCACGAATCGATCGCGTGGAATGCCGACCTTCTGCTCGTCGTAGCGAATGGCGTAGAGGTAATAACCGTGACGAACCCCATCGCGAACGACGGGAGTGGTGATGCCCGGAATCTTCGAGAGATGAACGTTCAGATATTCCGCCGCTTCGATTCGCGGAACGAGAAGCGATTCGAGTTTCTTCAGCTGCTCGGTTCCGATCGCTGCCTCGACTTCGGTCATTCGGTAGTTGAATCCAACCATGTTGGTGAGATCGGTGACGCCTTTGCCAGACACCACCATCTCGCCGTGGTTTCGAATGAGCTGAATTCTTTCTGCGAGACGGTCGTCGTTCGTAACGACAACTCCGCCTTCACCTGTGTGAATTGTCTTGTGATAGTTGAGACTGAACACGCCGATGTCCGCGAGCGTGCCTGCCATGCGTCCGTTGTACGTCGCGCCGGGCGCCTGCGCGGCGTCTTCGATGACTGTGATCGAGTGACGCCTCGCGAGATCCATCACAGCATCCATTTCGACCGGATGACCGAGGATATCGACGGCAATGATCGCTCGCGTGTGCGGAGTGATGCACCTCTCGATGGTCTTCGCGCTGATGCAGAACGTTTCCGGATCGATGTCCGCGAATACTGGAATCGCTCCATAGACGAGCGCAGCTGACGCCGACGCAGTCATCGTGATTGGAGAAACGATGACTTCATCGCCAGGACCAACGCCGGCAGCCCCAACTGCCGCATTCAATCCGGACGTCGCGGAATTCACTGTGACGGCGTGCTTCACGCCGAAATATTTTTCCCACTCGCGCTCGAAATTCTGCACGCGCGGCCCGCCGTAGAACTGAGGGGACCACGTTCCGAGAAAGTCCGAGAGAACCCCGGAGTCGAGAACGTCCATCACGGCCGCCTTCTCTTCTTCACCGATGGAAACGTGACGAGGAAATGGCGTCGTGCGGACCGGACGACCGCCGAGAATCGCCAGACGGCTCAAATCAGTGACCTTTTTTGGATTTGGCTCATTATTCGTCCTCCACTTTGACGACGCCGCCACTGAATTCGCGCGCTGATTTCGAAGCAGCATCGGCAATCCTCATTGCAGCAATTCCATCTCGGCCGGTGCACGCCGGCTCGCGACCAAAGGTAACAGCGCCGACGGCATCCTCGACAGCGTGGAGCATCAAATCGCGACGATCTCCGAGGTCGCGCTCGATTGGCTCGAGCTCGACGTATCCGGTGTAGCGAGGGCTTTGAGTCGCGCGGGAAAGTGAAATCACGTGACCAGAGTCGGTGATTTGCGCCCTGCCCTTTTCGAGCACGATGTCCATCTCGAAGAGTGAATAGTTTTTCGCATTGCCCGCACGTAGCGTCGCGAGAATGCCGCTCGACATGAAGATTGCAACATCGAATGTGGGGTCATCTCCGGTTTCGCCAAGAATGTCGAGTCCCGACACTATTTCTGCTTCGCCCGCGAAATAGCGGAGCATGTCGAACCAGTGTGTTCCATTGTGAAACGTGCCTCCGACGTACCACCCGGAGATCGCCTGAATTTTGCCGAGCTCGCCCGAATCGATAATCGACTTGAGCGCGATAAGGTTTTTGGCGAACCGCCGCATGTAAATGGTCGAGAGAGTTACGTGACGCGCGGTCGCGATACTGACTATCTCTTCCGCTTCATCGACGGTCTTACCAAGCGGCTTCTCGCAAAGAATTGCGCGGGGTGGTTTTTCGCTCGTGAGGATCGCGCGCGCGACATCGAGATGAGATGCGGTTGGCGTGCAAACGCTAACGATCTCCGGCGCGGCGGTCGCCATCATTTCCCTTGGGTCCGCGAACAATGCGTCGACGTTCCATCTCTTGCCTGCAGCTTCAAGCTTCGCGCGATCGGTGTCACATAGCGCAACGAGTTGCGTACGCGGGCTCTTCGTGTACGCCTCGGCGTGAGTGAAAATGTCGCCGCACAATAGGGGATCGTCGGCGAACGTGCTGCCGATTCGTCCGCAACCGATTACCGCCGCGCGCATCGTCACCTTACGGCCTTCTGCTCAACATCTGCGTTGATGACCGCGAGATCGGGTCGTTGTTCGAGAAGAGATATCACGTCAACGATCGTGAACTCCGGATTTCGCGGATAGAGCTCCTCATAGATTGAAGTCACCAGCTCGAGATCCTTTGGCGTGTCGACAGTCAGCCTCAACTGCGCGGCGTTCGGAGAAAAATTGAATCGGACATTTCTGAGTCGATACTTCTCGGGATGTTCCCAGAAGTGAAGCGAGACGTGCTCGCGATCCGCCGGATCATCAGAGGTTGCCTCGATCTCCGCTAAAGCATCCGCTGAAAAAACGCGCACATCAGTGCCGCGCGGCGTCGTGTAAGGATGAATGTTCGACACGAAGTCCGCGCCGCCAGACAGATAATCCGCGACTACAACATCGACGATTTCCGGATCGTGGAGCGGACAATCGCCCGTTGCTTCCGCAATAATGTCGGCGTGATTTGCGCGCGCAGCGCCGACGACTCGTGCGAGCACGTCCTCTTCGCTGCCGCGAAACGTCTCGGCTCCCGCGCGCGCGGCAGCGTCTGCAACTGCATCATCGGCGGGTGACGTGGAGGTCGCGACAACGAG
>JBGQKT010000145.1:0-8692 GCA_041499635.1 Gemmatimonadaceae bacterium
CAGTGATCCCGGGCAGCGGCGCCAACGCGCCGAAGAGTTCGTGGCGGTGCGGACGCTGCGGCGCGCGAAACTCGATACCGCTTCGATAGCATACGAGAACCTGAACGAGTTCACGGAGGGAACAGCGCGTTACGTTCAGCTCCGTTTCATGCAGTTGGGCGAGCGCGTTACGCCGGTGCCGGAGATGTATTTCCATAACGGATTCACCGGCTACCGTGGCGTCCTTCGCAAGCAGCTGGAACGACGTCTCGACGATCTCGTGAACGTGGCTGCCTTCAGAGACAATCGATTCGGTAATCGGTTTGGTGGCGGTCCCATGCGCTTCCGTCTGTATGATACGGGCGCAACGCAGGCGCTAATCCTTGACGAGTTCGCGCCCACCTGGAAGCAACGCATCTTTGCGCCTGGCGTGTACCTGACTGATCTGCTGGCGGCGGCGCTGCCGCTCTCCGCAGACCGGCGCGCTGCGTTGGCCGAAAAAGCGAAAGCAGATTTCGGCTATGACAGCATCTTTGCGAATCGTCAGGCGTTTGAACGGGAAGGACGCCGGGTAATTCAACAGCGAGTCGATGCGATTCTCAAAACGTCGCAGACGCTCGTCACCATAAACTACGGCGCTACCGGCGACTTAAAAGGCATGGGATATACACCGTTTGGTGTCACTGCGGTTAACGATCATACTGCCATCTACGATCTCACGCCCGTTGCTGTGGGATTTGCAAATCGAGTGGTGCTGCGCATGAAATCGGTTACACCGGTCATCGTCGACCGCGGCGCGAAAACCGTGACGTTTGCGGTAGCCAGCGCGCCGGCGTTGTTCGAAGGCAAAGGAGCCGCCGGCGTTAATATCGACGAACTGACACTCAGCGGCTCGCCCAACACGACGATCTCAACGTCCGGCAATCATGTGAATATCGAACTGCACTGACGCAGACATACTCACCTTTCGAATTTCGTTAGCGGACAAATGTTGATGGTTACGGGTGCTGGTATCGCGTAATGGCGCGATAGCGAAAGCAGTCGACTAAGTGATCGTTGACCATTCCAACCGCCTGCATGTGTGCGTAGATCACTGTCGGCCCGACGAACTTGAAACCGCGCTGGTTGAGATCGCGACTTGTGATCGTATACCGACTTTGGAATTGTGTACGTTTTGCACTTCTCGGCCTGTCTTATCCGGTTCGTCGTCCATTTTCTGCATTGTTGAGCTTGAGATTGTGCATTTTTTGCAACAATCTCTTGACAGGCCGAACTGGGGGCCTTATGGTTTCGGCGAGTCAAAAATGCATCTCACTCGTCCGTTGTCTTCCAATAATCCGGGGAATAATCGCCCGCTCCCACAGAATCTGTGGGACGTATTCGATCGTTCCGGGATGAGCACGATGACATAAGAAGCAAGCCATCAGCTCGAGATTTCAAGTAAGCCCCCGCGTTTCGATCGAATGAAAACGCGGGGGCTTTTTCATTTTGCCGAGGCCAAACGATGAAACTCATTAGCTGCGTCATCCGTCCCGAGCGACTTTCCGCCGTCAAGGAAGCGCTGTTCCGCGCCGGTGTCACCGGCATCACCATAACTCGCGCATCCGGCCACGGTGGAGAGCGCGACACCGTGACGGTCAGACGTGGGACGAAGCTGCTGCTGCAGTTTCACGAGAAGGTGAAAATCGAGATGGCGTGCTCGGAGCCGTTCGTCGAGGCGACCATCAGTGCGATCGTCAGTGCGGCGCGCACCGGCGCGGTGGGCGACGGCAAGATCTTCATCCAGACGCTCGATCGCGTCGTCCGCATTCGCACCGGGGAGCGCGACAATGCCGCTCTCACGCCGGTGACCGCCGACGATGTGCAGCGACAGGCGTTGATGACAGGAAGAGAGTTGGAGCTGGTCGGAAAAGACTGAGCGCCGAGCCAAAACGAGCTCGGAGTCGATCCCTTTTTGCGCGGAGGAGCAACCGTTATGAGCAAGCTGCAAACGATCGGTGAACGATTGCGAATGAACTGGCAGGATCCCCTGATTCGACGCCACGTCGGATTTCTCTTCCTCGGCAAGGCGATTGGGCTCAGCATCGTGCTGACGCTGATCACGCGGTGGTTCCTGCCGTCAATGCTCGTAGCCCAGGCGCCGCGTGCAACTCCGACTCTCGATCCAATGGCGGCGATCAACGCCATCAACACCGTGTGGACGCTGGTGGCCGCGTTCCTCGTCTTCGGCATGCAGGTGGGATTCGTATTACTCGAGGCTGGGTTCGCGCGCTCGCGTGAATCGGTCAATATTCTCGTCGAGGGAATAGCCGACACCTGTATCTGCGGTGTCACGTTCTGGCTATGGGGCTTCGCGTTCATGTTCGAGCCGGGGAACGGATTCGTCGGTTTGCACGGCTTTGCACTTCAGGGACTGCCGGCGACCTACGGCACCACCGGCGTCGCTCTGCTGGCGTTCTGGGTTTTTCAGTTTGCCTTTGCCGACACATGTTCGACGATCACGTCCGGCGCGATGATCGGGCGGTGCGGCTTCGTCGGGGATCTCCTCTACAGCGTTGGCGTCACTGGGCTCATCTACCCGATCGTCGGTCACTGGGCTTGGGGGCCGGACGGATGGCTCGCGACAATGGGGCCGATCGCGTTCCACGATTTCGCGGGATCCACCGTCGTGCACACGATCGGTGGTGTGATCTCGCTGGCTGGCGCAATCGCGCTTGGTCCGCGCCTCGGCCGAGTGTTCAAGCGAGACGGCGGCGGTCCGATGCCGGCGCACGACCTCATCATCGGAGCAGCCGGAGGATTGATTCTCTGGTTTGGCTGGTACGGATTCAACCCCGGCAGCACACTTTCCGCCCTCGACACCGGCGGCATCGGCCGCGTGTCGTTCAACACCACGCTCGGTGCGTGCTCGGCGGGACTAACGGCGCTCATCTATTCGTACGTGCGCACGAAGAAATGGGATCTCGCGCTCACGACCAACGGATTCCTCGCCGGTCTCGTCGCAATCACGTGTCCCTGCTACTGGGTCGATCCGGTAGGCGCGTTCTTTATCGGCATCGGAGGAGGCCTTGTCGTGGTCTGGGGAATCGATGCGCTCGAATATCTCCGCATCGACGATCCGATTGGCGCGGTGCCAGTGCACATGGTGGGCGGCATCTGGGGAACGTTGTCCCTCGGACTTTTTGCCGCCGGCAAGTACGGCGTTCCAACGCCGACGGGCGCGGATGTCAGCACCGTCGTGACTGGACTCTTCTACGGCGGCGGACTCGGCACTCTCAAAGCGCAATTGATCGGCAGCGCCGCCGTGACGGCAGCAACGTTCGCCGCAGCGATGATGTTGATGTATCTCGTCAAGGCAACCGGCACGCTGCGAGTCGCGGCCGAGGGCGAACTCGAGGGACTGGACCTGCACGAACACGGTTCATCGGCCTACCCCGAGTACATGATCAGCGGATCTGAGAGTGTGATTCTTCCCATCACCACTGCAAAAGACGATGCCGCAGCCTAGAATGCTTCCTGTGCTACTCGCCGGGTTTATTGCGACAATCGCCAACGCGCAAACCCCGAAGCTACGATCAGATTCACTGGCGCCGGTGATTCCGCCCGCCGACTCGAACAAGGCGGCAGACAGCGCGGTTTCCGCGACCAAAGCCGCCGCTGCCGCACTTCCCAAGTGGATCAACGACCTGGCGCTCAACGCCTTCGTCTCAACCGCCTACGAGTACAACGCCAATCGTCCCACGACGGGCACAAGCAGCTACCGTGTATTCGATTTTAACGACAACTCGTTCAACCTCGACGTCGCTGAGGTGGTAGTCCAGATCGCGGCCAGCAAGCCGAATGACGCCGGCTTTCGCATTGACCTCGCAACCGGCAACTCGATTCCGCGAATCTCGAAGACGCAGGATCAGACGGTATCCCAGTTCGATCTGCAGCAGGCGTTCGTCACCTACATCGCCCCCATCGGCTCCGGGCTCCGGTTTGATGTCGGCAAGTACGTCACTCACCTCGGCTACGAGGTGATCGAAGGGTATGACGGCTACGACGACAACTACAGCCGGTCGATTCTCTTCGGCTACGCGATTCCATTCACACACACCGGACTCAAGGCGAGCTACGCCTTCTCCAGCAAAGTGACCGCCATGTTCGAGGTGGTAAACGGCTGGGATTTGCTGCGCGACAACAACCACTCGAAGTCGCTCGGCGCGCAACTCACCCTGTCACCGGCGGCGCCGCTCAGTGTGGTACTCAACTGGATCGGCGGACCGGAGCTGGCAAACGACAATTACACCATGCGCAACGTGTTCGATGTCGTGGCCGTCCTCAAGGCAACCAGTTGGCTGACGCTCGGCGTCAATAGCGACTACGGGATCGAGGATGGCACGAGCCGCGTGACCCCGGGCGGGGACGCAGTGTGGAAAGGAATCGCCGCATACGCGGCGGTGGCGGTGACGGACAAATTCTCAGTAGCATTGCGCGGCGAGACATTTCACGACGACGGCGGAGTCAGGCTCGGGACCGACACGAGCGCGAGCTTGTCGGAAGGCACGCTGACACCGACGTACAAAATCACCAATCACGTTTTGGTGCGGGGCGAGCTGCGCTTCGATTCAGCCAATCAGCCGATCCTCGCCAAGCGGGGGACGTTTAGCGACTCGCAGAGAACAGTCGGGGCGAACATTATTTTCGTGTATTGACCGCGAGAGGTGGGAGGCTCGCTACCTGTCATCGACTACGTGCTCCGGCCTGACGTTGCCGGCGGGTTTGCTACCGGCCCACCCACGGCCTTCGTCAAAGTGTGGATCGCCTGCGTCAGCTCGAGAATCTGCTTTGAGATCAGGAGCAGGTCTTCATTCTGCTTCTCCTCCGTCTGAACAGTCGCCCATTGCTGATCGGCGAGCAGCTGGCGCTTTACGTCGGCGCGGTTCTGGCTAATCATCACGAACGTCGACAGGAATATCGCCTCCAACGACACGATCATCGTGAGCAGGCCGTACGGATACGCCTCGACGCGAAAGATGATCCACGCTGCGAACCAGACCAGGTGCAAGTACACGAACGACATCGACCCGGCGAACGCCGTGATCTTGTCCGCGACGCGATTCTGCGCGCTCTTGGCACGCGACAGCTCGTGCTCGACGAGTGCCGGATGCCTCAGTGGCCCTGCCCGTCGCGTGGCGCTCATCTGGATGCCTCCTGGGTGGGATTCGCTCACGGCCGATGCCGACCGACCGCTGGCACCGTTTGGATGGACCGCACAAGTTACGCATCCTGTGTTGCCCAGCGGTGTCGTTGTCAAATCTGCATGGCGATGCCAGTTGCTGGCACGTCTCGATTCACAAATCCGAATTGATGGGCGCTTTGTCGCGGCAACTGCTCGTTCGAGTTGCGTTTGTAATCGTAGTCTACATCCTCGTCGAGGGTGTTGCTCTCGCCGGCCTTCTGCTCCTTCGCAAGACTCGCGGACTCACCTACTTCCCAGCCGCGTCGAAACTATATCCGGTGGCGGAAAAAACTTTCGACCGCTTTCTCGCACCAGGAGCGAAGCCGGCAGTAATCATCGATGCGGACCTCGGCTGGGTACGACCGCCGGGCCCGGAGAACAACGCCGCTGGAATGCGCGATGACCGCGACCACGATCCGCAGCCAGTCGCGGGAATTCTGCGAATCGCCGCCTTCGGCGACTCCTTCACGTATGGGTCTGACGTCAAACTGGGAGAGAATTGGACGAAACGCATCTCCGCGCTGGATCCTAAGATCGAAATTCTGAACTACGGCATTGGAGCATACGGTCTCGACCAGGCGTACTTGCGTTACCTGAAATTGGGGACGGCCTATCATCCTCACGTCGTATTGATCGGTTACATGACGGAAAACCTCGCGCGCGATGTGAACGTCTACCGCGGCTTCTACTCCAAGGCTTGGCGTGACGAATGTCGGAAAAGACACGTTGTCGAATTTCTTCGTGTTTTCCTCGCCCGGCTTCGAGCAAGTTTTGCGCGCTGTTTCGTCTGCTCCGGGTGAACCGCCGAAAACGATTACGCCGGAGATGCGCAAATCAGCGTTTCATGAAGGGCACGCCGTGGCAAATCCAACAGACTGCTGAGTAAGAGCCGCTTTACTGAATTCAGTTTGCGAGAAAGTATCCAGAGCCAATCAACGTATAGATACTCTCGGCTTCATCATCGCGGCAATACTCGAAGCACCGAACCGTCCCGGCAGGAGCTCCCTCTACCGAATCCTTACAAACCCGATTTCGCCAGCCGCCCAACCCTTTTTAGGTTGAGGCCGTCTAATTTTCGCAGCTCAGGACAGCGGTAGTTCGTGCGGCGTCTCAAAGTGGTGCTGACTTCTGCCTTCCGACTATGCGTTTCACAATCATTACCACGTCTGCATTCGTTCTCCTGTCGACCTCCGTCGTGGAAAGTCAAACACCTGTGGGAGCGGCCAGTGCCGCCGGCCCGAGCGGTGAACTTCAAGGGCGAGTTGCCGACTCAACTACAAATCAACCTGTAACTGTCGGATCGATCACGATTCGCAAGCAGAGTGATACAGCTTTCGTCGGTGGGACATTGCCGAAGGCGGACGGGACATTTCGCGTGGACGGATTGGCGCCGGGACGATATACCCTTCGATTTCGAGCGCTCGGATTTGCTCCTGTAACGAGAAACGATCTCGTAATCACTCAAGACAAACCGGTTCTCAACATCGGAACACTCAACCTCACTACGGTTGCAACGAAGCTCGCCGGTCAGGAAATCAAAGCGCAGCGCGACGAAGAAGTTCTTTCGCCCGATCGCAATTCTTATAGCACGAAAAACATGACTACTGCTTCCGGCGGTACTGCAGTCGACGTGCTTCGGAATATTCCGCTGGTGGAAGTCGATCAAAACAACAACGTGAGTCTCAGAAACAATTCCAACGTTGTGGTCCAGATCAACGGCCGCTCGACTCCGCTGAAAGGAGACCAGTTGGGACTTTTCCTTTCTCAGCTTCCAGCGAGCAATATCAAGACAGTCGAGGTTGCGACAAATCCTTCGGCGAAGGACGACCCTGAAGGCACAGCCGGTATCATCAACATCGTCCTGAAACAGGACGTCGAGCTCGGCCTGAGTGGCGGGCTGAATGCGACCACTGGAACAACCGGTCAAAGGAACGTTTCCGGGAACCTCGGCAAACAGAAGGGGAAGTTCACCGGATTTGTCCAGGCGAGCGGTTATCACGACCACCGCACGACCTCGGGAACCATTTCACGCACGAACCTCGCGATTCCAACACCCGCGTTCGTGGAAACGGATCTCGTCGGCGAGGGTCATTTCTTCAACACCGGCGGAAGTGTTCGATCCGAGTATCGTTTGAATGAAACCAACGCATTCACCTTCGATGCCTGGGTGTATGGCGGGCATCCCATGAACGACAACGCGTCGTACTACACGAATCTCGATCGATCGCGCACGGTGACTGGCGCATTCAATCAGTTCAACGCGTCGAGCTTCCGATGGATGTCGCAGGACTATGACCTGGCATTTCGCAGTCAGGGAAAACCGAATACCCCGCAGCTCACCGCCGAGATGGAGTATTCACTCAACGACAATAAGAGCAACAACGATCTTTCCGGAGTGATCGTGCAAGCGGATGCTTCCACGCCTGCGTCCATACTCACCGAAAGAGATAAAAACATCGGACAGAACCCGTACCTGAACGCCAAGCTCGACTACTCTCGTCCGATCAATCCCAACACGAAAATCGAAACCGGATTCAAAGCAACGCACCGCATACAAAAAAACGACTTCACCGCTTCATACCTGAGCTCGACCGGCGACTTTGAAGTGAATCCCGCTCGCACGACAGGAATCGATTACCTCGAGAACATTGTCGGCGCGTACGGTCTTTTGTCCCAGCGAATCCAGAAGGTTCAGCTACAAACAGGAATTCGACTCGAGGATGCGAACACCCATTTCACAGTGCCGTCACTGTCGAAGGTTTTCGACAAGGAGTATTGGAGCGCTTATCCAAGTTTTGTTTTCTCATACAACTTCACCGACTTGCGGCAGGTAAAACTCAGTTACTCTCGCCGGGTGAGTCGTCCGGATCCGTTTCTGTTGAATCCGGTGGAGTTTCGGCAGGACAGCCGAAACGTCTTTCGCGGGAACCCGAACCTTGCCGCCGAATACGCAAACGCATACGAGCTCGCGCTGCAGGAAGGACGTTCGTGGGGATCGATTCAGCTGAACTCGTATGTGCGGATGGCGGACCACGCGGTGCGGAATATTCAGTTTGTCGATTCGACCGGTGTCTCTGTGAGCACATTCGAGAATGTCGCGAGCACGCTTAGAGTTGGTTCTGACTTGAATGTCAACGTTCGTAAGGGGCCTCTTCAGCTCAACACTACCGGCAGCGTGTCGCGTTACTCGAGCGACGCGTCGAATTTGTCGCGCGATCTTTCCACGCACGACATCATCAAGTCGGCGCGCATGAACGCGACGTGGGTTTTCTCTCCTGTTTTCGATGCACAGATTACCGGGAACTATCGCGCACCGCAAAAGACCGAAGGTGGCTCGCAGCTCGCGTCTGCGTCGCTCAATGCGTCGGCGCGATATAAGATGTGGGGAGACAAGGGCAACATCTCGCTCCGCATCTCAGATCCGTTCAAGCTTCAGAAGTTCGGTTACCGAACCACGAACGGCACGGTGATTGAATCGGCTTCGCGCTA
>JBGQKT010000146.1:0-8607 GCA_041499635.1 Gemmatimonadaceae bacterium
ATAAGACCTGATCTCAGCCCCATTCGAAGCTTGAAATGTTTTAACGCGGAGTGCTCGTCGTCCGAGCTCAAGGTTCCATAAATACTCACCGCTGGAATTTCTCGCACCGCGCCTTTCAGCTCGAAGCTCGGATCGACCGCGGAGAATCCGGAGAACTGACTGTAGCCGACTGCAACCTCGACGAGCAAGTACGAGCTCATGATAGTCGTATCTTCGCCGGGTTCGTAAATCGTCGTCGTGTCGGGCTTACCGTTCTTGTTGATGACTTCCTTGCGAACTGCCTTCCATTCGCCGGCGACTGACTTGTTGTGCGACCAGGGAAAGGGGACTTTCGAAACCTGATAGGAGACTTCGATTCCGTAGTCGACTTCTTTCGACGGGCAGCCCTTTCTCTCGATGGCTCCACGCTCGCTCCAGCAGCTCACGGAAAAACTGACGGCACCCACCTCTTTTATGAGCTCAGCGAAATCCTGCGCGGCAAGTCTCGCTGGTGCAAGCAATGAGACGAAAATGAGGGCGGTAGCAGTGGATTTCATGTTATGGAGCTTGCAGCCGCGAATCTTGGGCCATATCGTCGGCTGAATGAAATCAACGTTGACCAGCTCGATCAATCTCGTTGTCGCTTGCTACGCCGTCGTCGCAGCTACACCAGCTGTGACAGGGGCACAAATCGCAATGCCCGGCGATCTGGATCCGAGCGGACGCGTGTATACGCAAATCATCGCGCGCGTCGGTGAGGAGGGAACGTACTCTCCGGCGATTACGGGTGTCACATTTTACGTTGTCTCCGCCGACGGCCAACGCATTATTCTCAAAACCAATGCGGGAGGAACAGCCGCGACGTGGCTTCCTCGCGCTCAATATCGAATCGTGACTCCCGACCCATTCCAATGGGAAGGAAAGTTGTACACATGGGACACGGTGGCCACCGTCCGCGGGGGAATGCTGCCCGTTCGCTTCAATCTGGCAAATGGACGATGGAAAGAAGTACCGGTTGTTACCTGGAGAGCCGGTGACGCAAACTCAGTGGAAACAATAAAAGACAGACAAGTTGTCCGGACTCTGACGCATGACGGCGTCGCCGTCGCTGCAACAATCACTCGCAGCGGGGACATGTTGTGGGCCGATGTAAGCATCACTAACCGATCGAATCGGAGGATCGCGGTCGAGCCGCAGGCATTCATACTGAGTGAGGTCGCGCCGATCCGCGTGGCACTTCAACATCACATCGTGAACGGCACAGTGGCTCACCCCCTCGTGACGGACACGCTCAAGCTTGGGCAAGACGTTTCCGGTGTCGTGACATTCGAGTCCGATAAGAAAGCAAAGGACGTGGTGCTTCGAATTCCGCTGTCAGGAATTACATTCGATATCCCTCTCAGCATTCGTTAGTGCCTGAGCTAATCGCCCCGAAAGCGCAGAGCACGCCGCCTTCGTTTGGTGGCAGGCGCAAGTTGCCGCGCGCGATTCCAAACGATCTCCTCAAGGAAGCGGCGCGCCGGCTCGAGATAACGTCGCTATTAGCCGCGGCATTGTGGGTCGTCGCCTCGTTGCTTTGGCACCTTCGCGTGGGCTCCAGCGGCTCCGGCCACCTTCAGTTCTCGCCATTCAAGTCGAGCGATGTGATCGCGGTGCTCGCAACAATTTCCTCACTCGGCATGTACGCTTACGCGCGGACAACAAAGAGGGACCCGGCGTTTATCCTCAACCTCGGGCTCGTCTACATGGTAGTGACGGCGTTTTACATCGGCCTCATCACACATTGGTTCGTAACGCCCACGATCACAACGATGAACATCGAGCCGGTCATTTCCTGGATCGGCGTCGTCATCCTGATGTTCGCCGCTGTGATCCCAGCGAGCCCGAAGAAATTGATCATCGCTGGACTGATTGCAGCGTCGATGAACCCCATTGGGATGTTCGTCTCGAGAGCCAGGGGAATGTGGGATTTCGGTCCCTCGGTCAATGCTTTGCTTATGCATTACCCAGACTTCCTGCTTGTAGGAGTCGCAGTCGTAATCGCGCGCGTAGTGAGCCGACTTGGCCAGCAGGTTTCGAAGGCGCGCGAGATGGGTAGCTATCAGCTCGGCGATCTCTTGAAACGCGGCGGAATGGGCGAAGTGTACAAGGCGACTCACACGATGCTCGCGCGTCCTGCAGCAATCAAACTGATTCGTCCCGAAATGCTCGGCGGTCAAAACGGCGAGGACGCGCAGATTGCCGTGAAGAGATTTCACCGCGAGGCAGAAGCAGCGGCGAATCTGCGATCGCCGCATACGGTCGAGCTGTTCGATTTCGGAGTCACGGAAGATCAAACTCTTTATTTCGTGATGGAGCTTCTCGAGGGGGCGGATCTCGAGACGATGGTGCAGAAGCACGGCCCAATGCCGCCCGCGCGCGTGATTCACATTTTGCGTCAGGTTTGCGAATCGCTCGAGGAGGCGCACGAACGTGGTCTCGTGCATCGCGACATCAAGCCGGCGAACATTCACGTCGGCCACGTCGGAATTCGCGACGACTTTGTGAAGGTGCTCGATTTCGGTTTGGTGAAATCCGTCGCGCCGAGTAGCGAGGTGTCACTGGGAACCGCTGTCGGCCGCACTCCAGGAACTCCAGCGTACATGGCTCCTGAAATGGCACTCGGTGAAACCGTCGACGGACGCGCCGATCTCTATGCGCTTGGCTGCGTCGCGTACTATCTGCTGACGGGAAAGCTGGTGTTCGATGCGGAGAACACTTTTCAGATGGTCGCGAAGCATCTCCATAACGAAGCGATCCTTCCATCGGTGCGTGGAGGGATCGAAATTCCGTTGGAGCTCGAGCGACTTGTTCTTATGTGTCTCGCAAAGAATCCGGAAGCCCGGCCGCGAAGTGCGGCCGAGCTTTCGAGAGCGCTTGCTAACGTTGACGTGGAACCGTGGACCGACGAACTGGCGAAAGAATGGTGGTCTAGTATTGCGACGCGCTCGGAGCCCGCGTCGTTAGGTGCCCGTCACCTGGCAGCATCCGCCGCTGCAGCTAATCCATAGCCCACCCAGGGCCATGCTCGTATGTCCTGTCGATGGTGTTCGCGAACTGAACGACGCCATCGACGCAGCAGCGCCTGCAATTGGCACACACGTGCCTCCGCCTGGATGCGACGTCTTGACCGCGGGCTTGTAGCGGACATCCGAGTTGTCGCAGTGGCTGACATCTTTGGTCATGAACCAGCGATTTGTCGTTACGCCCTTTGGCCCGAGTTTGTAGATCGCAAACCCGCGATCAGTAGCAGTCGATCCGATCTGGCCGACCCAGGCATACGCTCGTTCTCCCGACTTGAGATTCAAATCGGGAAACGTCACACCATCTACGTTGATGACCATCGCTACGACGTGACCTGAGCGGTTCGCCTGCATTGCGCTCTCCCAATCGCGCTGTTCTGCGGAGGCTTCGGGAATGATCATGAGTCGGACGCCGGCGGCCGGACACTGAGTGGGGGTCACGGCGCACGTGTACTGTTTGACGACAATGCTGTCGCCGGTCGACGCGATGGAAAAATCCAGACCGCTCAAATACCTCGCTGTCTCGGTGCTATCGATGCCGAATTGTCCCCTCGGCCCTGCCATCATCGATGTCGAATAACCTTTCCAGCCAATCGCTGCGATTCCCACTAAACCGAAAAACATGAATGATGCGATAAGTCGTGTAGGGCGCTTCGCGTCGTTGATACGCACTTAGGTCTCCTGTTGGACAGAGTGAAAGTCAGTGTTGCCGGAAGAGCCAAGCCTAGTTGGTGCTTACCTGACAGCACCCGCCGCTGCAGGAAATCCACAATCCGCCAAGTCCTCCGAGAGCAGCTGTTGCTGAACGCGTCGATGCCGCATAGGCCTTCGGGATTGCAAGTGAGGCAAGGCGCGTGATTATCGATGGGTTGTTCTGCGCGAGATAATGACAAGCGACAGAGGGCGGGGGCATCTTATGTATAGCCGGTTTCGTGTGTGGATTTGCGGTGGTGCACACCTGGATCTTCGCCGGAGCGACAAGTGACCATTCTCCGGTAACGACCCCCGTCGATTCGTTTAACGTGTACACTCCAAAGCCTAACCAATCCGTTCCATCGTTCCGCTTTGCATGGCCAACCCACGCGTACGCATACTGATGCGTAACGTTGTATGGCTCGAGTTTGAAATTTCCGTCGTTGAAAGTCTCGTTACTTACGTTTCTGACGCGCGCGACAACTGAGCCTCTATTTGGCGCGTTCACCGCAGGAACCCAATCCACATTGTAGGTGTCAGCCAATGGCTGGAATTCCAAAGTGACTTCACCGGAGCATCCAGTACAAGCGTAGGGGGCGAAGTAGGACGTGTCGGGACTGAAGTTGAGCTGGCGCACATAGTTGCTGGTCGGGGCTCCGTTTCCGAACTCTTGGGGAGAGGCGAGCACGCCCACGCCGCCATTGTGGGTCCCACTGGGTGTGCACGCCATCGTGACAGCGCTCAACACCGCGAAGAGGGTTTGGCCCAACTGAGCGTTGTACCGTCCATTTCTTGTTCTCGACACAATGACCCCCTTTGTTCGCGGTGAAGTGAACATCATTGAAGTTTGCGCATTCTCTCGAGCGTCGGTGCGGTCACTGCGTCACCTTTGCCCCAAAGCTGCAATAATGCGGTCGCCCACGATCTAGCCAATGTGGGGTCTCGTTTCTTTCCCGCAAGCTCTGCTCTGAGCGCCATCACTCGCCCAAGCGAAAAAGCAACGGCATGGCTGGCAAGAATGCTCGGAAGCGCGGCCGGAAGACCGCGTAACGCACGGTCGAGTGACTGTGTCGCCGCCGCAGTATCCCCCGTTTCCGCGCGGAGCCACGATTCGAGGTAGACCGCGTCCATCGTGATTTCTCCGGGCGCATAGTCGGCGTGCAACACGCCGAGTGAATCAAGAAAGCGTCGAGCTTTCGGTATATCACGCGCAGCGTACGCCCTTAGCGCTAGAATGAATGGGTCGGGTCTCGAATCGAGATCCGCTACCGGCTTGGCTCCGATAATCGGCGCAGCGAGCATGAGAGGACGCATCAATGCTCCGGTACGAAGTGCCGCGACCTGCCCCGGAGGAACGAGAGCCGAGATTTTTTCCGATACACGCGATGCAAACGCCAACACGCTGTCGCCTGATCCACCGGATTCCGCGTATGCATCGAGTGCGATTTGATCAGCCACGATAGCACGCGGCAGCAGCCCTACCTGGCCAGGAGGAATAAAAATCTGGTAGTTCGGCGTCGCCTTGCGCGAGAACTCCACGACTTCCAAGGGTCGGCCCCGGAGTGCAGCCAAGGCGTTAAGTGTGTCGGTTACCGCGTCGATCCTGGCTTGGTCGGATTCAGGTCGTGATAGGGACAACAGCGAATCTGCCAGCGCGCCAGCTTGACCAAACTGGCTGAGCCGAAGATAAAGTCTGACCTGATCGACCCCCAGCCTGAGCTGAATTCCATATTGCTCCGCCTGCGAGCTCGTTTGGTGAAGTGCAACTTTGCGCGCTTTACGAAGCTCCTCGAGGGCCGAGTTCTCGGTACCGCTGAGAATACCCATCGCTTGGAATACCTTCGCGAGTAACTCATGGGCTCGCGGTTCCTGTGGGGCTACCTGCGACCACGAAGTCGCGAGGGTACGAAGGCGTTCTCTATTTCGCTCCAACGCCGCCTCTGTCGCCGAAGGATCTCGCGTTCGCCAAGGACCGCCACCTATCGGATACGGCGTGTGCGTGAGAGTGTCGTCAATCAATCTAGGCAGCGCAAGGAATTGCTCACCGGATGCGCCAAGCGTTGCCCCGCGTCGAAAGGTGGCCTTGTCGATCGACAGGATCCTCACCAGCCGAGGCATCAAGACAGAGTACGCCGTGGGCCGAGTCGCCTGCCGCTCGAGCAATCCACCGTAAATCGAATCCGCAAGCTGATAGCTGGAACGGAACCGGTAGCCAGACTTGCTCGCTTTATCGGCGACCACGATGCTATCGGCGCTGAGACAATCGGCGAACGCGAGAGCTCCGGTGAAATCGCTGCGATTCCGACTGAGTTCCGATGTTGCGAGCCGGGAGAATTTGCTGCAATCCTGCGGATCGCCGTCTGCCGCATAGGCGGCGAGTGCATTCACGCGGATTGCATCTTCCTGACTCAGGTCTTTTCGGCGATCACCGGCGGCTGCGATGTACGGGCGCCATGATGACGCAGGCTGGCCTTGCAGCATTATCATTTGCGCCAGCCAGAGCTTGTTTACAGGGTCGCTCGGATTTGCGTTCGCCGCGCGCTGAAACTGTTTCTGAGCGGCAGGGAAATCCCACGCTTGAATTGCCGCCTGTCCCTTGTCGAACGCACCGCTGTACCGAGACCAGACGAGAAACCCTCCCGCAATGATCACGATGACAATTGTCGCCACGACCAGGCGAAGAATTGACTGCCGGCGAAATTGAATCGTCGGTGTTTTGAATCGACGTCGAGTGTCGCCTCTGCATGCTTCCAGCGCCTTTCCGAACTCGGTGACTGTTGCCCAACGATCTGCGGGCGACTTTGCCAAGGCTTTGGTGATCGCCTCTTCGAGCGAATCGGGAATGTTGTCGCGGACTTCGCTGAGAGGCGGAGGAGGCGCCGCAAATCTTCTCGAGATGATTACCTGCGCCGTCGGTCCCACGAATGGGGGAATTCCCGCGAGCATTTCGTACAACACGCAGCCGAGCGAGTAGACGTCACTGCGCACATCGAGTGCGCGATCGCCGAGTGCCTGCTCTGGACTCATGTATGACGGAGTACCGACGCCGATTCCAGTCGATGTCAGCTTGTCACCACCCGACTCGACAATTGCGCGCGCAATTCCGAAGTCCAGAACGAACACGCCGCTGTCGGCGATCAGAATGTTATCCGGCTTGAGATCTCGATGGACGATCCCGCGCTTGTGCGCGTACGCCGTCGGCTCGATGACCTCGCACATGATCTTGAGTGCGTCCGCGATCGGAAGCTGCGCCTCGCGCATGATTCTTTTCTTTAGCGACTCGCCATCTATGTACGTCATCACATAGTACGGGAGTCCATCGATTACTCCGGATCCCAGTACTTTCGGGATCTGCGGATGATCGAGTTCGGATGCAAACGCGATCTCACGTAGGAATCGCTCGATTACAACCGCGCTGCCAATCTCATGACGCAGCACCTTGATCGCGACCTTGGTGTCATCGCGCAAGTCCGTGCAGAGATAGACGGTCGCCATCCCGCCGCGCCCGAGCTCTCGCTCGACCCTGTAATGCTCGGCGATTACGCTCGTGGGAGCGTAACCGGTGTCAGGAGCTAGACTCTCCTGATTGACAGACGGAGTTTCCATTAAGCGGATGAGAGTGAACTAACCGCGCTTCCAATCCATACTACGATTGGACAACGACTTAGCGCAATAACGATTCAACGCCCTTACGTACGGCGGCGCTCGGTATGTTTACTACGCTGCCGCGGGAACGGTTGATTCGACTCTTTCTCGGCGGGTTAGCAACGTCGCAACGGTGATGTCCGCAGTGACATTGAGGATGCTTCTCGCCGCATCCGGAATGACGTCGATGGCGATCAGGATTCCGATTCCCTCGACGGGAAGCCCAAGCGATGCGAAGACAGGCGCGAGTATCAGGAGACCGCCGCTTGGAATTCCTGGCGCCGAGAAACTGAGCGCAATCGCTATGGCGGCGACCATCAATATTTGCTGCGGCGCCAGCTCGATCCCGTAAAGCCGCGCGATAAAAAGCACGGACACCACCTGAGTCGGCGGGGTCGAGAGCTTGAAAGTCGACACACCCAGCGGGAGTACGAATCCACTCACTTCCGGGGGAAGACGAAGGCCGCGCGTCGCGCTGTCGAGCAACGCGGGAAGGGACGCGAGCGATGACCTGCTGCTGAACGCCACGACTTGTGCGGGCAGGACCGCTTTCGCGAAACGCTTGAGCGGCATGCGTCCCCCGAGAGTTGCTACCGGGTAAAGCAACAACAGCTCAACGGCGTAAATCGCACAAATTGCTAGGACGTAAAATCCCACAGCGCCGGCGGCGGTCGCGCCAAGTCGCGAGGCGAGTCCAAGCGTCAGAACGAATATCGGAATCGGCGAGAGCTCGATGATCCATCGAACGAGAACGAGCATCACCTCGCTAACCGATCTGAAAAAGCGCACGATCGTGTCGCGTGTTTCAATCGGTGTTCGTGTTGCGGCAGCGGAAAACAAAACCGAGAAGATGACGAGCGGCAGCATGTTGCCATCCGCCGCGGTCTTGATTGGATTTATCGGAACGAGATCAGTCAGCCATTGTCCGAACGAAGGAAGATTTTTCGCGCTTTCAATTGCAGTGGTCGCCGCTGTCGAGGCAGAAGCGCGCAGTGAGGCAGCGGTTGTAGGATCGATTCGGATGTTCGCGAAAATCGGCGGCGCGAGAATTACGGCGATGATCGCCGAACAGACGAGAAACGCAATGAAAAGCGCCAGCGTGCGAACGCCAATGCGACCAACGGCTGCGGCGTCGGTCGCAGATGCAACACCGACGACGAGCAGCGAAAAAACCAAAGGCACAACGGTCATCCGGATTGCGTTGACCCAGAGTATGCCGATTGGTTGA
>JBGQKT010000147.1:0-8601 GCA_041499635.1 Gemmatimonadaceae bacterium
CGGCACCGGCGGTGGCGCAGTGATGACATTCAATATCTCCACGGCGGCTGCGCTTCTCGCCGCAGGCGCTGGCGTGCGAATCGCGAAACACGGCAACCGATCATTTACTTCTCGCTGCGGAAGTGCCGACGTACTCGAAGCCCTCGGCATCGCGCTCGAAGTTCCTATCGAGACAATGACGGCAGCGCTCGAGCAGGCAGGAATCGTCTTCATGTATGCGCCGTTGATGCATCCTGCCATGCGACACGTCGGACCGGTGAGACGAGAGCTCGCAATTCCTACTGTAATGAACGTCGTGGGGCCCCTCGCAAATCCCGCCGGGGCGCGGCGGCAAGTTGTGGGAGTCGCCGATCCGCAGCGAGTACCGATGCTTGCGGGGGCGCTGCTCGAGCTGAATTCGATTCACTCGCTGGTTGTTCACGGCGAGCCAGGATTGGATGAGATCTCACCACTTGGGCCCACGCATGTCGTCGAGGTTCGCGACGGCAAGACAAGCGAATGGACGATCGATCCGAAAGAATTCGGATACGATGGGTTCAGCGCGGATGAGCTCGCGGGCGGCGACTCTGCGAACAATGCGCGGATAGTCACCGAGACTCTGGCGAGTAGGAGCTCGAGCGCCGGCTCTGATGCTGCTCGCGCGGCGGTCGCGATGAACGCTGCGGCTGCGATTTATGTGAGCGGTATTGCGCCCACTTATGCCGCCGGACTTTCTCTCGCGCAGGAAGCGCTCGAGAGCGGGGCAGGGCTCGCCGCTCTCGAGCGACTCAGAAAGGCTTATGCGACCTGATTAACAGCGGCGAATAACGCCGACAACTACGCCTTGAATCGAGATGTCGTTTTCATGCACGTAGATCGGTTGCATCTGTTCGTTTGCGGGCTGGAGGCGAATGCGTCCGTCCCGCTCGCGATAAAACTTCTTTACGGTCGCTGAATTCCCATCGACGAGAGCGATGACCATCTCGCCGTTGTCAGCGGCGTGACGCTCATTCACAACGACGAAGTCACCGTCGCGAATCTGCTCATCGATCATCGAGTTTCCGCGAACGCGAAGGACATAGTGATTTCCGCCGCGTCGAATCAGGTCATCGGGCACGCCAATCGATTCCTGCGTCTGGATCGCCTCGATTGGAAGGCCGGCTGCGACCGTTCCAACCAGTGGAAGCTGATGAGCGCGCGGATAAATCTCTGAAGGGAGCACCTCGATGGCGCGACTTTCATTGTATTCGCGCTTGATGTAGCCCTTCTTTTCCAGATTGCTCAGGTGCTCGTGGACGGTTGCAAGCGAGCTATAAGTGAATTTCTCCGCGATTTCCTCGAAGCTTGGCGCGTAGCCGTGCTCCTCGGAATACTCGGAGAGAAATGTCAGTATCTCCCGCTGGCGCTTGGTGAGCGACATATCTTTCCCTCGAAGAATGGCCCGGTTTCGAGCGAATCTCGGAACCGAACATTTGCCGAATTCAAAGGATATCCGAACAATCCCCGAAACGCAAGGAAAATCTCGGTGGTCGCCCCCGAGCGGCACTTTGGGAGAGCTAGTGGCCTCCGCCGAACGGCGCGCCGAGGCGCTTCTGTCGCGCCGATCGGTTCTTGCGAAGTGGGCGGCCTCGATCGATGAGCCGCCTCACCTGGAGCCGGCCTTACGTCGCGTGGATGTCGCGCTCATCGCCGAGATAAAACGCGCGTCACCTTCGCGAGGACCGATCAGTCTCGAGCTCGATCCCCAGGAGCAAGCACGCGCCTACGAGAGTGGTGGAGCGGCTGCCATCTCCGTGCTCACCGAGCCGCAACGGTTCAATGGCAGCAACAGTGACCTCGAAGCTGCGAGTGGCGTGATCAACATTCCCATCTTGAGGAAGGATTTTCACGTTGCCGCAGTGCAGCTCTACGAAGCGCGCTCGCTCGGCGCGTCTGCGGCGCTCATCATCGCGAGGGCACTTTCTCCGGGACGATTCAAGCTCCTCGTAAAATCCGCGAAGCAAATTGGATTGGAAGTCCTTGCGGAGGTTCGCGATCGGCGTGAGCTCGATCTCGCATTGACGGCGGGCTGCACCATCATCGGCGTCAATAATCGCAATCTGGAAACGCTCGAGATCGAGGAAGGCACGGCCGAGACGGTGATTCCACACATTCCCGCAGAGTGTATCGCGGTCGCGGAAAGTGGTTACTCTGACATGGCGAGCATTCGCTCCGTCGCGGATGTCGGTGCTGACGCCGTGCTCATCGGATCGTTTCTGTCCGCGTCGAACGATCCAGCAATGGCGGTGCGCAATCTTACCGGAGTGACGAGAGTCGATCGTGCGTGACCGCCAGGGAATCACACGCATAAAGTTTTGCGGAATGACAAGAGCTGCAGATGCTGCTTATGCGCGCGAGCTCGGCGCATCGTACGTCGGCGTCATTTTCACCGAAAGCCCACGGAAACTGAGCGTCGAGTCGGCTAAATCGGTGTTCGAGGCAGCGGGAAATGGGATCGGTCATGTTGGCGTGTTCAGCGACGAAAACGCGGACGACATCGCTGCAAAGGCAACTGATTCGGGCGCCGATATCGTGCAGCTGCACTGCCGACGCGGCGTCTCGGATGTTGAAGCTCTTCGCAAAAAAATCCCCGGGCAAATCTGGGCCGTGATCTCGATCGAGCCGAATTCGACATCGCTTCCTGACGACGCGGTTCAAATCGCCGACGTCGCGGACGCTTTGCTGCTCGATACGCGAGTTGGGGGTCGTTCGGGAGGCACGGGAAAGCCGTTCAGCTGGGACCGATTCAGCGATACAATCGAACGGTTGCGAGCGCGCACTGAGCTCGTCGTTGCCGGCGGACTAACGCCCGAGAATGTACGGGACGCCATCGGGTTCCTCGCACCAGACATCGTGGATGTATCGTCCGGTGTGGAAATCTCCCCGGGCGTGAAGGACCCGGCGAGGATGAAAGCTTTTGCCGAAGCGGTACGTTCCGCGTCTATAGTAGAGAGGGAAATCCCTCCTCCATTGAAGGTTGAATGAAAATGTCCACTACACTCACAGCGGGACGGTTCGGCGTCTATGGTGGACGCTACGTTCCCGAAACATTGATTCCTGCTCTGGATGAGCTGGCGGTCGCATTCGAGGATGCGATGGCCGATCAATCATTCAGGCGCGATCTGAACGACATGCTGTCGACTTACGTCGGCCGCCCTTCGCCGCTCAGCTCGGCACCTCGGTTTTCCGAGGCTGTGGGCGCGTCCGTCTTTCTCAAACGCGAAGATCTGAATCACACCGGCGCTCACAAGATCAACAACACTGTCGGTCAGGCACTTCTCGCGCGTCGAATGGGGAAGCGGAGAATCATTGCTGAGACTGGGGCAGGGCAGCACGGAGTCGCGACTGCCACGGTGTGTGCGAGGTTCGGACTTCAGTGCGTTGTGTACATGGGAGTGGAAGACATGCGCCGACAGGCGCTGAATGTCTATCGAATGCGATTGATGGGCGCGGAGGTGGTGCCTGTGACGAGCGGAACGCGCACTCTCAAGGATGCGACCAGTGAAGCAATTCGCGATTGGGTCGCGAACGTCGAAGACAGCTACTACATCATCGGCTCGGTTGTGGGGCCGGCTCCGTATCCGAGAATGGTGCGCGAGTTCCAATCAGTGATCGGCGACGAAGCGCGCGCGCAGATTCTCGTCGCCGCCGGGCGGCTGCCGTCACATGTGGTTGCGTGCGTCGGCGGTGGCTCGAACGCGATTGGAATATTTCACGCATTCGAGAATGATTCGAGCGTGCGACTTGTCGGCGTCGAGGCTGCAGGCCGTGGACTCGACTCTGGCGAACATTCGGCGTCGCTCGCGCGCGGCACTCCCGGAGTTTTGCACGGGACCTTCAGCTATCTGCTCCAGGACGAAGATGGTCAGGTTCACCCGGCGCACTCAGTGTCGGCCGGACTCGATTATCCGGGCGTGGGCCCGGAGCACGCATTTCTCAAGGATTCGGGGCGCGCCACATACGCTACTGTGACGGATGATGAGGCGCTCGAGGCGTTCGCAACGCTTAGTCGCCTCGAAGGAATTATTCCGGCACTCGAGACGGCGCATGCAATCGCATGGGTCTCCCAGAATTCATCGAGCTTCCAGCCTGATGATCTGATCGTGGTGTGTCTCAGCGGACGCGGCGACAAGGACGTTGCGGAAGTAGCGCAGCGTGGAGTGTCACCGGTTTGACCAGCGTGCGCGCACTCGTAACCGATGAAAACGCGGACGACCTTCCGTATTCCATCGTTCACGTAACTGACGCGCTGCGTCAGTTTGGAAAAGCGGCGCGCGCACAGCAACTGTATATGACGAACAATCCAATGCACGCTCGCGCGATGGATACGGTGCGCTCTGCATTCGCGAATCTCTGGACGGAAACGGAATCGATCGTTCTTCAAATCACCGATAGCGATTTTCGCTGGCTTGGTCATCCGGTGATCGAGGAGCCGGGTCGCACGTCAGACAGTATTCCGTGGCTTTTCTACAAAGATGGGATTCGCGAGCTGACCGTCAGGCAGGGATTCGAGGAGAGTGAGCTCACCGTTCTTCTCGAGCTGATTCAGCGAACTCGAGTCGCACTTGGCGATGGAGACGATCTTCTCACGCTGCTCTGGGAGCACGAATTCGCGACGTTCCAATATAAGTACGTCGAGATCGGCGTCGAAGCCGGAACGCCGCTTGTTGGGCGGCGACTCGAGCCGGGAGAGAAAATCATCTCTCCACGCTCGATCGAATCGGCGCCGGAGGAAGTTCTCGTCTCATCGCAGTTCGCGCGGATGGACGATTACGACAGCACACTTTACTTCCTCGACGAGCGGGAGATCGATTACCTGCAGCACGAGATTCAAGCTGACTTTGGCTCGGATCTCCGCAACAACGTTGTCGCATCGCTACTCGACACGTACGAGCAGGAGACCGATCCTACCGTCCGCGAGGAAATTGCCGGTATTCTCGATCAGCTTCTCCTTTTGATGCTGTCGCTGATGCGCTTTCATACGGCAGCGTACATCGTTCGCGAAGCGAAAGCGACAGCAGGGCGCGCAGCCCAGATCGTCGATTCCGAGCGCGACCGGCTTCTCTCGCTTGCGGGGCGGCTGAGCGAGCGAGAGCCGCTCGAGCAGCTGTTGACCGCACTCGAGCAGACCAGGCTGCGGCCTCCTCAAAACGATCTGCATGAGCTCTTCTCCGAGCTTCAGCCAACTGTGCTCGAAGTTGTCATCGGTTGGATTGGTCGCACGAGTAACGCCGAGCTGCGCGCGTTGCTCGAGAGCGCCGCGTCGAGAATGGCCGGAATGAACAACGCAGAGCTTGTTCGGCTCATCAGCTCTGACGACGACGTCGTCGCGGTTGAAGCGATGCGACGTGCCGGGTCCATGCGTGCTGCAGCAGCAGTTCCGTCGTTGACGAGAACGCTCACGCAGGGTCCTCCCGAGATGCGCATGACCGCGGTGAACGCGCTTTCACAAATCGCGTCACCGGCTGCAATGCAGGCGCTCGAACAGGCACTCGAGGACGGAGACAGCGACGTGCGAATTGCAGCGGTGAAAGTGCTTGGTTCGGGAGGCTATACACGAGCAGTTCCTCGAATCGAAGCTCACCTGCGCAAGAAAGAGCTTCGTGAGACTGCACTCGCGGAGAAGATGGTGTTCTTCGAGAGTTACGGTGTGTTGTCGGGAGACGCGGGCGTTGACTTCCTCGACGGAATTCTCAACTCGCGTCGGTTTCTCGGAAAGCGCGAGTCACCGGAACTTCGTGCGTGCGCCGCAATGGCTCTCGGAAAAATCGGAACAGAGCTCGCACTTAAAGCACTTCAGCATAGTGCGAGCGACGGCGACGTGATCGTCCGCAACGCGGTCAGTCGCGCGTTGAGAGGCGGGTGAGGCGGAGACGATGACAGCCGTTGCGACTACCACCAAACCCGGTCCCGATCCGGCCACTGGCTACCTTCGTCGTCGCGGTCGTGACTTCATCATCTCGTTTTACGGAACTCTGCGGGCAATAAAGCTCTACCCAGTGGAGCACACTGCAGTTCAGCGATCTCTTTCCGAGCTGACTGCAATTGCGCGCGAGATCATGGACCGCGAAAAAGATCTCGACCTTCGTTTCTCGGGCGAATTTCTTTTCATCAACTCCACACGCCTGCGCCTCGACCTGACGAACTACGCGAGCTTCGGGTACCTGCTCAAAATCTGCAGGGAGTCTGGAATTGGCTCGATCCGGATTCACGAAGCGAACGATCGCGCGTGGCTTGTCTTTCTCTCTCACCTCGACACGCGCAGTGACGAAGAGCCGGATGAGCGACGCGAATCAATCAGCCGCGCGTTGAGCGACGCCGGCATCACTTCTCTCGAGCTCGGGCCGCCACAGGAAGATCAGCTCGATCAGGAGCAAACTCAGCAGCTGCGTGACGCTGCCAATCACACGTACACGCGGTCGGTCGCACTAACGAGAGACGTCATCAACTCGGTGAGACTCGGCCGTGCGCCGAGCATCAAGAAGATCAAACGCGTTGTACAGGGAATCGTTGATCAGATTCTAAATGAAGAAACGTCATTGATCGGGCTCACCGCAATTCGTGATTATGACGACTACACGTTCACTCACAGTGTGAACGTCTGCATCTTCTCGGTTGCGTTGGGAAGACGAATTGGAATGTCGAAGCTTCAGCTTTTCGATCTCGGACTTTCTGCGCTGATGCACGATATCGGGAAGTCACGCATTCCAGTTTCGATTCTAAGAAAGGCCGAAGATCTTTCTGACGAAGACTGGAAGGGAATCGCGGCGCATCCGTGGCTCGGCGTGCTGGTGCTGTTTCAGCTTAAAGGGCAGCAGGAGGAAGTCAGCTACCGCGCGATGACTGTCGCGTATGAGCACCACATGCGCGGCGACCTCACTGGATATCCGCGCGTAGTTCGGCCGCGTTCGATAAGCATGACAAGCAAGATTGTCGCGGTCGCCGACGGATATGATGCGGCGACATCGCGGCGCAGCTATCAAACGATCCCGCACTCGCCGGCGGCGGTGCTCCAGGAAATGCGAGACAATTCGAGGCGGGGAATGGACCCGGTGATCGTGAAGGCATTCATCAACCTGCTGGGCATCTATCCAGTGGGCACGCTGGTTGTTCTCGATACGTTCGAGCTCGCAGTGGTCTCTGCTGCCAACTCGCGAGCGGAGGCGCTGTCGCGGCCGATGGTAAAGATCGTCAGCGACGCTCAGGGAAACGTCGTCGTTCCACCCCTCGAGGTCGACCTTGCGCAGGCAGACGGCAACGGCGACTATCCTCGAACGATCATCAAAACGGCGGATCCCGACAGGTATGGCATCAACATTGGAGATTACATCCTCTAATCGCGTCGCTCAGCGATTCGCGCTTCTGCGAGGAACTCGACGGAAAGCACTGGTGTGCTACGTCACCGCCGGCTATCCCGACATCGAACAGTCCGCTTCGCTAATTCGGGGTTTGGAGGAAAAGGGAGCAGATGTAATCGAAGTCGGTGTTCCATTTTCTGATCCTATTGCCGACGGTCCTGTTATTCAGGAAAGCTCCCAACGGGCTCTCGCTGCCGGAATGAATTTCAATCGAGCGCTCGAGCTCGTGCAGAAAGTATCCGTCAACATTCCGGTCGTTCTCTTCACCTATCTCAATCCGTTGATTGCCGCGGGCAAGGATTCTCTCAAGCGTGCGCGCGATGCGGGAGTGGACGGCGTTTTGGTGACGGATCTTCCAGTGGGCGCCGACCCCGATCGCGAAGCCTGGCTCGGCGAAAGCGGTCTGGCGTTCATTCGTCTCGTTGCGCCCACCACTCCAACCGAGAGAATGCGAGACATAGCGAATCACGGAAGCGGTTTTGTTTACCTGATCAGCCGCCTTGGTGTTACTGGAATGCGAGACGCAGTCGCAGTGGAGCTCGAGCCGACGATTGCACGCCTTCGCGGTGTTACAAAACTTCCTATCTGCGTTGGCTTCGGGATTTCGAACGCGGCGCAGGCGGCGACGGTCGGAAAACTGGCTGATGGAATTGTAGTCGGCAGTGCGTTGATGCAAGCCGCCGGACGCAGCGTACGCGACGCGATCGATCTCGGCGGATCACTACGTGCAGCGCTCGATGCGTGAGTAATGACAGCACTTCACGAGGTGACGCTCAAGTCGATGGCGTTTCACACGCGCATAGGCGTGTTGCCGCACGAAGCTGAGATCGCGCAATCGATCGAAGTAGATCTCTCTGTATGGGTAGCGAGACCAGTCGGAGCTCACGGCGCCGCCGGCATTGTCGATTATCGTGAGCTCTATGATCTGGTCGCTGCAGTCGTTGCCGACGGACACATTCATTATTTGGAGAATCTCGTCGAGCGTGTCAGCGATGCTGCGCTCGCGGTTCCCCAGGTGAAGCGAGTGCGCGTGACTGTTCGCAAGCCTCACGTCGCGCTCAGAGGTCCGCTCGCGTTCGCGGAAGTCTCTCTCGAAAGAGCTTCTGATGAGTGATCGCGTTTACATCGCATTGGGATCAAACCTCGGCGATCGCTCTGCCAACCTCGCGCGCGCACGCGCCGCGATTGCGAATCTCAAAGGTGTGCGAGTCATCGCTGAGAGCGC
>JBGQKT010000148.1:0-8586 GCA_041499635.1 Gemmatimonadaceae bacterium
GGGTCCTGACTCACTTTCGAATAGTTCGCTCCGGCCATTACCCCGATCGTCATGTCGCCGGCTTTCTGCGCCGTGACGACAACGGGAATGAAAGCGCCACCCAGCACAATCATACTGCCAACGGCTCTTGCGATGCTCGACATGCTCAGCTCCTCGTTAGAGTTGAGCCGGCACTTGGATTTGAAGTGCCGGTACTCGAAGCCTGCTGCTTCCACGTTCGGCCGCCGTCTGATCGGACCGGCCGAATCCCATAGCCCTGCGCTAGCGGGATAAATCGTAATGCGTGTGCGCAGGTACGCAACAGGAAATTCGCGAGACGCCTGCTTACCTCGGCAGTGGACGGGTCATCGGACGCAGCAATCAATGGGCCTCCATCCAAGATTACGTTCGGCCGTGCCGATGCGCTGTCATCTCTCCCGGTATACAGTTGGCCCCGTGCCCTCAGGACGAGCCATCGCAGGAAGCCCGAGGAGTGAGCGCGCACGGTTCAGAGCATCGAACAAATTCCCAAAGAGGTTCTCCTTTCCGATTTCTTCGAGGATGGGTGAGCCGGTCAGCGCGACGAGCGGCTGCATGTGGACGTCCGACAGGAGCACCGTCGTTCCATCTTTTCGTGAGCGGTGAACAACGTCTTTTAGCGCATTCATTGCGGTTGAATCGAGTGACAACACGTCGCGCATACGGATTATCAATACTTTCGGCTTTCCTGCCACTCGCGCGAGCGTATCCTTGAACGTTTCTGCCGCGCCAAAGAAAAAAGGACCGTTGATCTCGTACACTTCCACTCCAGGCGGAATGTCCCACCGCCGAAGTCCTTCGGGATCACGCGCATAAACGTCCGCGCCGTCAAGGATGTCGGCCTCGTCGGGCTCGCGATCGAGTAAACTCACCTCTGTAACCAGCGCCATGTTGTGCATGAAGAGGAACGCCGCGAGCACCATGCCGACGCTGATCGCGACAGTGAGGTCGACGAAAACCGTAAGTCCAAACGTCGCAAGAAGCACGATCACATCGCTTCTCGGCGAATGAAGCTCAGCTCTGAATGTGCGCCACTCACTCATGTGATAGCTCACGACGACGAGGATCGCGGCAAGCGTCGCCATCGGGATGAGCGCAGCCCAGCGTCCGAAGAAAAGTGTTATGAGCAGTAGCGTCAACGCGTGAATTATTCCGGCCATCGGCGTTCGCGCTCCGTTCTTCACGTTGGTCGCCGTGCGCGCGATGGCGCCCGTTGCCGGAATTCCGCCAAACAGCGCAGACGCGATGTTGGCAATCCCTTGCGCGACGAGCTCCATGTTCGAGCGATGGCGGCCACCAATCATTCCATCGGCGACGACTGCTGAGAGGAGTGATTCGATCGCCGCGAGCATCGCGATGGTGAACGCGGGACCAACGAGCGCCGTGATTTGCAGCAACGAGAGGTGAGGCATCTGCGGATGCGGGATCGTCGCGCTTATGGCGCCGAACCGAGTTCCGATCGTCTCGATGTCGAGGTGCATCAAATGCGCAACCGCAGTCGTCACAATCAGCGCGACGAAAGGACCGGGAATTCGTCGATTGATTCTCGGCCACACGAGAATGATTGCGAGGGCGAGTGCGGATACGGCAATCGCGGGCGGAGTAATGCCTGTTGCGTGTGTTGCGTACGCGATCCACTTGCCGACAAAATCCGGAGGTAGCTCGCCCAGGTGTAGTCCAAAGAAATCCTTGATCTCGCTCGAGAAAATGATAACCGCGATTCCACTGGTGAAGCCGGTGATCACCGGATGCGGGATGTATTTGATCATCGCGCCAAACTTCGCGAGGCCCATTATCAGGAGGATCACGCCCGCCATCAGCGTCGCGACAGTGAGACCATCGACGCCGTATTGGTGGACGATGCTGTAGACGATTACGACGAATGCGGCGGTTGGACCGCCGATCTGCACGCGTGATCCGCCGAGCGCGCTGATGATGAAGCCGCCGACGATGGCGGTCCACAAGCCGCGGTCGGGCGTCACGCCGCTTGCGATTGCAAATGCGATCGCCAGCGGCAGCGCAACTACACCGACGATCACTCCTGCGATTGCATCGTTGAAAAACTGTCGCCGATCGTAGGATCTGAGAGTGGTGATTAGTTTCGGCTGCAGCATTTCAGAAAGCTCTGATATTATTCATGGCGTAAATCTGGCGTCCTATCGGAAACGTGGGGTGTAACTCGATCAACGATCACGCAAGTGCTTGAACCCAACGCGCTATTCGCGCCCGGACGGCAACCGCTTACCCACGCCGAGCTGCGCATACACGTCACTCGCGCTGCGGCCGCCATCCGCAGACGTGGTTTTCGCCGCGACGATATCATTGCGTTGATTCTCCCGAACGGACCGGAAATGGCGACCGCATTCCTCTCGGTGTGCGGCGCGGCGGTTTGCGCACCGCTCAATCCGGTTTATCGAGCGGACGAGCTCGAGTTTTATTTGACCGATCTCCCGGCAAGGGCCCTCGTCATCGGAGGTCTACCCGAGAGTCCCGCGCGCGAGGTGGCACGTCGAATTGGAATTCCCATCGTCGAGCTTTCATGGTCGGAGAACGATGCTGCCGGACTATTCCGTTTAGGAAGGCTCGGTCCGGGTGACGCAAAGGATTCGATCGAACCTCCTGGCGAAAGCGACATTGCGTTAGTGCTTCATACATCGGGGACTACGTCGCGTCCCAAGATCGTTCCGTTGACTCATGGAAACCTGTCAGCGTCTGCGCGACACGTCGCGGCGTCGCTCCAGCTGACTTCCAGGGATCGCTGCCTGAACGTCATGCCGCTCTTTCACATTCACGGATTGGTCGCCGCGCTGCTTGCATCGCTCGAGGTAGAGGGAAGTGTAGTGTGCGCGCCAGGATTTCTTGCGACATCGTTTCTCGATTGGGTGGCGGAGTTCCAGCCGACGTGGTACACGGCGGTTCCGACGATGCATGCTTCGATCATCGCGCGCGCAAAAGCGGATCGAGCGAGGGTCGACTCTCGAGAGTTGCGCTTTATCCGATCGTCGTCCGCTGCTTTGCCGCGACAGATTCTGGCCGAGCTCGAGGAGACTTTTCGAGTTCCAGTTGTCGAAGCGTATGGAATGACCGAGGCCGCTCATCAGATCGCAAGCAATCCACTTCCGCCCGGCGCGCGAAAGCCGGGGACTGTCGGCCGCGCGGCGGGACCGGCGATTTCCGTACTCGATATCGATGGGCGATCAGTTGCACCGGGCACCCGCGGCGAAATCGCGATCAAAGGCCCGAATGTGACTGCAGGGTACGCGCGTAATCCCGAAGCGAACGCGGCCGCATTCACCAGCGATGGATGGCTGCGAACCGGCGACGAGGGAATGCTCGACGACGAGTGCTACCTTACAATCCTCGGTCGGCTGAAAGAGATGATCAACCGCGGCGGCGAAAAAATTTCTCCGCCGGAGGTGGATGCAATCCTGCTATCTCATCCCGCGGTCGCCCAGGCGGTGACTTTCGGAGCGCCGGATGCCGCGCTTGGAGAGGAGGTCGCAGCGGCAGTCATATTGCGCGAAGGAATGACCGCCACCGAGCGCCAGCTTCGCGAGTTCGTTGCGATCAGGCTTTCGCATTTCAAAGTTCCGCGACGCGTGTTGTTTGTCGAGTCCATTCCTACCGGACCCACCGGAAAATTGAAGAGAGCCGGATTAGCGGAGCGTCTAGGGGTTTCTTTCGATGCGCCACTTTCCGCCACCCATAAATTTGTCGCACCGCGCACTCCGGTCGAGGAGATTCTCGGCTCTCTGTGGATTTCTCTCCTCGAGACGGAAACGCCCGGAATCAACGACAATTTTTTTTACGCGGGTGGAGATTCCATACTCGCCGCGCAGTTCATCGCGCGCGTGTGCGATACACTCGGCGTGGAAATATCGATGCTGTCATTTTTTGATTCTCCGACAATCGAGGGACTCGCGAGCGTTGTCGAAAAGGCAATTGCTGAAACTTCCATTACATGAAGTCGAAATCCGCGCAGAAAGAAATTAGCACGGCAGGATTGTCCGCGGCCGCACGCGCCTTACTCGAGCAGCGGGCCAAAGTCTCTCCGCGTCTTCACAGTCGGATGCCGAAGTCCGCCGCTACAGGATCTGCGCCGCTGTCGTTCGGGCAGGAGGTAATCTGGCTGGCAACGCAGCTCGACAAAAATACTTCCGCGTTTAACCGCTGCTCGGCGCTGCGCGTCGTTGGCCGGTTGAACTACGACGCGCTTCAACGTGCACTCTCGGCGATTGTGGCCCGACATGAAGTGCTTCGTTCGCGGATCGCGACTGAGGGCGGGACGCCAAGAATTTATTCCTTCGATGCGGGTCTTGTACCACTGCCGGTGATCGATGTCCCAACGCGGGCGCGTGTCACCGAACTGCTCGACGCAGAAGCGACGGGGCGATTCGATCTCGAGAGAGGTCCGCTGCTGCGCGCCGGAATTCTTCGGGAGAACGAGGACTCGTGCACCCTCTACATAACAACTCATCATATCGCTTCTGACGGATGGTCGGACGGCGTGATGTTCAGTGAGCTGCGAGAGCTGTACGGCGCGTTCTGCAGCGGAAACGCTTCACCCCTGGCCGAGCTGCCAATCCAGTATCGCGATTTTGCTGAGTGGCAACGCAGCGGCGCGGACGACTCTGCTGGACGCCGAGATGCCGCTTATTGGAGAGCGCGCCTGGCAGGAGCGCCGATGGCGCAGGACCTTCCGGCGGATTACACCCGTCCGGAGGTTGCGAGCACGGACGGCGGCCAGGTTGCGAAGGTTGTTCCAGGCGCTCTCGTAGAATCTCTCGAATCGATCGGACGCTCTGAAGGCGCAACTCCCGCGATCACGTCACTGACAGCATTTGTGTTGCTCCAGTCGCGATTGACTGGACAGTCCGACACCGTTGTCGGCCTCTCATTCGCGGGACGCAAACGCGCCGAGCTCGAAGGGCTCATCGGTGAGTTCAATGTCGTCGTTCCGATGCGGGTGACGGTCGACCCCCACATGACATTTCGGGAGCTGGTCGGTGCAGTGCGTATCGCGGTGCTCGAAGCGCACGAGCATCAGGGTGTCCCGCTAACGGCGATTATCGATTCATTGCCACAAACGATATTCAACTTTCGCAACCTCCCTGAGTACACTCCGTCGCTGCCCGGCGTCGTTGTGGATCCGGTCAAGACGTTCAACGGCAGCGCACTCGCGGATCTCCATCTCGAAATCGAAGAAAAAGCAGGCACGTGGGAATGTGAGTTGAGTTTTCGCACGGATTTGTTCGAGAAATCAACCGCAGTGCGTTTGCTCGGCCATTATGTCACTCTCCTCGATTCGATTGCGCAGAATCCGGATGAGCGCGCCGGCCGCCTTCAGCTGCTGACGCAAAGTGAGCGCGCGACGATTCTGAAAAATTCGCGCGGGCCTGTGCTCGATCTTCCGCCGGTTTTGCGAATTGACGAGTTGATCGCATCGCAGGCTGCAAAAACTCCACTTGCACTCGCGGTCCGCTCCGAAAGCGAAGCGCTCTCCTACGTCGAGCTCGAACGTAAGTCAAATGCGCTCGCACACGAGCTGCGCTCACGCGGCGTTGAGAATGGTGATCTAGTCGGGATTTGCATGGAGCGATCTATCGAGACGGTGGTAGCCCTGCTCGCGGTGTGGAAATGCGGCGCGGCGTTCGTCCCTTTCGACACAGAGCATCCTGCAAAACGCATCGCCCAGCTCGTCGCGGACTCTAAACCCGTTCTGGTATTGGCCGACAGGATCGGGATCACATTGCTCGATATACGGGATTTTGAAACGCTGCTGATCGACGCGCAGTATCTCAACGGTCTTGATTCCGCTCATACGCGGCTGCCCATCGATTATGATCGCGCTGCGGTCGCGTGTGTTTTGTATACCTCCGGATCTACCGGACTACCGAAGGGCGTCCTCAGCACGCATCGCGGAATCGCGAGCAATCTGTTGGCGATGCAGCAGACGTTCGCGCTTACTCCGGCCGACTGCATGCTCCACTCCGGCTCCCTCTCTTTCGATGCAACGGCGTGGGAGATTTTCTGGCCGCTGACGGTCGGAGCGCATACGCGTATTGCACGGGCCGGCGGCCAGCGCGACGCAGTCTACCTCGCGAGACTAATCAGTGATCAACGCATCGCCACTGTTGGCTTCGCGCCTTCGATGCTGAAGGTGCTACTCGACATTCCGGAGTTCACACAATGCTCGCACTTGAAGCGGGTGATGTTGTATGGAGAAGTGCTTTCACCACCTCTGGAGGAAAAATTCTTTGCCCGTGTGCCGCACGCTGAATTGTGGAATATGTACGGGCCATCAGAAACGTCGATTATCGTAACTTCGTGGAGGTGCAAGCGCGGTGAGAAGCACCGTTCTGTCCCGATCGGCCGGCCGTTAGCGAACACGGAAGTCTATGTTCTGAATGCAGAGCGCGAGCCTGTACCAACAGGCGTCGCTGGGGAGATCTACATCGGCGGCGTCTGTGTCTCCAATGGCTACCTCAACCGTCCCGATCTGACCACTGAGCGGTTTCTCTCACACCCATTCCGTTCGGAAGGTGGCGATCGAGTTTACCGTAGCGGTGACATTGCGCGCTTCAGATCTGATGGAGCAATCGAGTACATCGGCCGGCGAGACCATCAGCTGAAGATTCGCGGAGTTCGCATCGAGTTGGAAGAAATCGAAGCTGCGCTCGACAGATTGCCTGACGTTCGCGAGAGCGTTGTCATCGCTCGACGCGATGGAGGCGGAGAATACGCGCTTATCGCCTACGTAGCGACCAACAATATCGCGAGCTCTGCTCTCGACTTGCGCCGGGCACTCGAGAGGGAGCTGCCGTCTCAATTCATTCCCGCGCAGATCGTCCCGCTGAAAGAAATCCCTCACGGACCGAGCGGCAAGGTCGATCGAGTCGCCTTGCCCGACCCCTCGACTTTTTCTCGGTTGCGGCGAGACGATTTGGAACCGCCAACAACCGAACTCGAAAGTCAGCTCGTGAGTATCTGGAAAGAAATGCTAGGGACTCGCGACATCGGCGTTAGCGATTCCTTCTTCAATCTCGGCGGACATTCACTCCTCGCGGTCAGCATGCTGTTGCGTGTCTCCGACGAGTTTGGCGAAGAGATCAGCGTTCGGGATTTTTATCGAGAGCCAACTATTCAAGGGATGGCAAATGCCCTTTTGCGGCAAACAGCGGATGCCACAGCTGCAAGCAGTTGCCCGATTCTGAAAGTCCGTGAAGGTGGCGCGCAGCCGCCGCTCTTCTATTTCAACGGACAGCTGTTGGGCGGTGGTCGATATGCGCAGGGGCTCGCACACTATCTGCCAGAGGATCGCGGACTCTACATCGTACCTCTTCCAATCTTTGACCGACCGATCACCATACGCGGATCAGCAAATCAAGCTATCGAGCGAATTCGCGCAGAGCGGCCGAGAGGCCCTTACATCTTGGCCGGGAATTGCTTTGGTGTTCCTCTTGCGCTCGAGATAGCGCGGGAACTCATGGCGAGTGGAGAGAGTGTTCCCCTGCTCATTCTGATTCACCCCGGCTCATTGGGCCCCACGCATCGATGGTTCAGAGTGATGCGCCGACTTGCGATGATGAGCGGAGTTCCCGAGGGATTTCATTACCGGAAATTCTCGAGCGGAGTGAATCACACGCTTTGCACGATGAGAGAGATGTGGCGAGTGCAACGGCGAACGACATGGCGAGAGCGCGTCGAGCGCGTGACGAGCGCGGGACAGTGGATGATGAGTTTCGTTGCGGCACGCTCCCTCAGGCCAATCGCTGCTTCAAAAGCGGAGCATGAGGATAATGAGTTGACGGCGCACCAACGCCATATGAACGATGCGTGCCTCAGCTACACGCTTCGACCATATAAGGGAAAAGTTGCGATCATCTGGCCTGAGGAGGATGAGGATGCCGCGTTGAATCCTCCCTGGGATGCGCACGCGGTGTGGAGGCGTTTCACTCCCAACTATGAATTACGTGTTGTCCCCGGTAATCACTGGACTATGCTGCACGAACATTTCGAGCATTCCGCTCGTGCACTTGCCGAGTTTGTCGACCAGACACGGAGCTACTTCTGAGCGGTAACCTGTTTGGGACTCTCCAGAACGATCTCGGGTTTTCCGCGATACATCTTCACCACACCGGTGACGCTCAGTGTTTTTCCTTTCCAGCTATCGACGTCGGGGAATAGACTCGCCGCCGACGCGAATATGACGGCGGTGAAGGTGTGGTTCGGAAACGGAGGGCCGAAGTTCACGAAGATCGTGTTGCTCCGCTGAGAATGTCCCACGTCTCCTACAGTTCCGGTGACGGTGACGGTTTCGCCGACGTGCTGACTCGCTTCCTGAGGGGTTACAACTTTTTGTGCGTGAGCGACTGAACTCGTGGCGGCGCTTGCAACTGCCATGAGTGTCGCGATGAAAACAACTCGATTGTAAAGTCTCATGATTTGACGGTCTCTCTCGTTTCGGAAAGCAACCTCGTCACGAAGCGCTGTCCCTCGGAAATTCGCTCGACCTCGATTGCGATTGCTTCCACGCCCTGCTCGAGTCGCTCGAGTCTATCATTCGAA
>JBGQKT010000149.1:0-8406 GCA_041499635.1 Gemmatimonadaceae bacterium
CGGCTCGCCGTGGCCGACCACATTCACTCGGCGTCGATCCGACTGCTGAGAGGACTTCGCCGGCAGGACGACAAGTGGGGACTCAGCGCGCCCAGACTCTCGGCACTCTCCGTGGTCGTATTCGGCGGACCGATTACGCTCGGCGATCTCGCGCGTGTCGAGCAGGTGAAGCCGCCGACGATGACGCGACTCGTTCAGGCACTCGAGGCAGCGCGTCTGGTTACACGTACCGCGGATTCCGGCGACGCCAGGGTCATGTGGATCAAGGCGACTCCTAAAGGGCGAAAGCTTCTTTTCAAAGGACGCGCAGCAAGAGTCCGCGCATTGTCCAAACGTCTCGCATCGTTCACGAGCGAAGAAATCGAGTCGCTCGATGCGGCGGCAACGTTGCTTCTGCGCGTTGCATCGGGGCTAAATTAGCATCGATGCTGAACGCCATCGAGACGCACGAGCTCAGAAAGGTCTACACTTCGCCGGCGCCAAAACCGATGAGGGGAGCACCGCCGTCGGCGAATGGCGATCCTCGTGGACCTGGTGGTGGCGACGTCGTAGCACTCGACTCGCTAGAGCTCGCCGTGCACGAAGGCGAATTCTTCGGGATGATAGGCCCGAATGGCGCGGGCAAAACGACCACGATCGGGATTCTCACAACTCGTGTTCGGCCTACTGCGGGAAACGCAACGGTCGCCGGAGCCGACGTCCGAACCAACGCTGTCGAAGTGAGACAGCGCATCGGCGTCGTGCCGCAGCGTCCCAATCCCGACAGAAGTCTAAATGCGCTGGAGAATCTCGTTTTTCACGCGGCTTATTTCGGAATACCGAAGAAGGTCGCGACCGAGCGTGCGCACGAGCTGTTGCAAAAACTCGAGATTGCGTCGAAGGCTGAAGCGAAGGTCGACGAAATGTCAGGTGGTCAGCAGCAGCGATTGATGATCGCGCGAGCCCTGATTCACGAGCCGCAAATTCTTTTTCTCGACGAGCCGACCGTTGGACTCGATCCGAGCGCGAGACAGAGTTTGTGGGCGATCCTGCGCGACCTTCACGCGCAGGGCCGCACGATCGTCATGACGACACATTACATGGAAGAGGCAGATCGGCTGAGCGACCGCATTGCGCTGATCGATCGAGGCAAATTGCTCGCACTCGACACACCGGCCGCACTCAAGGCGCGGACGCCCGATGGATCTCTCGAGACATTCTTCATGTCGCTGGCCGGCCACAAGCTCGATTGAACGAGCGCACGACGTACCGGGTCGCACCGGCGAAAGTTTTCCTCGCATTGCTCTCACGCGATGCGCGCGTTACGCGGCGCGAGCTTCCGTTCTTTCTCATTCGCACGCTGATGCAGCCGCTCATGTTCATCATCGTCTTCGGAAGTCTCCTGCCGAAGATGGGCTTCATGGGCGCGCAGTACAAAGCGGTTCTGCTTCCTGGAATACTCGGTGTGAGTCTCGCGCTCTCGGCCATCCAAAGCGTCGCGCTGCCGATGACGATGGATTTTGGTTGGACAAATGAAATCGAAGACAGACTTCTTGCGCCGATACCGATTCCACTGATTGCAATCGAGAAGGTGGTCGTCGGAACGATTCAGGGACTGATCGCAGGACTGTGTGTTCTTCCTATCGCGCGATTGATCATGGGGCCGATTCCCGGGCTGACGCTCGCGCACCTCGGCGAAACGGTGTTCATCGCACTCCTTGGCTCAGCAACATTCTCAGCGATCGGGCTGTTCATGGGAACTGCAATCAAGCCGCAGCAGATCGGATTCATGTTCAGCCTGATAATCGCGCCAATGTTGTTCTTCGGGTGCGCGTACTATCCGTGGAAGGGATTGGATGTAGTGCCCGCGCTCAAGTATGCGGTGCTGATCAATCCGCTTGTCTATGTGGCGGAAGGATTGAGAGGGGTTCTCAATCCGAGTGGTCCGCACATGAATCTCGGAGTGGTAGTCGCGGTACTTACCGCGATGCTGATTGTTGTGGGATGGCTCGGAGTGAGGAGCTTTTTGAAGCGAGCGGTCAAATGAGATTGAGCGATTGAGCGATTGAGCGATTCAGCGATGGGTCAAATCTCTCTAACCGCCTATCGCTCTATCGCTCTATCTCCCTTCCACATCCCGCTCCCCCATGACGTGGCGAGTAGCTCTTCCTTCCTTGGGATGCGTAGTCGCCTCGTAGAATCTCTCGCCTTTCAGTTTTAGCTCGGCGATCAGCTTCTCAAACTCCTGCGGTTGCATCTCCGTCGCGATTCCGGGAATAAGACCCTTGAGAAGAGTCAGCCGCTCGGCAAGCGTCATCGAGTTGGCGTCGTTGACCAGCTCTCGGATCGCTGGATGATCGAGGGATTCCGTTTTCGGGCTGGTCGTCATTCTTACTCCCTCACGAGATGAGTGCACTGAATGGCTATGAGTCACATGAACAAATGTCAACTTGGAAACTGCTGCGTCCGCAGTCAGAGATCTTTGACAATAGGGGGAGGGGGTATATAGATTGCTCTCATGAGCACGAAATCAAAATCGATCGCCGTCGATCCGGACGTTAAAGAGAGGAATTTGAAGCGTCTTCGCCGCATCGAGGGTCAGGTGCGTGGAATCCAGCGAATGGTCGAAAGCGACCGTTACTGCGCCGACATCATGATGCAAGTCTCGTCCGTGCAGGAAGCGCTTCGAGCTGTGGGCCGAGAGCTCATGCGAAACCATCTCAAGCATTGCGCGACGACGGCCATTCGCGCTGGAGAGCCTGAGGCGACAGAGATGTACGACGAGCTGATCGACCTCATGTACAAGAACACCCGATGAAGGCCGAGCTCGCGGTAACTGGAATGAGCTGCGCTGCTTGTGTGGACAGAGTGGAGTCTTCGCTCGCCCACGCTCCCGGTGTGCGAAAGGCAGGGGTCAATCTCGCAACCGATAGGGCGACCGTCGAATACGATCCTGCAAAAACTGACGTCGACACATTGATAAGAGCCGTCAAGGATGCCGGTTACGGCGCCCGCGACGTCGGAGATCTCTGGTCGGAAGCGCTGAGAGTCGCCGAGGGCGAGGAGTCGCGGTTGAAGCGGGAGGAATACGAGACGCTTCGGCGCAAATTCTGGATCGCAGTGGTGCTTTCGTTTCCGGTCCTCGTGATTGCGATGTCGCACGGGCGGATCCCCGCGCTCCATTTTCCGGGAGTGACGTGGCTCGAGCTGTTGCTGACCACGCCCGTCGTTGTCTATTGCGGCGCGCAATTCTATAGAGGTGCGTGGGCCGCATTCAGACATCGTGCGGCCGACATGAACACGTTGATCGCGCTCGGCACGGGCGCGGCGTATGTGTATTCGGTTGCCGCGACTGTTTGGCCGTCACCGTTCACCGGTCCGATGGGTATGGCTCCGGTTTACTACGAGGCGGCGGGCGTGATAATCGCTCTCGTTCTCCTCGGAAAAATGCTCGAAGCGCGAGCGAAGGGTCGAACGTCGGAGGCAATCCAGCAGCTGATGAAGCTTCAGGCGAAGACCGCGCGTGTGATCCGCGACGGACGTGAAGTCGAGATAGAAATTCAGGCGGTCGAAGTCGGCGACACCGTGCAGGTGCGTCCAGGAGAAAAGATTCCTGTCGATGGAGTCGTAATCGAGGGTCGCTCAGCAGTGGACGAGTCGATGCTCACGGGCGAGAGCTTGCCCGTCGAAAAGAATCCCGAGGCCGAAGTCTTCGGCGGGACAATGAATTCGACTGGCGCGTTCCGATTCCGAGTTACAAGGATCGGCAGCGACACGACGCTGCAACAGATCGTGCGCATGGTGCAGGACGCGCAGGGATCGAAGGCGCCAATCGCGAGAATGGCCGACGTCATTAGCGGAATCTTCACGCCCGTTGTTCTCTGTATCGCGATTGCGACGTTCGCGGCGTGGTTTGTTCTCGCGCCGACCGATGTACGATTCACGATGGCACTCGTGAATTTCGTGTCGGTGCTGATAATCGCGTGTCCGTGCGCTCTTGGGCTCGCTACTCCGACGGCGATAATGGTTGGCACCGGCCGGGGCGCGGAGGAAGGCGTGTTGATCAAGGGTGGCGAGAGTCTCGAGATGGCGCATCGAGTCGATACGGTGGTGCTCGACAAGACCGGCACAATCACAACCGGACGACCCGAGCTTACGGATGTAATTCCACTTGGCGAGATCTCCGATACAGAGCTTCTTCGATTGACCGCGGCAGCGGAGCGACAGAGCGAGCACGCGATCGCCGACGCAATTGTTCGCGGCGCGCAGGCGCGTCACATCGATCCTGGAGCCGTTTCCGAATTTCGTGTCGTTCCAGGCGAAGGTGTGCACGCTACCATCGACGGGCGGGCTGTGCTGATCGGAAACCTCCGCATGATGCGAGAGCGAAATCTCGATGTTGCCTCTGCCGAAGCTGCTTTGACTTCGCTTGCAGCGCAGGGAAAAACTGCAATCCTCGTTGCGGTCGATAATCGAATCGCCGGAATCGTTGCCGTTGCGGATTCGGTGAAGCCGGAATCTCCGAGCGCGATCGCCGCGCTCAGAAGGATGGGACTCGACCTGGTGATGATGACAGGCGACAATCAGCCAACGGCTGACGCGATCGCTCGACAGGTTGGTATCGATAAAGTCATCGCGGAGGTTCTGCCCGAGGGAAAAGTGGAGGAAATCGCGCGTCTTCAACGCGACGGAAAAATCGTCGCGATGGTCGGCGATGGAATCAACGACGCGCCCGCTCTCGCGCGCGCCGATGTCGGGATCGCGATCGATACAGGCACAGACGTCGCAATTGAAGCCTCTGACATCACGCTCTTGCGAGGAGATCTTCGCGGCGTCGCGACTGCGATTGCTCTCTCGAAGGCGACGATCCGAACAGTGAAGCAAAATCTTTTCTGGGCGTTCGTTTATAACGTGATCGGAATTCCTCTCGCAGCGGGAGTTTTCTATCCGATTACGGGATGGCTGCTCTCGCCGGTCATTGCGAGCGCCGCAATGTCATTGTCAAGCGTATCCGTCCTGACAAACAGTTTGCGTCTGCGGGGATTTCGTTCCCCCGAATCGGTCAAGGCGGCGGCGTAATGGATACAACTGAGATTACCGTCGTAATTGGAGCTCTTCTCCTCATCGTGGGAGTGATCTGGTATTTCTTTGGAGCGCGCAGGCATGTCGCTGCCGCGTTAACCGAGAGTGGCGTGCAGGAAATCGCGATAACGGTGAAGGGCGGCTACTCACCGGACGTGATCGTTGTAAAACAGGGAATCCCCGTGAAGCTCGACTTTTATCGCGACGAAACCGCGAGCTGCAGCGATACTGTAATCCTCAGCGATTTCGGAATCGCGCGCGATCTTCCAGCGTTTCGAACAACCTCGGTTGAATTCACACCAGATAAGGCCGGCGAGTTCGATTTCACCTGCGGGATGAACATGCTCCACGGAAAACTCATAGTTCAGTGATCGGTTAGCCGGCACGCGTACCATTGCCCGTAGCCGCTTCGCGTGGCGGGTAGCGAGTAGCGCATCTAACTTGCTCGCGAGATGAGTGACGGTTTCGGTTCCTCCCTTCGCGCAAAAATCACGGCTGGTCTGGCCACTTCGCTTCTCGTCCTCGTCGTGGGCGGAGCGTCGTATTTCGCCATGGGCCGATCTACGCGCGCGGCATCGCTGGTAGCACACACCGATTCCGTTCTCGTCGAGCGCGAGAGAGTGTTGTCATCACTCAAGGACGCGGAGACAGGCGCGCGCGGCTACATGATTACTAACGACACGCTTTTTCTCGCTCCATACAAAGGGGCCGCCGCGGAATTTGCCGAATCTCTAAGCCAGCTTCGCCGTCTCACGTCGGACAATCGCGTTCAGCAGATCAGACTCGATAGTGTTGAGAGCATAGGTCAGGAGTCGCTGCGCCTGAGCAACCAACTCGTCACACTTCGACAAACGGGCGACAGCGTGATGGGCGTATCGTTGCTCAGCACGGGCGAGTCAAGGCAGGTGATGGACCATGCACGCTCGGTACTTGCCGACATGGAAGCAGACGAGCGTCAGCTGTTGGCGCGGCGCACACAGATCCAGCGGGAAAGCACGCTCCTCGCGGGCACGGTGATTATCCTCGGCAGCGCGATCGCTTTTTTGCTTTCACTACTCGTGAATCGAGGGATTCGACGAGACGTTATCGAGCAGGAAGATCAACGGGAGCTCATCGAGAGGCAGGCAAAGAAACTAAAAGAGCAGGCCGGTGAGCTGGCGAAGCAGCTGAGCGAATCCCGCGCACTCGCCGCGCAGCTAACTGCCACCAACGACAATCTTCAAGCTGCAAGTATCGCCACCGGCGAAGCACGACGTCGAGCGGAAGTCGCTCTGGAACACGCAAGCGAAGCCGAGCGCGAACAGGCGCGACTCGCAAGACAGAACGCGGCGCTGGCCGAAGCCGCAATCGAGATAAACTCGACACTTGCTGCCGATGCGATGCTGCAGGTCGCAACTGAAAATGCTCGCCGGATTCTGCACGCGCGACGCGCGCAGACTCGCTTGACCGAAGAGACTCTGTCATCCGGCGCGATGCGTGGACTCTCTCTCCAACAGGCCGCAGCGATCTGGCATGCGGCAGAGCATGAAGAGCAAGAGCTGACGTCGTGGACCGACGTGACGATGGAAATGAAAGTCCCGTCGATCGAACGACTTGCAGACGCGGATGACGTCGACACGTTGGTGAGGGGGTACGATCCGGACAATGCGATTGCGGCGCCACTCGTCGGAAGAAACGGTCGCACACTCGGCGTGATTCAGCTTTGGGAAAAGAAAGAAGGCAGGTTCAACGAGAGCGATGAAGCGGTGTTGACGCAGCTCGCGCAGATGTGCTCCGTAGCGCTCGAGAACGCCCGATTGTACAAGGCGGCGCAGGACGCGACGCGCGCACGCGATGACCTCGTCGCGATCGTGTCGCACGATTTGCGAAATCCGGTGCACACGATCAACATGGCCGCCGCGTTCCTTCTCGAGATTGCGCCTCCGGTCGACAGAAGAATCACGTCGCGCAGGCAGCTCGAGGTAATTCAGCGCGCAGCACACCGCGCGAATCGATTGATCAGCGACCTGCTGGACGTCGCAAAGATTCAAGCAGGTGGACTTGCAGTCGAGCCAGCCCCTATCGATGTTCCGTCGCTCGTGCAGGAAGCAGTCGACGCGGCGACTCCGCTCGCTTCAGCGAAACAGCTTCGTGTCGATAGAGTTATTTCGCCCGAATTCCGACCCGTATGCGCCGATCGCGATCGCGTGTTGCAGGTTTTTGGAAATCTCCTGGGCAATGCGATCAAGTTCACTCCATCCGGTGGGCAGATTATCGTCACGGCCGACTCGGAACCGACACAAGCGCATTTTTGCGTATCTGACACGGGGCCCGGAATTCCACCGGAGCATGTACCTCATGTTTTCGATCGTTATTGGCAGGCCAAGTCCACCGCAAAGCTTGGAACCGGCCTCGGCCTGTCGATTGCAAAGGGAATCGTCGAGGCACACTCAGGAAAAATCTGGGTAGAAAGTGAGCCCGGAAAAGGTGCGTCGTTCAACTTCACGCTCCCCTACGCATAACATTCGGAGATTATTTGATGAAGCGTCTTTGCCACCCCCTCATCGCTGCCGCTTTTGTCCTCGCTGTTGCGCCGTCGTTGAAAGCGCAGGGCGCATGGCCAACTATCTATAGCGCCGACGGCGTAAGCGTCGCGCTCGATCTTGCCGGCGCAGAGAAAAACGCCGACGGATCGTACATCACGCGCACGCGTTGGGATTACGCGACGGAGCGAAGACTCGAGAGCAAGCGACCGTACACGCAGATGACAGAAACCGCGCTCGTGAAATGCACTCCCGTGCGAGTAAAGCGTCTTACCGAATCGTTTTATGCGGAAGGCGGAGCGGTCGTAAGAGAAGGATCGATGCCGAGTCCCGGTGAAGTGCAGTACATGACGTGGGACAGACCTAAGCCTAAGTCAGAAGGCGCGCGCGCATTTGCGAGCATCTGCGCCGAGCTCGCGAAGAAAGCAAAGGCGAGGCGCTAACGAAAGCTCCGAAGCTCGGCCCGAACGTACCGAGTCGAGGAAACGCATTCTCGCACTGGCTCGGGCGCACTTCGTACAGGCTCACCGGCTGGCATTTTGTTGGAGCGCTGCCGGATCTGCCGAAGTTCGTGATCATCGTGGCGCCCCACACTTCGAACTGGGATTTCCTGGTCGGTGTCGGGGCGTTGTTCGGACTTCACCTCAGAGTTGCTTACCTGGCGAAGGACTCGCTCTTTCATGGCCCGATGGGAGCGATCATGCGGTGGCTCGGGGGAATTCCAGTCGATCGCTCGGTAAGCCGTGATCGTGTGAGGGAAATGATCGACACGTTACGCGTGCACGATCGTCTAGTTCTTGTGTTCGCGCCTGAGGGAACGCGC
>JBGQKT010000150.1:0-8367 GCA_041499635.1 Gemmatimonadaceae bacterium
GTGTTCTTGAGCTTTGCAACACATCCGATATCGCCCGGATGCAGCATAGGCACGTCTACACGCTCTTTTCCCTGCGGAATGGCGATGTGAGCCATCTTCTCGCTGAGTCCACGTGTGGCGTTGTAAACCTCCTGACCGTTGTTCAACGTGCCCGAGAAAGTCCTGAAATACGAAACGTCTCCGACATGAGGCTCCGCATGTGTCTTGAACACGAGCGCGGCAAACGGTGCGCTGTCCTTCGCGTGGATCTCGACGGTGTGATCTCCCTCAGATCCGACGAACGCGTGCAGCTCTTCCATCTCGTACGCCGTTGGCATCAGCTCGACAATTTTCGTGAGCAGCGCCTGCGTTCCGTATGTGAGATCGGATGAACAGCAGAAGAGCGGGAAGAGCTCCTGTCGCTTCATCGCTTCCTTCATCGCATTCAGAGCATCTGCGCGAGCGATCTCTTCGCCACCGAGATAGCGCTCGAGGAGAACGTCGTCGGTTGCAGCGATCGTCTCGATGAGCTGCTCGTAATACTTGTCGAATTTCGCTTTCTGATCGTCGGGGACGTCGACTTCATCGTACTCGCCGACTTTCGTTCCCTTCTTGAAGATGTGCGCCTTCTTGTCGAACAGATTGAGAATGCCGTGAAATTCCGGGCCTTCACCAATCGGCACTTCGACGGGGATTACTCGCGGAGTGAGCGAGCTCTTGATTCCCTCGAAAACCGAATCGAATGACGCGTGCTCCTTGTCGATCATTGACGCAACGAAGAGAATCGGATCTTTTCTCGCGATTGCTTCGTTGAACATTCGCGTTGTTCCGACCTCGACGCCGGCGGTCGCGCTGATGACGACGAGTGCGCCGTCGGCAGCTGTGAGTCCGGCAATCGCATCGCCCTGAAAATCGGAATAACCCGGCGTGTCGAGGAGATTGATCTTCGTATCCATCCACTCGGCGTGGGCGCAGGCTAATGAGATTGAAAAACCGCGCTCCGTTTCTTCTTTTGTGAAGTCGGTCAGCGCGGTTCCGTCACGAACGCTTCCGTGACGCTTTGAGGATCCGGACACGAATGCGAGGGCGTCTACCAGTGTAGTCTTGCCGCTCGCGCCGTGTCCGACGACGGCAATGTTGCGAATGTCTTCGCTTTTGTACTCGCGCATAGTTCTGGGCTCGGCTCGGCGAGGGTGGGAATTTTCTGCTTACCTCGCCTCTTTCACTGCATTCTGCATACTCGCGGCGGGGGCGGGGCACCTCTCAAAACTGGAGCGGGAAACGGGCAGGTGGCAAGTGGGGGTCAGTGTTTCAGCACAATGAGCGAATAGAAAGCGACGTTGAGCGCCAAAACCAGCAACCCGGCAATCGCATGGCTTGCGCGCGAGTGCTCGGCGGCGAAGCGTGTGCGAAAGACGTGATGTTGGAGGAAACCCTCGGGATACGGCTCGATTCCGCCGAGTCTCCATTGAGTCTTTTCCCACGGCGTGAGCGGACAGCCGAGGTCGAATGCAAGAGTTGCGGCCGCCCAGAAGGCCGCAGCCACCTGAACCCACATCAGGGATGGCCAGCGCAGAACGAGGAGACTTCCAAACACAACGAACGCGACGTAGGCACTATGGGCCAGGACAATCAGCCGAGCGAGTGCCCTGTGGATCATCTTCGGTCGAGATTCGGTGCGATCCACAGTTTTCCATCCGGGAACTGTCCCGCCTCGATGAGGCCTGCGCCGCGCGCAATGGAATCAGGCGCCGGATAATCGGGGTTGTTGGCTGAGAATGCTACAAAGACTCCGTGCTTCTCACGCATTACGTTCGCAAGCTCGTGCAGGTCCGCTGTGTCGAGTGTTTCTGGGACATCTCGCGCGATGCGATTGGTTCTGAAGTAAATCGCGGCGGGCCAATTGGAAAAAATCGCATGACCTTCGCTTCCCGATCTCACCCATGCGAGCGTCGGAGATTCGCGCCAATCGCTCGAGGCAAAGTCGGACCCATCGGTCACGGCTTCGATTGCGTTTTCGCTGCTCACATACACCGAGCCAGCCAACCATAGTACAGCGACAGTTGCGACGCTGATCCGCGCGACTCTCCCCGCTCGCGATACGAACTCGGCCACCGCAACGATTATTGCGGCTTCGGCCAAAAGGATTGCCGGCGACAGCAGCCTGAAGTCGAATGGAATTGCATTTCCAACAAGGACTCGCGCAGCGAGAAGAGTCACTACATAACAGGAGAGCAGTAACAGATCTGCTTTCAGAAATACGCGGGCTTTTTCTCGAGAAAGAATCGAAGGCGCAGCTTTCGCGATGACGAGAATGAGCGCGCCAATCATCGCCGCAGACACGAATGCTCGCGGCAGGCGACCGTCGATGCCGGGTGCGAGCCAATCGGCAATCGTGTTCAATGCCTCACGGAATGTTCCGAGGAATTGGCCGTAAATCGCGATCTCCATTCCGGTCTGTGTGTCTGATAGAAGCGCGGCGCGAATCACCCATGCACCGAAAACGATTGCGGGAATACTCGCGGCTTTTGCAGCGTCGACCATTCGCTCTCGAAAGGATTTTTTCTCCGAAAAGAAAAACCAGAGCACAATGGCTAGCGGCGCGCAGAGGCCCGCGTACCGGACCATCGCCGCTGCTGCAGCCGCGGCGCCCGCGACAAAAGGACGACGCTGGTCGCGCACCATCGCGAACAAAGTCAGTGCGAGACACGCGAGAAACAGAGGCTCGCTCAGCACCGAGAGGTGCACGCCGTTTATTGCGGGCGTCGCGAATATTGCGGTCACGCCCCCCGCGGCAGCCCATACACCAGCCGCGTCTTCGATCAGAATGAAAAGAGTTGTCGCGGTTACCAATGCGGCTGCTGACATGACAATTCTTGCGCTCATGTAACGAGACGCACCGAGCTTTTGCGGAATTGCCATCGCTATCGAATAGCCCGGCGGCCATACACTCAGAGCGGACGTCGAATCTTTGTCGTCCCATGAGCTCGATGGAACTCGAAGGGTTCCGTACCGAGCGAATGATGTGGCAGCGCCGACGTACGACATCGCATCGGGATCGAGTCCAGGTCCCTCGCCACTCGTGATAACCATGACGAGACCGAACGCCAACCCACCGAACAAAAGGGCGGGAAATATGCGATTATTGGAGTACTTCAATCTGAGGAGACCACCGTGATCCTGGTTTTTATCGGCATCGGATTCTTCGCGGGAATTCTCTCAGGAATATTTGGGATAGGCGGCGGAGTCGTGATCGTCCCTGCTCTCATTTTCCTTGCGCGGCTCACTCCGCTTACCGCAACCGGAACTTCACTCGCCGCGCTTCTACTTCCCGTCGGAGCGCTCGGCGCCTGGGAGTACTACAAGAAAGGACATCTCAATATTCCCGCCGCGCTCATGATAGCGGTAGGGTTGTTTCTCGGAGCGTGGCTCGGAGCAAAGCTCGCCCAACAACTGAGTCCAACTCAGTTAAAAAGAGCATTCGCTGTCTTCCTGGTTCTCGTTGCAACGCGAATGTGGTTTTCCTAGCCGGTTTCCACGGCTTCCGCATCAAGGTCAGACTCCGAATTGTTTTAGATGATGGTCGATGTGTTTGTAGCTCAGGGCTCCCCATGTTCGGCGCGAGAGTTTTCCGAAAGCTGGATGAATAGGGAGTCTTCTGCTTTCGGGTCGAGCTGCAAATGCTTCCATCGTTTTTCGAAGCGTTTCGCACTCGCTGTCCCAATCTTCCGCTTGTCTGAGTATCAGCTCGGGTGCGGTCGGCGAATTTTTTGGAAATGGCGGACCGTAGATGATCAGCTGCTTGAGCGGTGTGAATCGGATCGGAAGTTTTTTCTCGGCGACTTTTATGTCGCCGATCGCCATGCGCAGAGTGTCGACCAGGTGACAGATCATCCCGCGAGCCGTCAACTTCCCCCAGCGAGGCGACACATCGGGGGTAAGCAGCGATATCCTCTCGGAGAGTTCCTCTCTCGCATTTGCATCCCAGAGATTTTTCATCGTCACAGCCCTTTTGGTTGAAGGAAAATACGGAAAAACCGGTCACCGGTATCCGCTGGCCGATAACCGATTCCCGAGGTCCGAAACTGAAAACTCAGAGCTGGGTAGTCTCGGACCTCGGAGATCAGTAATCGGCCAGCGGGTATCGGCGACCAGTTTTCCAGTCCTTGTCTTCGGTGTTTATTCGGGGTACAATGATATATATGTCAGCTCTTCCGCATCTCCGCTCGCTGCTCGAGCAGCGTTTTCCCGATGCGACTCCCGTCACTCATCGGACTGCAGAGCCAGTCACGACCGGCATCCAGCTTCTCGACGCAATTCTTCCCGGAGGCGGTTTGCCGCGTGGACGTCTTTCTGTCTGGCTTCCACGCGGAGGGGCGACGGCAATTTTGCGCGCGGCGTGTCACACCACCGTCGCGAGCGGCGAGCGTGCAGCGTGGATCGATTCGATAGGCACCATCGCCGGCGAATTCTGGGAAGAAGGACCAATCCTCGTGCGTCCCGCGAGTCGCCTCAATTCTCTCAGATGCGCCGAAGAATTATTGCGCTGCGGAGGGTTCGCTCTGTTAGTGCTATCGGGCGCTGAGCCCGAGGGAACAGAAATGGTTCGCCTCTCACGCGCTGCACGCGAAGGAGGAAGCGCGTTCGTCGCGCTCACGCCGCATACGTCGATGGCTAGTCTTCGTCTGACGTCGAAGATTCTTCCGCAAAGCTACCGCTGGCGAAAAAGCCCCTTCGGAGATCCAGCCGAAGCCCGCTCCGCAATGATGAGAGTGAAAGCGTACTCACTCGGCTGGAACCGCGAGACGGAATTTCATGTGCCGATCGCGCCGCACGATCAACGAATTTCTCTCGAGCCGGGAATTGTCGATCGCCGCGGCGTATTGCCTAAGGACAAGTGACTATGGCTGGGTGTCGCAGCGCGATGGCGGAGCCTTAGCGGTTGGTGCCACGCCCGCCATGTACAACTTCCTAACTGTCGGCACCGGTACTGGACCATACAGCAAGACGCGATCGTGGTATCGGCACTGATTGAATCGCGAGCCTTCTTTTTTCTCGACGTCGTGACGGAGATTCGTCCACTCTTCCACGCCGGCCATGTACGTCATGAGCTGCACGTAGTCGAGCTGCGCGCGTTGCAGCTTGGCAACCGCTTCGGGCCGTTCCTGAAATGCTTCGCGCATCATCATCGCGACTGCTGAATCGCCCGGCATGTTCATCGTGTGCAGTCGCACGTCGATGATCGTGTTCATGTAAATGCGGAGCATGCCCTTGAGTGCAGTGAGATGCATTTTCACTGGATCGCCGGCGTTCACACCGGCCGCTTCCATCATGTGCTCGGTGTAGACGGCCCATCCCTCGATGTACGGAGTATTTCCGTAGATCACTCGCAGCAAGCGACGCCACTCTGGGGTCACTCGATTCGCGTATTCGCCTTGCACCGCATGACCGGGCACTGCCTCGTGAATGCTGATCGTGAGGAACTTGTACTGGTTGTACTCGCGCATCTTCGATTCCGCTTGCTCTTCAGTCCAGCTGGACGGGATCGGAGTCACCCAATAGAACGTCGACAGATTTGGCTCGAGGGCCGGAGCGAAAACCGCTCCCGCAACGCCGTAAATCCCGCGCATGAAAAGCGGCGTCGGAATAACACGCAGGTTCGAGAAATCGGTGAGCGAAAGTATCCGATGGTCACGGACGAACCTCTCGAGCATTGCAACATCGATCTCGCCTTCGCGCACGAGTGAGTCACGACTCACGTGCTCAGCGCCGATGCGCGCCATTACTTCGCCGACAACTGTGTTGATGTATTCGTCGCTTCCCGGATTCGGATGCAAGTGATTGGGGAACCACTGCTTGTGAAATGGCTCCGACAGTCTCAGCATTTCCTGGCGTGTTGTGCGCATGCTGTCTTCCGCCGCGCGGAGTAGGTCCTGCGGAGTTCCGCTAACCTCCAGGTAGTAGCGGAACTTCGTGTCGAACCGGTCCTTGCCCATTCTCCAGTCGCGTTGCGCTCTCTTCGGAAGCTCATTGGTCACGAACTGGGTGTAGCTGTCCAGGGCGGCGAGCGCAGCAGGTTGCGCTTTCATGTAGCGCGACTCGGATGACGTTCCTTTGACGAAGTCCGCACCCATTCCCTTCACCAGATCACGAACCCCATCAATTGATTCGAGCGCCACTCTGCGAAACACGTCATTCGACGCGGCGAGATTCTTCATTGCCTGGTCGATGAACGCAGGCACTTTCTCGAGACGCGCTGCAAGGTCGCGCGCGCGTGTGTTCTTGTCCGCGTATTCGAGTGAGATGTTACTAAAAAGTGCGGAGCCGAGATTTTCGGAGTACATCTGCGGCTTCCACTTGTAGAACTGCTCCTGATCGATGCTGAAGAGCCCGAAGCCAATGGCGTTTTGAAGGAGCTCATAGTCGGCTTGCGTTTGCGGATCCATTGTGCCGACGGGTATACGCTCCAGTCGTCTCTTGAAGTCCTGATAGAACGCTCGCTGTCTCGATAATTCAGCCGGCGAAAAGTCATCCAGCATCTGGTCGAGGATCAGTACACGGTGCGTGCGAGGATCCGTGTACCGGTGGAGACCGTTCTGTGTCGCGCCCGATGGAGAAAATGCGAGCGTCGTGAAAACGAATTCATTTGCGAGGGCAGGGAAGCGAGACGACGCCGATGTTTGTGCGCCAGCAGCTTGCGCTGCGGCGATCGCGACAAGGAGGAATCGATTCATTGATGGGATAGAGGGATTGACGGATTGACGGATAGAGAGATGGAGTGATTGAGAGATAGAGCGACAAGCGATAATCGACACTCGGTCGCTTAATCGGTCAATCGCTCTATCGCTCTATCGCTCTATCTGTTTTATCCAGCGCGCTTGAAGTATTGCACCGCCCGTTCGTGTTTTTTGGCGGCGGCTAGCGATTTGAATGTGCCGAGATTTTTCCGTTTTCCCGATTTGTCCTTCTTTCTCGAGTAGAGGCGGTATTCGCCTGAGGCGAGTTTTCTGATCATTTAAGCTCCGAAATGTTTTAGTGCGTTCATACGCAAAGCTCGCTCCGTTGTCTCGCGGCGTCCCTCTTGCTTTCGGGATTTATTCGGGTAAGTTGGTTCCCCCTTCTCATGACTTACGTCTGCCTTTGGAGTTCGACCTGGACTGTGGAGTCCATGACCGGTTTTTTGCCGAGTCTTTTGAAGGTTGTGCCGAGGTTGTCGGTGGAGGGGGGGAGGGGTTTGATCTGGGCTGATGGGCGGAGTCTGCCGATTGGTGAAGTATGCGCTCTTTTGCTGACATCACTAAAACAGCAAGGCGTCATTAACCCGCAAGTTGGAGCATCTTTGGTTCCAATTGCCGCCCTAGTCGCTTCCTTCATCACCACACCTTCGAGCACCATCATCATCAGACCCGGAGGCGAGCGAGAGTTCCTCGATCCTCAGCCCGTGACTGTACTCGATCCGTCACCTCAGCTCCTTTCACTCTTTGAAGGCGTCGGCATCGAGCGGTGCGCCGATCTTGCTCGTGTCGACAGCGAATCGGTCGAAGTGAGATTCGGGCCGGAAGGTGTTCAGCTCTGGCGGTTGGCTCGAGCTGACGATCGGCGAATGATTTTCGGATCCGCTCAGCGCTCGCTTCCCGAATCAACGCTCGACTGGGTGGACTATACACTCACCGATCCCGAGCGACTCGTCTTCGTCATCAACGCACTCGTCGACAACGTTTGCACGTCACTCGGGACACGAGGTCAATGTGCGAGAGAGATGACTCTCGTTTTTTCGCTCGCGAATAGAACGAGCTATGAGCATCTGGTGCGTCCGGCGCGATCGACGTCGAGCAGGAAAGCGTGGATGCGGCTCATTCGAACGCATCTCGATTCGATTGTTCTCGCTGATGCGGTAACTGGGATCACGCTCAGAGTGGAAGCGGTGACGGGTGAAGTCGAGCGGCAGGGAGATATTTTCGATCGCGGTTTTGCGACGGCGCGCGCGACTGAAGAAGCAGTGGCGCAGCTGCTCGACGATCAGGGAGCGGTGATTGTGGTTCCATCGAACACTCATCATCCGCTGCTCGAGCGACGCACGAGCTGGGTGGTGCAGGAGCCGGCGCATGCTGCGCGCACGCAGGTGGTGCGAGAGTCGATCATAGAGCCGAAGATGACGCTGCAGCTTCTTCAGTCACCTCGGCAGATTGCAGTAAAGACAGCCAGGCGTCGCGATCACGATTTGCCGGTGAAATTTCGCGACAGAGATGGGTGGGTATTGATCGAATCAGCGGCGGGCCCCGATCGTGTCTCCGGAGGCCAGTGGGAAAATTCTTACGCGCGCGAATATTTCAGATGCGTCACTGAAGATGGGACGCTCGTCTGGATTTTCTGCGATGAGAAAGAAAA
>JBGQKT010000151.1:0-8312 GCA_041499635.1 Gemmatimonadaceae bacterium
CGCGAACTGATCGTCTTGAATTACCCCAATCACGCCGACCGCAGCAGGATATCGCGAAGCTCCGTTTGCAACGCTGCTCGTCACGACTACGATCTTCCCCGCCGCCTGAGCCGCAGGAATTGATTTTGTCGAATCGGTTGCGTCGCCCGCAAAAATCACCTGCGCTCCGTCGATTGACGCAGGCATTCCGGAAATTCCGATAGGAATGACGTCGGTGCCGATTACGATTTGCTCGTCGTCCGCCCTGAGAGGCGAGTTGAAATCGACGGCCCTTGTAATGAGGGGAACCCACTGGAAGAACGTCCCGCTATCGCCTGCCGGCGTGAGTCCAAGACGCCGCACTTCGCGCTCGATGTACGCAGTGCCCTTCAAGCCACCCGGCTCACCTGCGCGCCGACCCATCATGGAGTCATCGGCGAAAATGTAAAGACGCGTCATCGCGTCATCGGCAGTGATCGCCTGAGTCGTCGCCTTTGGCGCATGCTTGAGTGGCAGACTCGATTGCGCGCTTACGGTTGCCGACGTGAGAAGAGTTGCTGCGATCGCGCCGCGGATGAAAAGCTTACTGACGTTTGTCATTGATTTGCGTTGGTGTGAATAGCTGCGGAGAGAATAATCTTACCCCCCAGCACGCCTCGAGTTGTACGTAATTGGTTACTTAGCTGTACGGCTGAATCCGTCTTCTCCATCGAACAGCTGCAGCTTCTCCACGTGCACCCAGCGATGTGTTTCCCCGATGCGCGTGAGCAGCGCCAGAATCTCTGCATCTCCGACATCATCGCTTCTGGTCTTTGCCAGAAAGCGGCACCGATAACTGTCGATGAGACTCACTGCCCTTCCTGTAACCGGATAGACGGTGTTGCCACGGTTCGTGATCGCCTGCAAAGCAAACGTGGTGCCGTATGTAAGCGCCGTCATCTCGTCACCCAATTCCTCGGGCTGCATCGTCGTTTCGAGGTAGACGTCGACTCCGGTAACGTGACGCCTCTTGACCGACACGGCCGCAACTTCTGCCTTTCTCTGCGGCAACTTCACTTCGGCGAACTCTCGGCTCAATCCCGCATCAGAGGTCTTTCCAAGATTCGAGATTATCGCTTGCGCAAATTCCGTCGTCGTCGATGGCTTTGCCGAGCCAGCCATGTCACTGCTCCGCACTCCGCTCTCGAGAGTGACGAGCACCGCCTGCTCGATGTCGTTCGCAGCTTTCCCCTCACCAATGTGACGCAGCATCATCGCTGCGCTGAGAATGATCGCTGCTGGATTGGCGACATTTTTTCCAGCGATGTCGGGCGCCGAGCCGTGGACAGCCTCGAAAATTGCAACGTCGCTGCCGATGTTTGCTGACGGAGCGAATCCGAGTCCGCCCGTCAATCCGGAAGTGAGATCACTGAGGATGTCGCCGTTCATGTTCGACGTGACGATCACGTCGAATTGCTCCGGCCGCATTGCAAGCTGGTGCGCGCAGTTATCGATGAGAATGTGTTTCGCTTCGATCATCGGATATTCGGACGAAATGTCCTCGAACGCGTGCTGCAGCATTCCTTCAGTGAGCTTCAGGATGTTCGCTTTCGTCGCGCAGTGAACACGTTTGCGGCCAGCAGCGATCGCAAACTCGAAGGCGAGCTCGACGATTCTTTCGCATCCCGCTCGAGAAATGATCTTGAGCGCCTCGGCGACACCCGGCGTCTGCATGTATTCGATGCCGGTGTAGAGATCCTCGACATTCTCGCGGACGATCACGATGTCGAGCTTTCGTCCGGTAAATGGCGTGGTGACTCCCGGCAGCTCTCGCACCGGACGAAGATTTGCGAAAGTCTCGAACAAAGTTCTCAGCGTCACGTTCGCTGACTTGTTGCCGTGTCCAATTGGAGTCTCGAGTGGACCCTTGAGAACGACTTTGTTCTTCTCGATGGATTCCATGGTTTCCGGCGGGACTCCCGAATCGATCCCTCTGGCGAACGCGACGGCACCCGCTTCTCGAATTTCGGGCTCGATCTTCACACCGGTTGCTTTGATTACATCGAGCGCGGCTGCTACGACTTCCGGGCCAATGCCGTCGCCGGGAATGACTGTGATCTTTCGTGATTGGAAGAGCATATATCGAAAGTAATCTGCGGAAAAAGCACAAGCTTGTTGCGAGAGCAATCTAGCTCGAGCCAGCTAGCGGCTCGGGCTCACCGGCTGCGGCTGCTGGCTTGTGCCATTGACAGCAGTTGTTGTATCCTCACGGCACTCGTTGTCTCACCAGTCGCGCGCGTAGCTCAGCTGGATAGAGCGTCGGCCTCCGGAGCCGAAGGTCGTGGGTTCGAATCCCGCCGCGCGCATCGAAAGGGCTAGAAGAAGAAATTCCCCCCGCTCGCTCCCTCGAATCGTGGATTGACGACGTTGTTGAAGATCGATCCGAACGTGTAGCTCAGCCCGATGCCCGCGAAATAGCTGTATGAGCTCGCAAGCTGCCGTTGACGCACCAGAATGTCTTCGTCACTCGACGCGCCCCTGGCGAGATACAACTGATCGCGCAAAAGCGAATAGCCAAGATAACCGTTCACGTTGAATCCCTTGAAAAGACGGACGCTGAGCGAATTGAAGAGATTCGCGCGCCGCTTCGAAAAATCGTCGAGATACGCCGCACCTTCGAGAGACGTGCTGACAGATCCCCATGGCTGTTTCAGATCGAGCGAGATCGTAATAGTCTGATCCGGACGCACTTCCCGGATCTTTTCGAAGATCGTCGTGTCCTCATAGCGGAACGAGTTAATTCCAATCGCGTATTGGATCGTGAGCAGTCGTCGCGTTGACTCGGAGTACGGAAAAATGTCGTACTCGACGAGTGGGGCAAAACGCACGAATAACTTCTCGTTCAGGTAAGTCGAAGCGCTTGCCGAAGCGCGCTCGCCCACAGAAAAATGCGGTCCCAGACTTTTCGCCAGGAGATGAGTCGCACTGTAGGAGTGAGAGTAACTCGCGAACTTCGACCCGTCGCTGAAAGTGAACTTGCTCTCGTTGTAATCGCCGTTCACCGAGAACCTCACCTTCCAAGCTTCCGATGTGCGATTCGCGTTCGTCGACCCACGCAAGAATGTGAAATGCTGCGACTCCTCGCCGCTGAAATTTCCATTCGCGTTTATTCGGAACACCCAGAGATTCCATGGATCTTTGGTTGATCCAGTGGATGCCTCCACGACAGCCGGCTTGTACGTCACCTCGAGCTGCGGGTTCGCCGAAATCCGCGTGATGTAGCGGACCAGGCCGAGTTTGATCATTCCCACCAAACCGCGTCGCTTCTGATCGTCGGTCGATGATTGCGGTGATTGATAATGAAGCGTGTCTGCCAGGGAAGAGAGATCGCGCAGACCGATAAAATTGAGCGTGTACGCTGTACCGCCCCCGCCCGTCGACTGGCTGCTCACAAGGACGTGCACTGACGCGTCTTTCCTGTCGCGCATGTGGTCAACGAACGGAATCTCGGTTCTGAAAAAATCCGTGTCGCAGCCCTGGACTTCGCAATCGATGAAGACACGAAGACGCGGCGACCCGCCGGGGGCGCCGACCTGCGCGGCGCCTACGCGCGCGAATACGACGAAGCAAACAAGGAAGGCCGTTGTGACGAGACGGTGATAACGCATGGGAGGAGCGGGAAGCGGTTAGCGGGCAGCGATTCTTGAACGTACCTTTGACAAAATGGCATCCCGAGTCCACTGGAGCGACCTCAAAATCGGTTTTGCGGCAGCCGCGATCATATTTGCGCTTGTCGTTTCCATTCTTTTGTTCGCGCGAGTGGGCGGACTTCACGGCGACACGGTCAAGCTCTACGTCGCAACGCCCGATGCGACCGGAGTTCTCAAGGGAACCGACGTATGGGTCGCTGGAAAAAAAGTCGGGCTCGTCGCAGCCGTTCGCTTTCGCCCGGTCACCAGCGACACGGTCGAGCGCGTATTGATCGACGCCGATATCCTCCAGCAATACTTGCCCCTCATCAGAGGAGATTCGCGCGCCGACATCCGACCTGCTGGAACTCTCATCGGTGCACCTGTCGTCTACATCCGCGAAGGTACGGCCGCTGCTCCAGCGCTGAGGCCCGGCGACACCGTCCGTACCCGAAGCTCGAGCAGGATGGCCCAAGTTGGACTCGAGATCGATACTCTTGCCAATCACCTCGTGGCCCTCGCAACCGCCAGCGGAAACCTCCTCGACAAGATGAGCGACCCATTGAACTCGGTGGGTAAGTTTCGAAGCCGCGGAGTTCAGCAGTTGAAAGCGCTGACTGCTGTCGGGTCGAGTTACGCCGAACGAGCAACCCGTGGAAACGGATCACTTGGACTCGCATACCGCGGTGACGTCCCTGCGCGGCTCAAGAGCGTGCTGGCAGTAAAGGATTCGATCTCATTTCTCATCAGCTCCGGGAATGGAAACGTCGGCCGCTTTCGCCGAGACTCGACGCTTCCCCGCCATGTCGCGAGCGTTCGGGCAGGTCTGGATTCCTTACGACGACTTGTCACGGCAACAAGCGGCGTAAACCGCCTCAGATCTGACACGACTTTGAGTGGCGAAATCGCGCGCGCTCGCTCGCAAATCGACTCCCTGATGCAGGAGATCAAGAAGCACCCGAAGAAGTACATATCTTTTTGATACATTACTGAAGCTTGCTCTCTTTTTCGAGCACCGTTAGCTTCGGCCTTATAAGGTAGCCGCGCTCTCCCTCCGTACTTCCCCTCCGTTTCGCCTCACCGCACTTCCCACCGCACGTAATCCCATCTCTCCGTGGACATCGCTGAGCTCAAGCGTAAATCCGTTAACGAGCTGCAGGACATGGCAGACGGTCTCAAGATTTCCGGCACCGCAGTAGTCAGCAAGCCGGAGCTCATATTCCGCATCGAGCAGAACCTGCTCGACTCGGACGTCGCGCTGCACGGAGAGGGCGTGCTCGAGATTCTTCCCGAGGGGTACGGATTCCTCCGCAGTCAGGACTACAGTTATCTCGCCGGGCCCGACGACATTTACGTCTCGCCGTCGCAGATAAAAAGATTTGGATTGCTCACCGGTGATCTGATCCGCGGGCAGGTGCGCCCTCCAAAAGCGTGGGAGAAATATCTGGCCCTGCTGAAAGTCGAGAGCGTAAACGGACTCGACCCCGAGCTCGCAAAATCGCGAGTCCCGTTCGACAATCTGCGTCCCCGCTATCCGGACACGCGTCTTCGACTCGAATCGAGAGATGGCGATCTCTCGATGAGAGTCGTCGACATCTTCGCGCCGATCGGAAAGGGACAACGCGGCATCATCGTCTCTCCCCCGCGCGCGGGCAAAACGATTCTCCTCCAGAAAATCGCCAACTCGATCTCGGAGAATCACCCCGAAGTGACGATCATCATGCTGCTCATCGATGAGCGTCCCGAAGAAGTGACCGAGATGATCGCGAGCACCATCCGAACCGAAGTGATCAGCTCGACATTCGACGAAGGCGCCGCGCGACACGTGCAGGTTGCCGACATGGTGCTCGAAAAAGCAAAGCGGCTCGTCGAGAGCGGAAAGGACGTGGTCATTCTTCTCGACTCACTCACTCGCTTCGCGCGTGCTCACAATGCGGTTGCGCCGCAGTCGGGAAAAATTCTCTCCGGCGGTGTTGATGCTGCCGGACTTCACAAGCCGAAACGATTCTTTGGGAGCGCGCGCAAAATCGACGGCGGCGGCTCACTCACGATCATCGCCACTGCGCTCACTGAGACGGGATCGCGAATGGACGACGTGATCTTCGAGGAGTTCAAGGGAACCGGCAACATGGAGCTCGTGCTCGACCGGAAGATCGCGGACCGCAGAGTTTTCCCGGCAATCGACATTTTCAAATCCGGAACACGAAAGGAAGAGCTTCTCCTCACTCAAGCGGAGATGAATCGCGTTTTCCTTCTGAGACAGTTTCTCTCCGACATGCCCGAAGCCGAGGCGGTGGAGTTTCTCTTGCGACAGATGAAAAAGTCGAAGAACAATGCCGAGTTTTTCCAGCAGATGGCGCAGGGGTGAGATGAACGCCGAGCTGGGCCGGTATCTCTCGATCGACTACGGCGCAAAGCGCGTTGGCCTGGCAATCAGTGACCCACTCGGAATGATCGCGTTCCCCGCGGGTTTCATCGCGCGACGTGCGGGAAAACGCGCGCCGGTAGCGGAGATTGTGCGGCGCGCGGAGTCGCTCGAGGCGAAGGGGTTCGTGATGGGGCTGCCGCTTGATGGTAAGGGTGAAGAAACGGACTGGACCCACGAGGTGCGCGCCGTTGGAGCAGAGCTCGCCAAGAGGACCGGACTGCCGGTTCGCTATCTCGACGAGCGATATTCAACTGCCGGCGCACTGCGCGCTGTGCGCGAGATGGGCGGCTCGACACGAGGGCGGAAAGGCGACGTGGACTCATTGGTTGCGGCGATGCTTTTGCAACGACTTCTCGATACACCGGAAGGATCGGAAGCATGAGACGATTCGCGCTCGCGACGTTCGTCGTGTTGAGCGTTGTCGCGTGTGGCACGCCGAAAGGCGCACCTGTACGCGTCATCGTTCCGAAGCACTCGAGCTTTCACGCCGCAACTGATTCTCTCGAGCACGCAGGGATCGTCCGCTTCCCACTTGTTTTTCGGATTGTCGCACGCGTCAAAGGCGACGACCGCCGCATCAAGCCGGGCACATATCTTTTCAAACTCGGTACGCCGTGGACCGACGTGCTCGACGCGCTCAACGGTGGCCACGGACTCGTGAATTCAATCACAATTCCGGAAGGATATTCGCTGCAGCAAATAGTTCCGCTGCTCGCGCAGACTCTCCACGTTCCGATTGATTCGGTGAAGGCGGCAGTAGCCGATACGGCGCAGCTCGCGCGGCTCGACATCCCGACAAAAAATCTCGAGGGCTATCTCTTTCCCGACACTTACGCATTTCCCGAGGGCACAACGGCGAGACAGGCGGTAAGTGAGATGATCAAGCGATTCCAGCGCGAATGGAAACCAGAATGGAATAACCGGCTCACAGCGCTCGCGCTCAACAGAAACGACATCGTGACGCTTGCATCGATCATCGAGAAGGAAGCGAGGCGCCCCGAAGAGCGTCCAGTGATCTCCGCGGTTTATCACAATCGATTGCGCGCCGGAATGCTGCTGCAGGCCGATCCGACAATTCAATTCGCGCTCGGCCGCCACACTCCGCGGATTCTATACAAGGATCTCGAGGTGAAGTCGCCGTACAATACCTACAGGCATGCGGGTCTTCCTCCCGGGCCGATCGCATCGCCCGGCGGACCGAGCCTGGTAGCGGCGCTCTATCCCGCGAATGTCTCGTACAAGTATTTCGTCGCGGAGCCCGACGGTCATCACGAGTTTCGAACTACACTCTCGGAACACGACAGCGCAAAGCACGAGGTGCGGTGATCGATCAGTCGATTCTCAGACTGATTGCGATAACTGATCACATCCGCGACGGGCAGGAAGGCCTGATCTCGCGCGCGTCGGCCGCCGCACATGGTGGTGCGACATGCATTCAGCTTCGTCTGAAAGATGTTCCTGCTCGGGATCTCGTCGGCGTTGCGAAAGAGCTGGTTCGCGCCGTCGGAGTTCCTGTAATCGTCAACGATCGGGCGGACGTTGCGATTGCCGCGGGCGCCGCCGGTGTGCATCTCGGCATTGACGACGTGCCGCCGTCCGCGATCAGGCGAATCGCGCCGGACAGTTTCATCATCGGCGTATCCGTCGGTAACGATGCGGAAGTGGAGAATTCCTCAGACGCTGACTACGCGGGGATCGGCCCGTTCTTTCGCACCGCCTCAAAGGATGACGCTGGAGTGCCACTCGGACCCGAAGGTTTTGCGCGACTCGCGGCTGCGACTCGTCTACCTGCTGTCGCTGTTGGCGGCGTTACTGCTGAAAATGCGTCATTGGCAATTCAAGCCGGTGCGGCTGGAATCGCGGTGATCGCAGGAATATTCGCGTCTAGCGATCCTGAGGCTGCCGCCCGACGCCTGAGGTCCGCCATCGGAATTTGAGGTCGGGCACATGGTCGTCGATTTTCTTCCCGTCGCGACGATGATGCCGCTTGTGCGGGCGATTGCTCTCCACACGCGCCTTCTCGATTTCGGCTAACACAGGGGGACTCAGAAAAACATCGGCGAGCTTCGGCTGAAACTGAGTGCCTCGTCCTTCTCTGATTACACGAAGCGCTTCTTCGACGCTCCGCGCTTCATTGTAGCGCCGGGAGTTCGTGATTGCGTCGAAGGTATCGGGAATCGCGATTATCCTTGCCTCCAGCGGAATTCGGTTTCCCTTGAGGTGGCGCGGATATCCGC
>JBGQKT010000152.1:0-8298 GCA_041499635.1 Gemmatimonadaceae bacterium
TCAGATACGTCGTCGCGGCAATGTTACCTCGAAACGCCGCACTGAAAAACTGAAAACTCCGGACGCGCAAACTGTGGCATTAGGTTCTCCGGGAGAACTTTCACGGAATTACCGGATGAACCCAAAACTGGCAAGGAGATCCTGAAAAACTTCCAACCCCCTGCTGCGAAACTGATCTGAGCTTCCGTTACTTCGCTGTGACATCCGCAGCTGAGGCCTGAAGAAGAGCAGCTCGTTGAGGATCGATCGTAACAATCGCTCCGCTTTGAAGCTGCAGCCTCGACGGTAGTCCTACCGGGGATTTACTGAGCAGACGAGAGTAGATCACGAGCGCCGATAAATAAGCGCCGTCGACTGACGGGTGCAGACCATCCGCATACAACGAGAGGTTGGAATCGCGACTCCACGCGGCAATCCACGCTGACGCTACCGGAAGGAAAACTCCATTCACATCTGCTGCCGCCAATCGGTACGATTCAATTGCTCGATCGAAATCCTGCCGCCGAGCTTCCGACGGCCATGCAGAAAATAATGCGGGTCGCGCGTTGACCTTTGCGATTTCCGCCGCGAACAATTTTGTTGCGAGTCGAAGAGTGTCGCGATTCGCCTCGACTGATGACGGTCCCTGTTGAAGTACGACAAATTCCCATCCACCCTTCGCAATTTCAACTCGCGCCGATCCAACATTCCAATGATCGATGAGTGCGAAGTCCGGAGCCGCTACAGTTTCGACGGCGAGCTTGTCGCCGCCAGCGGAGTCAGCGAGCGCTTGTACGATTCCAGGAATGTCCGCGGTGTAGAGGTAACTGTTGCCTATGAACAAAACTCGACGGCCTTCGCCCTCGAGCTTTGGCCCGGTAGCGTTACCGCCTAAGCAACCAGCCGCCGCGCCCGCGATAATGAGGATTCGCAACGCTTTCATGCGCGCGAAAGAACGACTCAGCTCATCTGATTGTCATTTCGGATGGGACCGACCGGGGCGCCATTGGGGCGAAGCGTTAACTCGCGGTATCCCCCGAAGTGGGCCGCTTGCCCTATCCCATAGGCATTTCGTCCCACGTAACGAGCGTCTGGTCGCAACCGTAGTAACCTTCATCCATGCATGTCGCGCCGAATCGCGAGGTACCGGTGACCACGCACGCCCGGTCACGCACCTCCCGCTGGCTTTTGCTTTTCGCGGGATGGTCCGTGTTCGGCCTTGTGCAATCGGCGATGTGGACCGCATTGGACCGCACCGAAAGCACGAGCATGGCGGTCATATCAGTGTTCGCGTTTTATCTGCCGCTCTCGTGGATCTGGGCGCTGCTCACGCCGGTTGTCGGATGGTTGAGTCGCGCTGTTCGAAATCGCTACTCTTCCCTGTTCGTTCGATTCCTGGCCCACGTGCCATTCGTTGTGCTCGCCGGGATCCTTCACACCTTTGCGCGGCGCGCTCTAGCTACAAAGCTCGGGTATCCTCCGACGTTTCCGTTCGGGGTACCGCTCCTTTATTACGCAGATCTTACGATTGCGAGTTATCTCGCCGCGATGTGGGCATCGCGCGCGCTCGAGGCGCAGGACGCTCTCCTCGACCGAACAGCAAAAGCGCAGGCTCTCGAGGCACAGCTTACAACGGCACAAATGGAGTATCTGCAGCTTCAGCTCCGCCCTCACTTCCTGTTCAACACACTCAGCTCGGTCGCCGAGCTCGGACATGAAGCGCCGGCGAGCGCGGCTCGAATGCTTCGCAATGTCATCGTGCTTCTCCAGTCGGCACTCGCGCGTCACGGCCCTTCTCTGGTGTCACTCGGCGAAGAGCTCGAGACACTGTCGCACTATCTCGCAATCGAGCGATTGAGATTCGCTGACTGGCTCGTCATCGAGGAGGAAGTGGACGATGCCGCGAGAGATGCGCTTGTGCCTCCCTTTGTGCTTCAGCCTTTGGTAGAAAACTCCGTGCACCACGGACTCGTGGATCGAACGGCGCGCGGTCGCATCACAATCCGCGCGGGCATCACTGCTAATCGCCTCAGAATATCCGTTGTCGACAACGGTGTTGGCTTGAGCCGAGCTTCGTACGGTGCGAGTCGTGGCATCGGTCTTCGAAATGTTCGCGAGCGGCTCGAAGCTCTATACGGCTCCGATGCCGAGCTGACCTTAAAGGAGCTCGACGGCGAAGGAACTGCCGCGTCGGTGGAAATTCCGATGGAGTTCGCACCGAAGACGGAGACTGACGGCGCAAGCGAATGCGATCATGCGCAGGTAGACGAGCCGAAGCAGGAATTAAATGCCGAAGCCGATTATCCCCGCGAACAACGATGGATGAGGTGGGCTCGACACCATCCGGTCGCGACTCCGACGTTAATCTGGATTGGAGTCGCGCTGCTTCGCATTCAGCACAGCTACGTCTACATGCTGTACCGCAATCGTTATTCGGCCGCAAACTTTCGCGGCGCAATTCGTTATGACGTGACTGCCGCGGCGGTTTGGCTGCTTCTCACGCCTCTCGTATTCGCCCTCGCGCGGGCGGTTCCGCTGCGCCGCGATCGCCTCGTGCTGAGAATCGCTGGGCACGCAGCGTCCGCATCGATCATTGCGTTCGTGCATCTCGCCGCGACGCGGATTCTTACGCAGACGTTCGACATACCGCTGTTGTCCGCACCATCGAGCGAAGTATACGCTTGGAGCGTTTCTGTCTACGCGTTCATACTCGTGATCGCGCACATTCGCGAAGTGGAGACCTGGATTCGCGACCGCGAAATGCAAGCGCTTCGTCTCGAGGGCGAGCTCGCCGACGCAAAGATTCAACGAGTCATGCTGGAGCTTCGGCCTAACGTCCTGTTGGACGCACTGCGACATCTCGAGATCACGATCGGCAACGATCCGGTGCGCGCGGAAAAATCGCTTGCCGACATCGGAGAATTTCTCAGGCTTACGCTCGATGGCATGTACTATCGCGAAATCAGAGTCAGAGACGAGTGCGCGAGCGTGAGGGCGTACGCCCGCGTGCTTGCAATCGCGACGTGCCCGGAGCTCACGTTGGATCTTCAGGCCGAACCCGACGCTCTCGAGCAGGGAGTGCCAAACGGTGTGCTGCGAGCCGCGCTTGAATCGATTCTCGATTACTCAGATAATCCGGTCGCAGTGAAGATGGACCTGTCAGCTGAGAAGGGTTCTATCATTGTAACGGGGACCCGATTGCTTCCCGACAAGTCCCGTCAGTCGAATCCAGTCGACCTCGCGCCGCTGTCCGCTTACACGAAACAAGGCTTCATTAGAACATCGGAGCTCGATCACGATCGCGTTCGCATTGTGATCGAGTCCAATACGATTTCTCCGGAATCGTTTTCCAGGATCGCGATTCCCTTATCCACACCCTCTCACGCTTACTCGACAGTATGACAGTCCGCGCTCTCGTAGTAGACGATGAAGGACTCGCTCGGCGCCGCATCCGGCGTCTCCTCTCCGCACATAAGACCGTCGAATTCACAGGCGAATTCACCGGTGGCTTTGCCGCGGTCGAGGCGATAGCAAAGGACAAGCCCGATCTCCTTTTTCTCGACGTTCAGATGCCCGATCTCGATGGGTTCGCCGTTCTAGACAAACTGAAAGACGAGGAATTGCCGACCGTAATTTTTGTCACCGCTTACGATCAGTACGCGCTGCGCGCATTCGAGGCCAATGCAATCGACTATCTGCTGAAGCCGTACACGTCACAGCGTTTCAATCAGGCAGTGGAACGTGCTCTTCGCTGGATTGAATCGTCGGGCAGAACCGACAACGACGAGCGCCTTCGCCGATTACTGCGCGAAGTCCTCCGGGGCGAGACCGCTCCGAGTACGAAGCCGGCTGAGGCCGGCTCATTCGATCGGTTTGTTGTGAAGCGTCAGGACCGCACGCAGTTCGTGCGCGCCGAGGACGTGGACTGGATCGAATCGGATGGGAACTACATTCGCCTTCATGTGGGAACGGCGAGTCATCTCATTCGCAGCACTATCACGTCGTGCGAGGAGCAACTCGATCCCAAGCGATTTGTCCGAGTGCATCGCCGCTTCCTTGTGAACATGAATCGAATCAAGGAAGTGCAGCCGTGGTTCGGTGGCGATAGCGTGATCGTGTTGCAGAACGGTCAACAGCTCCGACTGTCACGCAACTATCGGGAGCAGTTTCAGCAGAGGATGCGCGGCTCGTAAATCGACTAAGGGCCGAGCGGTATTGCGAGGAGAATGGGCGCTGTCAGCGGAATCGCAACGTTTCGCGCTCCCGAGTAGCTGTATTTCTCCCACTGACTGTTAGCCACGTAGACGAATTCGTCTCCCACGATCGTTCCAATTGTCGGCTCGTCCGCAATCTTCCAGTTTCGATCCAGAATCTCGGCACGAACGATTCGCTCGCCCGACTTGTCCAGAGTGAAACGCATCACGCGAGCGGGACTCACACCGTTTTGAATTGCGATAATCGAGTTGCGATAGAAAGCGATGCCGTCGCATCCGAGTGTCGTCACGTGCGCGGGCTCAGGCAAAAGCATCACAATTGCCTTCTCGAGATCGACTCGCAGCAATCCGTGCGAGTAGTCTGAGAGATAGAGGAATCGCCCGTCCGGTGTTGGAGCGGGTCCCTGCAAAGATCTGAACAATGGATTTCGAATCGCTTCGAGCGTGTCTGCGCCGGGACGCAATCGATAAAGCACTGGTTCATCAGAGTCAGTGACGAACACATCACCGTTCGGACCAATCGCTAGATCTCCAAGCACGTGATGCTTGCTCGTTGGAAATTCCCATCGTCGCTCGATCGTTCCATCGGAAATGCGTACTCGAACAAGGGACGCGATCGTCGAGTCAGCGGGCGCGAATCCTTCCATCTGCGGCAATCCCGCCATCGTTGCCCACACTACACCCTTCGAGGGATCGACGCGCAAACCGAGCACTCCACCATTGCCGCGCGCATCTCGAGGAATCAACTCGCGCTCCGACCCATTCGGTGCGCGCTCGATGATCGTTCTGTGCCGAACGCTCGCGACATAGAATCGACGCGACCGCGAATCGTAATCCATTCCTTCCGGCCATGTCGTTGAGTCGGATAGCGTCGCTCGCACAGTGCTCCGTTGAATCACCGATCGATTCCGTTCCTGCTCTCTCACGAGCGACGCAAACCAGGATTTATCTGCGAACGCCGCGAACGTCGTATCAGCCCGAAGATCCCTGCCGAGTCCGAGTGCGGCGTAATCGGTGAGGGCGGATTTGAGGCCCGCTGTATCGCGAGTTCGCGCCGCAACAAGTGCGCGTCCCCACAGATACGCGGGCTGCGTGGGCCACGCAGCGGCGGCGTGAATGACTTCTTCTCGCGCCGACGAGATGTCGTTCGCGCGGAATGCTTTCGCCGCTGCGGCCCACGAGCTGCGCGCAACGCTCGCCGAGTCCACGGCTGCGATTCCAGTTACCAATGATTGTGCGGGAAGGCGTTTCGGGTGAACGGGAATCCAGCTCGCCAAAACGACGAACAAAATGAGTCGCAAACCCGTGATTCTCGTCACGCCACATCATATCGATTGCGTCACGCTTCAGCGCGACAGATATGACGAACGGTCGCTACCTGGGCCGAAGCGTATTCCCGCTGTGATCAGGTGGCCTTTGACAAACGATCGGCCGCGTCCTGAGCGCGCTCAGCAAGGCGAGCGTCACCGATCTTCTTGGCGATCGCCGGGAAGGAATCTTTCGGTCCTCGCCATCGCAGCTCGTCGACTTTCTTGAATAACGGTGCGTCATCGCGAAGAGTCGCGAGATCCTTGAATAGCAACGCCTGCTCACGGGATTTCCCAAGCGACTCGGCAGGGAAATCCTCGATGTGACCGTATTTGGTAATGAGACTCACCGCCGTCTTCGGTCCACAGCCGGGAAGACCGGGATACCCATCTGCCGAATCGCCCACGAGCGCGAGATAATCCGGAATGAACTCAGGCGCGACTCCGAATTTTTCGCGCACCCCATTCGCGTCGCGAATGTTTCCACTCTTGCGATCGACTTGCACGACGCGGTTGCCGACGACGCATTGCGCGAGATCCTTGTCCGGCGTCCAGATGCAAATCTTTTCGACTCGCTTGTCCTTCGCTGCAAGGTGAGCTGCGGATGCGAGCGCATCATCGGCCTCGAGCTCGACCATCGGCCAGGTCGCGACTCCCAATGCAACGAGGTATTCCTCGAGTGGATTGAACTGCCTCCATAAAGCAGGCTCGATTCCCTCGCCTGTTTTGTAGTCGCGCCACAGATCATTTCGAAACGATTCGATCACGTGATCTGTCGCGACTCCGATGTGCGTCGCGTCTTTCTCCAACATCTGTACTACGGTGCGGAGCACACCGAGTACCGCGCCAAAGGGAGGGTCTTCGCCTTTGGTGAATCGACGAAGACCATAGAAATGGCGAAAGAGCTCGTATGTCCCGTCGACCAAATGAACGATCAAATGATCACCTTGCTTCAGTTTGCGCGTTTGGAGTTTTCAGTTTTTCAGTTTGGCGTTTCGAGGGTACAGACCGATCACATGGGTGAGCGGTCTAACAGCGTAGCATTGCCGGGACGACAGATCAGAGTGTCATCAAGGAACTGCGCTGAGATGTGTCGCCCCGGCAATGCTACTGAACAACGGCGAACAGAAAAACTGAAAACTCCAGACGCGTAAACTGAAAGGGTACGCCGGCGCCAATGCGCTATGGGAGCCTCACGTAGGTTACACTCACGCCGATCTGAAACCCGGAATCCCGCCGATAAATCTTCTGAACTCCCAAGTACACATCGAGGCCACGACTCCCGAGCTGCTGGAATCCAACTCCAAACCCTGTGAGGTACGCCGGGCGACTCGGAGATTCCGGACCGGAGCAGTTGAGGTCCCACATGACTCCCGGCGTGAGGAACGATGCAATGCGAATTCGCTGACCGAGCGAAACCGTAATGGGCATACCGAAATCGAGACTGCACGCGGCCATTCCCGAAACCACATTTGGTGCATAGCCCAATCCGACTTCCCCGCCGAGCGTCGTGGTAGAGCTGTAGTCGTGAAAGATCGATCCAAAGGTCTGACCGCCCGTCATGAGATTGATTCGCGAGCGGATACCGAACAGCGTGTGACCGCCGCAGCCTCCACCGATGAGACCGCAATCGCGCTTCTGGTATCCGCCGGTGATACCGATCACCGAACCACCGCGATACTGAAAATCGATTCCACCTGCAAACGCAGGAAGGCCCGATTCACCAGGGCTCTCTCTGTCGCCCGTTTGAAGACGAAATCCCCAGTAGCTGTGATTGCGACTCGCCGGCATCGGCAGCGCGATTGGCGGAAGCGCTCCAACCGGCGTCGCCTCGAGCAACAAAACCTCCTGTTGAGCATGCGTGATATCCGATTGCGCGCCCGCGACGATTGGAGCGCAAACAACTCCGAGTATGCTCAGCCAAATCGTGTGATTCCTCATCGCAGCTCCAGCCACTTTGTGTAGGAGAGGCCGCCGATTCCTGATGCAGCGAACTGATAAACGCTGAGCAGCACGCCCTTGTTGTGCATGATGTCGACGCGCATAAAGCCCGTGCGATGTTGCGCGACGTAGTAGCTCTCGCGCAGTCGCACAGTACAGGCGAGTTTCGTTTCCGATCCCGCCCCGCTCACGAGAATGTATCTGATGTTGGGATCACCCTTGAGAACCTGAAGGTTGTGATCGTGCCCCGCGACGAATGCGAGCGGCGGCTGCCCGCGAAACGCGCTCTCTATTGAATCGCGCATCGTTCGATTCGCTCCCGACAGAATATCCTGAGGAGAGCCGCCGAACCGGCGGAACGGACCGACGATTCCACAGTATCCGCCGTGCTCACCGCCGGTCATCAGCGGATGATGCCCTGCAACGATCGTAACTCGTCCCGGCATTTTCTCTTGGACGAGCTGACGCAGCGTCTCCGTGACTGCGCCGGTTGTTGTTTGACAATTCGAGCTCGCGTCGTGAACGATGTAATCGTGAAGCCACCACTGCGTGTCGAGGAGGAGTAATCTCAATCTTCCAATGTCGACGGCAGCAGGACCCGGGCACCCATTGACGGGGAGCATTTTGATATCGCGCCCCCCCGCCATCGAGGCGATCATTTTTTCCTGCAGTCGGATAGCAAAGAGTCCGAATGGCGTCCCACTCTCGCCGCCCCAGTCGTGATTTCCGGGAATGAAGATTCCGCGCACGCCCTTTGGAATCGCATTCACCTGCGGTTCGAGTCGCCGGCGCGCATCCGCATACTCGGCCTGCCCTTCTTCGGGGATTCCGTTCGGATAAACATTGTCGCCGAGGAA
>JBGQKT010000153.1:0-8290 GCA_041499635.1 Gemmatimonadaceae bacterium
CCGCTCTCCAACTCCTTGAGGACAATCCCGCTGCATTTCCGCCGCAATCATCTCGGCGACTGGCCCGCGATAAAATCCGGGAGCGCCTTCACGGGCAATTCGTCGCAGCGTCTCCGCTAAATCTGACTGAACGAATCGCGATCCACGGGCCAACGATCTTCCGCCGGGAAGGAAAATGTCCGCGCCGGCGAATCGTCGAATGATCGTGTCCTTCTCGAGCACGGATTGCGCGAGCGCACTGTCGACAATGAATCCTTCGGAGGCCAATCTGATTGCCGGCGCCATGACTTTGTCGAGCGGCATCGTTCCGTACTTCGAGAGCGCCGCCGTCAGTCCGGCGACAGCGCCCGGAACGCCGGAAGCCGCCCGCCCAACAACTCCCATCTTCGTGAGATTCCCAGTGGAATCGACGTACATGTCGCGAAACGCCGCGCCGGGTGCGACTTCGCGATAATCGAGCGCTGCAGTGCGACCATCAGCGAGTCGGATGATCATGTACCCGCCGCCGCCGATGTTGCCGGCTTCGGGATACGCCACCGCCATTGCGAATCCGACGGCAACGGCTGCATCGACCGCATTGCCGCCCGCTCGCAGAATCTCGAGGCCCGCTTCGCTCGCAAGCGGGCTGTTACTCGCGACCATCGCGTGTTCGGCGAACGCCGCTGAGCTTCCGCTCCGATATCGCCAATCGTTTGGAAAAACGGCGCGCTCCCTGGGAGGAAGCGCGCTCGAGCCATCGCTGATTGTATTCACTGCGGGCGCGCAGCCCGCAAGCAGCAGCGCAGCGAACGTTGTCCGCAGTCCGTAAGTGTTTATCGCCGCCGCCTTGTCTGAGATCCGAATCCCATTCTGAAGTTCAATCGCGTCGTGCGCTGCGTCAGAGTGTTGCTCTGATCGTTGGTGAGCCCCGTGCGCTCATGCAGCGCCAATCCATAATCCTGCACGATGCTGAGCTGCATGGTCGGGTTGAAAGTGTAACCGAAACCGTAGCCGAAGGTAAAGAACGGATCTGTGTTTCCACCTGTCGGAGCGAGCTTAAACTTGTCGGAATCTCTAGTGAGATTCCTGTAAAACGCAGCGCCTGCCGAGACCTCGATCACCTGATGTAGTCCTTGACCGCCGCCCGCATGAAACGATGCGCCGACAGACGTCAGATCAAGATGCGCATCGCACCCGCCGCCGCAGTTTGGTCCACTGTACACAAAGGGAACGTTCACGTACGTCACCACGCCGCCGAGTGAAAACTGATTCTGCAATTCTTTCTCGAGTGCTGCGCGATACTGCCAATCGGTTCCATTGCCAAAGTCCCACGTGCTGTTTGTGGCGCCATCGCTGATTCCGTTTGCACTGTACACGCCGAGTCCGAGATCTACCCACATCGACGGCTCGTTGGAAACTGCACCTCGTCGCTGGATCTGCGCGTTCGCCGAAGTCGCGACGAGGAGGAGCGCAGCCAGCAGAATATATTTTTTCACGTAAGCTCCGAATGCTTGCGGCTCGCTCGAAGCGGCCGGTAAGTTTGGTCGTGCACCACCCCGCAACAACGAATGCTTGATCCCAGGGCGACGGAGCGTCGCAATCCGCGGACCGCTTCCATCGATCTCGCCAAGCCTCTGGAGATCGTTGATGTCATAAACACCGAAGATCGCATGGTTCCCGATGCGGTCTTTACGCAGCGCGAAGAAATCGCCGTCGCAATCGGCATCGCGGAAGACTCCTTCAGAAAGGGCGGGCGCCTTTTTTACGTCGGCGCAGGAACGTCAGGGCGACTCGGCGTTCTGGATGCGAGTGAATGTCCGCCAACATTCGGCACCGAACCGGAAATGGTGCAGGGAATTATCGCCGGCGGTCTGCCGGCGCTCACGAGATCTCAGGAAGGCGCTGAAGACGTCGCTGAAAACGGCGCGAAAGCGATCGACGAAAAATCTGTCGGTCAAAATGATTTCGTCATTGGAATCGCCGCATCGGGCACGACGCCGTACGTGCACTCTGCTATACGCCGCGCGCGTGAAAGAGGTGCGCGAACCGGAATCATCTCGTGCTCTCCACCGCCACCCGAAGTTCTGAATGAAGTAGATGTGGCGATACTTCCACTCGTTGGTCCGGAAGTCGTGACCGGCTCGACAAGAATGAAAGCCGGAACCGCGACCAAGCTCGTTCTCAACATGATCACGACAGGCGCAATGATTCGCCTTGGGAAGACGTACGGCAACTTGATGGTCGACCTCAAAGCGACGAACAACAAGCTCAAGGATCGCAGCGAAAGAATTGTCGTCGAAGTGTGTGGAGTGACGCGCGAAGAAGCGCGAAAGTTGTTGCAGGCCGCAGGCAAGAGCGTGAAGACCGCGATCGTGATGCAGAAGCTTGGTGTCTCGCGCGATGAAGCCGAAGCTGCGCTCGCGCGCGCGGGTGGTGTGATTCGACGTGCGATTCCGGATGCACCGCCTCCTGTACCCGAATGACCGCTACGTCCACCGCCGAACGCGGCGCGCTGATGGTTGGGCTGATGTCCGGTACCTCTCTCGATGGAATCGCCGCGGCGGTCGTGCGCTTCACAGATCGCGGCGAGGCCGCGGTAAACGCTGAGCTCGTCGGTTTCACAGGTCGCGCGTACACACGAACGGAACGTGAGCGACTCGCGCGCGCATTGGTTGAGGGAACGCCAGCAGAATACTGTCGACTCGGTTTCGATCTCGGAGAGTGGCTTGCAAGCGCCGCAGTCCAGGCGATCGCCGAAGCCGGAGTTTCGCGCTCGGAGATTTTGGCGATTGCTTCGCATGGTCAATCCATCTGGCACGAGCCCGGACATTCGACGTGGCAGCTCGGCGAAGCAGCGGTGATCGCCGAGCGACTCGGAGTTCCTGTCGTGAGTGATTTCAGAGTTCGCGATGTCGCTGCAGGCGGCCAGGGCGCACCGCTCGTTCCGATTGCAGACGCGATGATCTTTTCATCACCAACGAGTTGGCGCGCTTTGCAGAACTTAGGGGGAATCGGCAATGTGACCGTCGTTCCGCCGGGAGGAGATCGAACCGGCGTGCGCGCGTTCGATACCGGGCCGGGAGCGGGTGTGATCGACAAAGTGACGCGCGCATTGCGTCACGATTTGCCCTACGATGTTGACGGCAAGCTTGCGCTCGCGGGAAAATCCGTGAGCACCGTCGTCACACGGCTGCTCGAAGATCCCTACTTTGCCGCCGAGCCGCCGAAATCCACCGGTCCGGAATTATTCAGTCCCCGTTATACCGATGATCTGATTCAGCAATGCCGCGCGGAACGCGCGGGCTGCACTGACGAAGACATCATTGCGACGGCAGTCGAGCTCACGGCGCGAAGCATCGCCGATTCTTATCGACGATTCATAGCCGAGCCGATCGAGGAGACGATTGTCTCCGGTGGTGGCGCAAAGAATCCTGCATTGGTCAAGGCCATCGCCGCCGCAGTTGCGCCAGTGCCGGTACGATTATTCGACGATGTGTTCTTCGATGGCGAGGCAAAGGAAGTCGTGGCCTTTGCATTGCTAGGCTATCTCCACCTAAGGGGGAGGCCGGGCAATGTTCCGTCAGCAACAGGCGCACGTGGGCCGCGAATTCTGGGAAAGCTCACACCACCATGACTGAGGTCGCCCAGCTGATGCTGCCCGCAATCCGCTGGGACAAGGATCATGGATACGAATCCTTGCGGCCCGCAATCGACGAGGCGCTCGAGCTCGGAGTTGGCGGCTTCATTCTGTTCGGCGGCGAGCGAGACGCAGTCCGTGATTTGATCGCGGACATTCGCGCACGATCTCGCATTCCACTTCTCATTGGCGCTGACCTCGAGCGCGGTGCGGGACAACAATTCGCAGGCGCGATTGGACTGCCACCGCTCGCCGCAATTGCATCCCTCGGCGACGAAGAAGCGTTGCGCGGCGCCGCCGCGCTGAGCGCACGCGAAGCGCGCACGCTCGGGATCAACTGGATCTACCAGCCAGTTTGCGATCTCGACATCGAGCCGGAAAATCCAATCGTCGGCACGCGCTCGCTCGGCAGCGATCCGCGCGCGGTTGCTGCTGCTGCGATCGCGTGGATAGATGCATGTCAGTCATGCGGCGTTCTCGCGTGCGCAAAACATTTTCCCGGACACGGTCGCACGACTACAGATTCACACGCCGGGCTACCTGTGGTAAATGCGAGCGCCGAGGAATTGGCGGCGACGGATCTTGTTCCATTCGAAGCGGCGGTCGAAGCAGGAGTTGCGGCGGTTATGACTGCACATGTCGCTTTTCCGGCGCTTGATCCTTCGGGAACGCCAGCGACACTCTCGAGAACAATTCTGGGAGAAGTCCTTCGTGGAGACCTTGGATTCCCTGGACTCGTTGTCACAGATGCTCTCATCATGGAGGGCGTGCTTGGCGGCGGTGAAACAACTGCGGTCGTAAAAGCCCTCGGAGCGGGATGTGATATCCTTTTGTATCCAACAAATCTCAAGGCGTGCATCGATGCGATCGATCGTGCGTTGGAGAACGGTGAGCTGAATCGCGACGAGATCGATCTTTCAATCGAGAGGCGAAAGCACTGGACGGATTGGGCAAACGCTGAGCGTCGTCCGTCGAAGGTGACCGAGGACGACGTGCTCTGGGCGCGACAACTTGCGGAGAGAGTGATCCACCGAGTGCGTGGCGAGCCGTTCACGATTTCCGAGGTTGTCGAAGTGATCGTTGTCGATGACGACTTGGGCGGTCCATATCCGGCACCGTCTCGCCAGCCATTTCTCGATGAGTTAAACGCAGAGGGGATTCAGGCGGAAAAACGTGACGCGCCATCTGGAAATACAAATAGTGGGGTGATCGTCGCTCTGTTCGGTGACGTTCGCTCGTGGAAGGGACGCCCGGGATATTCGGCGGCTGCGATCGATGCAGTGCGCGGCGCTATCACTTCGTCACGCGAGAAGAACCAGGATGTCGTCGTCGTTCAGTTCAGCCATCCGCGTCTTGCCGCGTCGATTCCCGGCGACGCTCCGGTTCTCTGCGCCTGGGGAGGAGAGCAGGTCATGCAGCGAGCTGCGGCGCGCGTTCTTGCAGGGATGAAAAAAACTGCATCACGTCCGCACGAAACTGGAGCATCCACATGACCGCATCGGGATCCACTTCCGCGTTCCGTGTTTTCGGACAACGAAAAATGGTTGTACTGCTTCTGCTCGGTTTTTCATCCGGGCTGCCGCTCTACCTGACCGGAACCGGAAAGACAATTCAGGCGTGGATGACGACGGCGCACGTGAGCCTGGCAACTATCGGGTGGTTCAGTCTCGCCGGCCTTCCTTATTCACTGAAGTTTCTCTGGGCTCCCGCGCTCGATCGGTTCATTCCGCCGTTTCTCGGGCGACGTCGTGGATGGCTTGTCATAACGCAAGTCGCGCTTCTCATCGCGATCGCGGCGATGGCGTTCCACGATCCGGTGACGGGACTCCGCATGCTCGCGGTGAACGCAATTCTGATCGCGCTACTCAGCGCGTCGCAGGACATCGTCGGCGATGCGTACAGAACCGACGTATTGGCGGAGCGCGAGATGGGAGCAGGCGCGTCCGTTTGGGTTCTGGGTTACAGACTCGCAATGCTTTTCGCGGGATCGGCGGCTTTGATTCTTGCCGATCGTCTATCGTGGCCGACGGTCTATCTGATCCTCGCTTCACTCATGCTCATCGGCATCTTAACGTCGATTTTCGCGCCGGAACCCGTTCTGCATGAGGCCCCGCCTCGAAGCCTCAGCGAGGCGGTGATACTTCCGTTCCGCGAATTCTTCACTCGTTCCAGCGTCGTTCGCGGACTTCTCGTTCTCCTCTTCATCATCGTCTACAAATACTCGGACAGTCTTGCCGGTGCGATGACGACTCCATTTCTCCTCAAGACCGGTTTCACGCAGGAAGAGATTGGTGTCGTGCTCGGCGGTGCGGGACTGATTGCCGTCATTGTCGGATCAGTCGCGAGCGGCGCCATCATCGCGCGCTTCGGAATGAACAAGCCGCTGTGGATCTTTGCGATAGTTCAGGCGCTCAGCAATCTGACGTATTACGGATTGTCAAACGCAGGGCGAAACCAGAATTACATGGTGTTTGCGATCGTCATTGAAAACTTCGGGCTCGGTCTCGTGAGCGGGGCGCTCACCGCCTACATGATGACGATGTGCAACAAGCGCTTCTCGGCGACACAGTTCGCGTTGCTCTCGAGCCTGATGGCAGCGAGTCGAGACGTTTTGGTATCGCCTGCAGGGAAGATCGCGGAGTCCGTCGGCTGGCCGACATTCTTTTTGATCACGGTGTTTGCGGGCGTTCCTTGTCTGCTATTGCTGCCGTTCATTGCACCATGGAATCGCGATCTCCCAATTGGCGCGGCAGAGCATGAAGGAGTTACTACCGACGAGCCCGCAGTAGCTGCCTGACGATCGTCAGGCAGCTGGTTTATCCGATTCCGTTTTATCGCTGATGAAGCGGGCTGCGACAACGGTCACGTTGTCGGGCGCACCGGTATCGAGGGCGCGTTGAATCAGCACGGCGCAGAAGGCTTCAATATCTCGCGTCTCCGACGCGACTTTCACGATTTCGGCTGATGTCACCTGATTGGAAAGCCCATCGCTGCAGAGAAGTACGATGTCATCGTCAATCAGGCGATCGCGGGTGAGCTCGGGTACCACCGCTTCTTCCGGGCCGAGCGCCTGAAGAATGATGTTGCGGTGCTCGCTTTTTTCCGCCTGCTCCTGCGTCATTTTCCCGGCATCGACCATTCGCTGAACGAGCGATTGATCCTTAGTCATCTGCTTCGCGACTCCATCGCGGATAATGTACGCGCGACTATCGCCGACCTGTGCGAAGTAGATCATGCCGTTGACCGTGAGCGCGAGAGTCGCGGTCGTACCCATTCCGTGATGCGAGCGATTCGCGACGGCGTGCGCGTGAATCGCCTTGTTTGCGGAGAACAGCGCCTGTTGCAGCGCATCGGCGACGATGACCGTTCCTTTCAGTCCGCCTCGCTGCCAACGCTCGCGCAAATAATCGTAGGCGATCTTCGTCGCCATCGAGCTCGCGATTTCACCTGAAGCCGCGCCCCCGACGCCATCGGCCACCATCATCATCGAGGGCACGGCCTCGACGCGAAGCACTGGAGCATCGTTTTCGTTGACGCATTTGCCCGAGGTAAGATCCCCGAACAAGAACGAGTCTTCGTTGTGCTCTCGCACGAGGCCAACGTCCGTTCTCCCGGCTATTTCCAGCGTTCCATCAGGAAGCGCCGGAAATTCCGCGGTGAAGGGCTCGTTCCTCATGTAAAGATGCGCCCAATGGTGCGGCGCATGCCCGAAAACGAAATCGATGTAGTTAGGTAGCGCCAATGCATTCGCGAGAATATAGGCCAGACGATGCGGATGCGCCTAGAGTGACTACCCTATCGATCGACCTTTGGTACCGACCATGCAATAACTTCACAACAAGACGACCAACCCTATTAGATGACAACGAGAATCTCGCGCGCGCTCATTTCTGGTTTTGCGGTCACCGTTTTCGCAGCTGCATGTGCACCGAGAAACCCCGCTGCGCCTACGCCAGTTCCCGTGCCTGTGCCAGTTACCACTCTTCCGGTGCCAACAGTGCCCGCACCGCTGCCGGCGGCGAATGCGGCTCTTCCGCCCGTCCCTCACATGACCGGCCCGCTGGAGATAAAAGTCGTTTATCCGTCCGCGGGCCAGCTCATCCAGTCGAAGGATTCGAACTTCATTTTTGGATCAGCCGGAAACGGCGATGCCGCACTGACGATCAACGGCGTCGCCACTCCGGTGTGGCCGAACGGTGCGTTCATGGGATGGCTCGCCAATCCACCCGCAGATCGGCCGCAATACGACCTCGTTGCAGCAGCGGGCTCTGAAGTCGCGCGACTCACGGTTCCCATCAAACTCCAGCAACCGTCGGTGACGAAACCGGATACAGTCCAGCTTCTCTCGCCTGCGCAATACGCGACGCTCATCGGTCCGGCGACGGTCAGCAACGACACCGACCGAGTCGTCACCGCATATGCACTCACCGGCGGAATTCAGCGATGGTTTCTGATTCCCGGCACTGTCGTAAAGGTCACCGGCATAAAGGGACCGGATGCGTACGTCGAGCTCGACAGCACGCAGATCGTGCGAATCGCACGGACGGATCTCAACATGTTGACCGCGGCCGCGCCTCAAACGCCTACGGTTGAGACGCCGATGCCTCAGACGCCCACGCCTCAAATACCGCCGCCTGTACGAACGACAAAAGCATTTCGCATCGTACCGTCGAC
>JBGQKT010000154.1:0-8229 GCA_041499635.1 Gemmatimonadaceae bacterium
AGCTGACGGACGTGGGTCTCAAGCATTCCACCGCGTGGCTGCATAGCTTCATCGAAGATCCGGTGCGCTTCCATCCGGATTCGAAGATGCCGGCGTACGGACCCCCGACCCTGAGTCATCAGGAAATCGAGGAGCTGGCGCGCTATCTCGGTTCGCTTCGCGGCCGAAGTGATCCGAGTCGGCAGCCGCAGTTCAATGACACATTCCCGGAACCCGTCAAACCAAAGGAGGAGAAGTGAGAGCTTTTTCAGTGATTGGCGCCATCGCCACATTCGTCGTCGGCGCGACCTACGCCCATCACAACGCCGCAGCAGCAGTGCGGATCCAGGAGCCCCAGGGTAAGGCTCCTTACGAGGAGAACTGCCGCAAATGTCACGGCGTGCGAGGCGTTGCTCCAAAGACGATGAAGACGAAATACCCGAAGATTGCGACGTTCGATTCGGTGTTTTTCGTGAAGCACTCAAAGGATTCGATCGTCACTATCCTGACGAAAGGAAAGAACCAGGACATGAAGTCGTTCAAGGACAAGCTGAGTCACGAGCAGATGGAGTGGGTGGCCGACTACATCAAGACGTTCGCCAAGTAGGAGTGAAATAATGCGGTGGCTCTTCGGAATTGCTCTTGCAGCACTGTGTCCGGGCGGAGCGCTCGCACAGGGGAAACCGACGCGGCCGCAAGATACGCTGCCGCCGGGCTATGCAGGTACAGCGAGCTGCCTCGACTGTCACGCAAAGGAAAATGCCGCCTTCGCCGGAACGATAAAGGGACGCCTTCTGATTCATCGTCCCCGCGACAGTCACGAAGCGCTCGGTTGCGAATCGTGTCACGGTCCCGGGAAGACGCATGCGAACTCCGGTGGAGAAGAGATCGGTCAGCTCATCTCGTTCAGCCCAAAGTCAAAAACAACGGTGAAGGCGAGAGACGCGGCATGCCTCAGTTGCCATGAGAAAACCGCGCGAGCGATGTGGGCGGGAAGCGTCCATGAAACGCGAGACATTTCCTGCACCGGCTGCCACACGTTGATGCATTCCGTTTCCGACAGATCGAATCTGCGCAAGGAAACTGTTCCGCAGACTTGCGCGCGTTGTCATCAACAGCGTGCTGCCCAAATGCTGCGCGGCTCGCACATGCCGGTTGGCGAAAAGAAGATGGATTGCACCGGCTGCCACAATCCGCATGGCTCTCCGAACGAGAAGCTGCTCGTCGCGAGCTCGGTGAACGAGGTGTGCTTCACGTGTCATGCTGAAAAGCGCGGACCATTCCTATGGCAGCATCCGCCGGTTGTGGAGAGCTGCGCAAACTGTCACGACTCTCACGGCACCGCTCACGAAAAGCTTCTCAAAGTTCCGAAGCCGCGTTTGTGCCAGCAGTGTCATGATCCAACATCTCACCCGACGCAGCCACGCGGGATCACAGGCGTTGACGCGCGTTTCATTCGCGGACGTCAGTGCGTCGACTGTCACTTCAACATTCATGGATCCAACCATCCATCGGGCAAGTTCTTTACCCGATAGCCTCTGACCGGAGACCTGGCATGCGTACCAGGATGCAGATATTCGGCGTTGCAGCCGCGGCAGTCTTGATCGTCGCGATGAATTCTGTTGCTGCGGCCCAGTCTCCAAAGACCAAGCCGGATACCACGGCGAAGGCTAAACCGGATACCACGGCGAAGGCTAAACCGGATACGACGGCGAAGGCTAAACCGGATACGACGGCGAAGGCTCCATCAGATACGGCGGCGAAGGCCGCACCAGATAGCACATTCATGCCTGACGCTCCCGCGCAAAGCTCGCTCCCTTCGTATGGTCCAAATTCCTTTCTGTATGCCGCTGAGATTGGCAACCGATCCTTCGTTGACAAGCCCCCGGAGCTCGCGCGCGCAAAACTCTTCGAATACAAATCGCTGCCGACCGGACCAGTCGTTCTCAACCTGCTGGCCAATTACACTGCGCGAGACAGCATCACTGTTTTTCAGGTCAACGGAACGAATTTCGGACAGCGTGACCAGACGGTGAGATTAAGGGGCAACAGCCCCGGTGTTTACGACGTGCAGCTCAGATGGGATCGGATCCCGCATACGTTCAGCACGAATGCTCGCTCGTTCGGCAGCGAAGCGAGTCCGGGTGTTTTTGTTCTTCCAACTCCACGGCCCGACACGACTGCGTGGAAAGCATCGGCGCCGTATCTCTCGCCGGTGCGCACACTATGGAACGCGGTGCGGGCCACTGCGGCCTACACGCCGTCGACGAAATGGGATCTTCGAACTGAATACACGAATATCGACAAGACGGGACGACGACCGATGGGAATGGCGTTCGGATCGCCGGGCAACAATTTGCGTGAAATCCTCGAGCCGATCGACCAGACCATGCAGGATCTGAAGTTCACTGATGGATACTCTTCTCCGACTTTCCAGATCATCGGATCGTACGACTTGTCACTGTTTCACAACGGGTTTACGTCAGTGACGTCGGACAATCCAGTCCTCATCGCAGATGCTGCAACCACGGGTTCATCGCGTGGGAGAACAGCGCTCGCTCCGAGCAATCACGCGCACACGGGAATGGTGAACGCGGCCTGGAACCTTCCCTATAGAACGAGAATCAATGCAAGCGGCAGCTACAGTTTGTGGGTGCAGGACGAGCCGTTCATTCCAGTCACGATCAATAGCGCAATACCGGTTCCGAACCAGCCGCTGCCGCTAAGTCTCGGTGGGAGTTCGGGAACGTCGATGCTCTATCTCTCCGGAGTGAGCCGGCCGCTCGCACCGCTCACTCTCACCGCTCGCCTTCGAACATTCAGCTTCCGCGACAAAGTGGATGTGGAGAGCGTGCCGTTCCTCATCACCAATGACCGCTCGATTGCAGCGGCGGAGGATCGCGACCTGCTGCCGTTCACGAGGAGAAACGCCGACGCGGGCGCAACGTGGCGAGTGACACGCGTACCCGTCACCCTCTCGGCCGGCTACGGTTACGAAGCGTGGAAGAGGAGTGAGGCGCGCAACGTAGCAGATTTGAGAGAAGGATCTCCGCGTGTAAGCGCCGACATAGGCATACTCGACTGGATGTCGCTGAGAACGAGCTACACAACCGGGCGTCGCCGAATTCACGGCGAATACATTCAGAACACAACGACGGACAATCCGCTGCACCGACGGTTCGATCAGGCTGATCGCGATCGCGAGCGGACGAATATCATCGCAACGCTGACGCCAATCGATGCGCTTACGATGTCAGGCACGTGGGCCGTGGGGCACGACGACTATCCTCATTCCGCTTACGGTTTGCAAAGCGATCGGAGCAACGTGGAGGGCGGCGACGTTTCGTGGAGCATGTCCGATAGATTCTCCGTTGACGGAAGCATCACGCACGAACGATTTCTGACGCGCCTCCGCTCCAAGTACCGAGCGACAGGTCAACTCAACAACCCCACTTACGATTGGGTCTCCAACAACCGCGACGAGATTCACACGGTGAGTGGTGGATTTCACGTGAGTCTCATTCAGGATCGACTGGAGGGGGGCGGCCGGATCGATGCGTCGAGCGCAAAGTTCAGAATGGCAACGTTCAATCCGCTACCGCCTGCGGGGGGAACTGCCGCGCAGAATTTCGCCGCGACTGCGTCTGATCTTCCGCTCGTGACGCAGAAGTATCAGCCGATGTCGATATTCGCGACATTCCTGGTTACGCCCGAATGGGGACTGACCGCCCGATACCAAACCGAGCGATGGGCGCAGAATGATTTCAGGACGCTAGGTCTACTGCCTGCGGAGGGAAGTGGAATTTTCCTCGGCAACAACCTCGATGACTATAAAGCGCAGTGGTTCACCATCTCAGTGAGTTACCACCCACGGCTATTGAGACAAACAAGACCGGCACTGTGAGTTAGGGAGAACGCGCCCTAACTCGCAGTAGCGAACTCGATTTCCTCTCGCTTCGAAGTCGTCCCACAACTCGCGCAAATACAAGAATCGCGACTGACGATCACTATGTCGCTCGAGGTATCGCAGCCCGGACAATGCCCTTTCACTATCGGCTGCATTTGGGTTTGCAACCCGTTGCGAACGAGTCGCGCTGCCATCACAACCGCCGGTACTGCGCCGACAGGGCAGAGAGCGCCGGAGCAATGCTCCCCGATCTCGAGACAAACCACTTCGCGATCGTGAATCGGTGACGGGCCGTCGGCCACCGGCTCATCGGTGAGCACAAGCCTTACATCCTGATCGCAGGCCGAGCAGTACGCGTTGATCGCTTTCATTGCAGCCTCCGTGAAATGCGTTTCATGTCAGTGGGATTACTTCAGCGTTCGAGTCGAGTCGGCGCGCAATCACCAGCGCGGCTTCGCGCGGCAAACCGAACACGGATGTCGATGCGGCATCAGCGTGCATGCAACAATCGGCGAGCACTGTCGCACTGTGGAATGGCGTTCGTCGTGGCGCTGCAGTAGCAGGATCCATCAAATGATGGAACCGCATTCCACGCCAGCGAAAGAATCGCTCGTAGTCACCAGACGTTGCGACTGCGCGGTCCGTGACTCGAAGAGTCGCGGCTAATGCGTGACGATCGTGTGGTGAGCGAATACCGACCGTCCACGGCTCGCGTTCCGGCGAATTGCCAAGTGCAAACAGATCGCCACCGACAGTTACAATCGCGTGTTGTACCCCGCGTGCCCGCAACACGTCAGTCGCGCGATCGACACCGTATCCCTTTGCGATTGCCCCGAGGTCGAGGTGCAAATCGGGATCGTCGAATCGAACACGTGATCCAGCAGACTGAATCGACAGATCGACTTTCCTCCAGAAACCGCGCGCAGCAAGTCGATGAACTCGATCACTCGGCGGCGGTTCGTGGCGATTGAGTACATCCCACAATTCCGAAACCGCGCCGACTGCCGGATCGAACCGGCCATCGCTGATCGACGCCGCGCGCAATGCAGCGGCGATTACAAATGCCGTCTGCGCATTCACGCGAACTCCATCGCGTCCTGCATTGCGATTGGCACGTCCGATGTCGGAGTCGCTGCGGAAGCGGGTCATTGTATGCTCGACCCATTGCAGCTCGGCGATCGCCGCATCGATTGCGTCCTCTGCGAACCGCTCGTCTTTGTGTGCGACCTGCAGCTCGGCGATGGTGCCCATCAAAGGGAACGTGCGCTTGACCAACGATGTATGACGGCGGAGCGCGACAGGCATCGAGAGCGCCACAAAAATTCCCATTCCTACAGTGAGGAATTCGCGCCTGTCCGGACGTCGGCCATTGAATGGACTACCTGTCATTTTGATCTCCTTCGGTGTAACGGCCGCAGGCGCCGGTGCATCCCGCGCAATGTCCTGTGCAGCCGCGGTACTTGATTGCACCGAACAACACGAACAATCCGGCCATCAATACGATTCCTACGATTGCGTCGATCATTGGCTTCCCATCCCGGCAAATCCCATGAATGCGAGCGAGAGGCAGCTTGCGGCGACGAGCACCAGTCCCATTCGCCGCGCGATCACAGGAACATCCGCGACTTCCATTCGCTCGCGGATCGAAGCGAGCAGCGAGAGCGCGAGCGTGAGACCGAAGCCGGCGCCGAGTGCGAAGACAAGACCCTCGACGAACGTGTAGTGCCGGCTGGTCTGAAAGAGTGCGAGCCCGAGGATGGCGCAGTTTGTCGTGATCAGCGGCAGGTAAATCCCGAGCTGACGGAAAAGAACCGGAAAATATTTCTTCACCATCATCTCGACGATCTGCACCGCTGATGCGATCACAACGATGAATGCAATCGTTCGCAGATACGGAGTGCGCGAGAGAACGTAAGTGTTCAGAATCCACGTGCTCACCGCTGTAATGATCAGCACGAAAGTATTTGCCAGGCCGAGACGCCACGCAGTCTCGATCTTGGACGTGACGCCGAAGAAAGAGCAGAGCCCGAGGAACATCACGAGGGTGAAGTTGTTCACGAGAAGAGTCGAGGCGAAGATCCAGGCGAGGTTGCTCATCTGGCCACCGCTGCGCGGCGTCGTCGCTTCATTTGATCGACCCAACCGGCTGTGATCAACAACAGGCCGAGCGTAAAGAATCCGCCTGGGGGCAACACCATGAACACCCACGGCTCCCATCGAGGACCGAGGATATCGATGCCGAGCAGTGAGCCGCGACCGAGCAGCTCGCGGATCGCACTCATCGCTGCGAGCGCGAGGGTAAAGCCGATGCCCATTCCCAATCCGTCTGCTACGGCCCGCACCGGGCCGACTTTCGCAGCGAACGCTTCAGCTCTGCCAAGCAGCAGGCAATTCGCGACGATGAGAGGGATGAAAGGCCCCAGTGCCTTGCTGATGTCCGGGAAGCTTGCCGCGAGAAGGAGATCTGCAACCGTAACGAATGTCGCGATGATCAGGATGTACGAAGTGATCCGAACTTCGTGGGCAATGTATTTTCGGAAAAGCGACACAAACAATCCTGATCCGACGAGGACGAAGGTCGTCGCCAATCCCATTGCGATGCCATTCGCGAGAACGTTGGTGACGGCCATTGTCGGACACATTCCGAGCATCTGCACGAGAACCGGATTTTCGGCCGCGATGCCGCGCCACACATCGGCGGTCAGCGGCCCAGCCGGAGGTGCGCCCGGAACAAAATCAGGCGTCGGTGCAGGTGCGAAGACCGCCGGGCCGGGAGCAACAGCGGTGCTCACTTCGCACCTCCTTTTTCGTAGGCAACAAGTAACGGCTGCCACTTCTCTACGGCGTGATTGATGATGCGAATCACGGCGCGCGAAGAGATTGTCGCACCAGTAATTGTCTGGACCTGATTCGGGTCGCTCGCATTGCGGACTTTCACACCTTTGAGTGGTGTAGCACGTCCGGGGAATTGCGATCCAAATGCGGAGTCGCGCTCGATCTTGTCGCCGAGTCCCGGTGTCTCCTTCTCTTCGATCACCTTGAACCCGATCAGTTTTCCGTTCGACGGCTCGAAGCCAATCATCAGAAGAACTTCTTCCTGGAAACCCGGTTCCTGCGCGGTGACAGCAACTCCGGTTTCCTGGCCAGCTCCGTCGAATCCGAGATACGCAGTTGGCAGTGCTTTCCTGTCGTCACCGGCAACGGGAGATTTTGTGAGCGCGCCTTTCTGTAAGTAAAGAGTATCCCATCGCGCGGGCGCTTTGAGAACTTCACGAACTGCGCCTTCGACTTTTGCAGCTTCGTGTTTCTCGATCGTCGGCAGAGTTGCCTTGTAAACCCCGACAACCAGCAATCCCGCTGCTGCGCCTGCGATGGCGAGCGTTGCAAGCAACTTGAAGGATGAAACCTCCGGCGCTTTCGCTGTCGCAGGGGGTGTGACAGCGATTGCGCTCGGCGCAGCAGGCGGCCCGTGATGATGCGCGCTCATGCTGCCGTTCTGAGCTGCGTGCCGAACACTCGAGGCTGCGTTGCTCTGTTAATGAACGGTGTCAACGCGTTCATGAATAGAATTGCGTACATCACTCCTTCGGGTAATCCGCCCCACACGCGAATCACCACGACGAGTATTCCGATGCCCACACCGAATATCCACTTCCCGGGATTCGTGATCGGCGAAGTGACCATGTCGGTCGCCATGTAAACGGCACCGAGCATCAACCCACCGGAGAAAATCATGAAAAGAGGATCGGGCTTCGTCGCGTCAGCGAAATGCAGAATTGCGCTGAACGCCAACACCGTGACGAGGATGCTAACGGGAACTCGCCAATTGAGATATCCGCGCCACGCCAGATAAATGCCGCCGGCCAGTATGACAAGCGCTGCAGTTTCACCAAGCGATCCGCTGGTGCTGCCAACGATGAGATTGGTGAGCGCTGTTCCTTTTCCTTCAAACTTTAGAAGACCAAGTGGTGTTGCCGACGTGATGGCGTTGGGCATCGGATGCGTGAGGGGCATCGCGAACAAGTCGCCGCGCAGAGTGAAGAAGTTGCCGCCCACCGAGGGCCAGGTAGTGATTGCGACAGGAAACGCCGCCTGCAGAAATGCGCGACCGACGAGAGCAGGATTGAACACGTTTTGACCGAGTCCGCCCCAAACCTGCTTTCCGAAGACAATCGCGAATGCGGTACCGAGGGCGGTCATCCACAGAGGGAATCCGGCTGGAAGTGAAAGGCCGAGCAACAGTCCCGTGATTGTCGCAGAGCCGTCGGCAATCGCACCGCCTTTTCCGGTCCAACGTTCCGTGATGAGCGCGACGGCGACCGCCGTCACGATTTGCAGCAGGG
>JBGQKT010000155.1:0-8229 GCA_041499635.1 Gemmatimonadaceae bacterium
ATCGTTGAGTGTCGCGTCTCGCACGTCGTCGTTCGCCTACAAGGGAAAAACCGAAGACATTCGCGAGATAGGAAAGAAGCTCGAGGTTTCGGCTGTCCTCGAAGGAAGCGTGCGCAAGATGGGGAATAAAATCCGCATCAGCGTGCAGCTCATCAACGTGGCCAACGGCTATCAGCTCTGGTCGGAGCGATACGATCGAGAGATCGAAGACGTCTTCGCAATTCAGGACGAGATCGCGCAGAACATAACGAGAGCATTGCGCGTGGTTTTGAGTGAGGATGAAAAGCGTGCAATCGAAAAACTGTCGACGGAAAATGTCGAGGCGTACGATTACTATCTGCGCGGTCGCAAATTCTTTCACCAGCATCGCCGCACCAGCATCGAGTTCGCTCGGCAGATGTTCACCCGCGCGATCGAGATCGACCCGGAATACGCGCTGGCGCATTCGGGAATCGCGGACTGCTGCTCGATTCTTTACATGTATTTCGACGCCCGCGAGTCCAACCTCAAGCAAGCCGATGCTGCGAGCAGAAAAGCGCTGCAGCTCGATCCCGATCTCGCCGAGGCGCATTCGGCGCGCGGGCTCGCTTACTCACTGAGTAAACAATACGAGCCCGCAATGCAGGAATTCGAGACGGCGATGAAACTCGATCCGAAACTCTATGAAGCGCCGTATTTCTACGGACGCGCGTGTCTTGCGCAGGGAAAATGGTTCGAGGCAGCGCCACTCTTCGAGAAAGCCGCACAGCTTAGGCCGGAGGATTATCAGGCGCCGACTTTCCTGGCAGCTGCGTTTGCCGGACAGGGGCGCATTCACGAAGCAAGCAAAGCTTCACACCGCGCGGTGAATGTCATCGAGCAATGGCTCGACTTGAATCCGGACGATGCGCGCGCATTGAATCTCGGGGCAACGATCTGGTCGAATCTCGGTCAGCCCGAGAAAGCGCTCGAATGGGCGCGGCGCTCACTCGTGATCGACAAGGAAGATCCGCAACTCCTATACAACGTCGCATGCGTCTATGCGATCGAGGGAATGAGGGACGACGCCATCTCTTGCCTCGAGAGAGCAGTGGACAAAGGGTATGGACATAAGGAATGGATCGAGCACGATTCCGATCTCAACTCACTGAGGAACGATAGGAGATTTCAGGCGCTCCTCGAGCGCATGTAGACCTTTTGATAGGCGTAGCACCTTCACTCCACGGAGGAATCAAATGCAGAACCGCATCAAGATCTTTGCGGGTGTAATGCTTGCCTCGGCTGTAATTGGTGGTTGCGCGAAAAAAGACACAGACGAAAAAGAAGACAGTGCGAAGGCAGCTGCGCCGGCCCCCGCCGCTTTCGACAAGAAAGCAGCGGAAGCCGAGATCCGCGCCGGCGACCAGGTGTTCTTCAGTGGAGTGAAGGCAAAGGACGCTGAGGTCCTCGCCGGTACTTACTCGAATGACGCCGTTTCGATGCCCGCCAATTCACCACCTGTGAAAGGGCACGACGCCATCAAGAAGTTCAACGAAGATTTCCTGAAACTGCCGCAGGCTTCGATGGTCGGCGCGACGGACGATGTAGCGTTCTCGGACGATGGAACTCTTGCCTATGCCACCGGCCACTACAGTGCCTCCTGGGCCGATGCAAAAGGCAAGAAGGTCACCGAGGACGGAAAGTATCTGAATGTTCTAAAGAAGATTGACGGAAAATGGAAGGTCGTCGCCGACGCATTCAGCGGGAACGCTGCACCGAAGATGTAAACGGTCCGGCCAGCGGGATCGGCGACCGGTTCGTGGGTATCGGTGACCGGTCTTTACGTTTTACCAGCCAAGAACGAGCGCGAATATAAGAGGTGCGACGATGCTCGCGTCGCTTTCGATGACGAATTTCGGCGTATCGATCCCGAGTTTTCCCCATGTGATCTTCTCGTTGGGAACCGCGCCGGAGTACGACCCGTAACTAGTGGTCGAATCGGAGATCTGACAGAAGTATCCCCACACCGGGACGTTCTCGCGCTGCAGATCCTGATGCAGCATCGGAACCACGCAAATCGGAAAATCTCCTGCGATGCCTCCGGCGATCTGGAAAAATCCAATCGATGCGGTCGATGAGTTTTGCGTGTACCACTCGGCGAGCTCCATCATGTACTCGATTCCGGTCCGCACGGTGTGGACGTGTTTGACGTCATTCGTGATGCAGTGACCGGCATACATGTTTCCAAGCGTAGAGTCTTCCCACCCAGGGACGAACATCGGAAGATTTTTTTCCGCGGCCGCGATCATCCATGAGTCTTTGGGGTCGATCTGATAACTCCCCTCGAGCGCGCCGCTCTTGAGGATGCGGTACATGAACTCATGGGGAAAGAATCTGTCACCGCGCTTGTCGGCGGCCATCCACTCCGCCAACACGACTTTCTCGATTCGCCGCATCGCTTCCATTTCGGGAATGCATGTGTCGGTTACGCGGTTCATGTGTCGCGCCAGAAGAGCTGCCTCGTCCGCCGGCGTGAGATCGCGATAATTCGGCACGCGCTCGTAGTGGTCATGTGCGACGAGATTGAAGATGTCTTCCTCGAGGTTCGCGCCCGTGCACGTGATCGCGTGAACCTTGTCCTGTCGAATCATCTCCGCGAGGGACACCCCGAGCTCTGCGGTGCTCATCGCGCCGGCGATCGTCATGAACATCTTGCCGCCGCCGTCGAGATGCGCGCGGTAGGCATCGGCCGCATCGACCATCGTTGCCGCATTGAAATGACGGAAATGATGACGGATGAAACGCGAGATGGAGCCGTCGGAATCGCGGCGCGTCGAAGTGCGCGGCGCGGCGGGGGCGGTGGTTGTCATGGCACTAACGGTAGCCAACTTTGTTGGTCTGTTGCAACATTCAATCGATGACAGCAACCGAAACGCAACGTTCGCTTGTAACCATCGATGACATTCGCGCGGCGGCTCGTGTTCTCGAGCCGGTTGCCGTCAAGACTCCGTTGCTTCCCGACGACGTTCTTGGCCAGCGTCTTGGAATCGAGCTGTGGCACAAGGCGGAAATGCTTCAGCGTGGCGGCTCGTTCAAGTTTCGAGGCGCATACAATTACTTGAGCGGCCTCGATCCGGCCGTGCGCGCGCGCGGCGTAATCGCGCCCTCATCAGGCAATCACGGCCAGGGCGTCGCCATGGCTGCCCGTATTTATGGGATTCCAGCGACAGTCGTGATGCCGACGAATGTCACTCCCGCCAAACGCGCAGGCGCCGAGCGGCTCGGAGCGCGCATCGTGCTTGCTGGAACGACGACTCAGGAGCGCGCCGAGAAAGCGCGCGAGATTAGTGATGCCGAGGGAATGACGCTGGTTCATCCATATGATGATCCGGCAATTATCGCGGGGCAGGGAACGGTTGGACTCGAGATATGCTCGGTGATTCCCGATGTCGATACCGTTCTTGTTGCCGTCGGCGGAGGCGGTTTGAGTGCTGGAGTTTCGACCGCTGTGAAGTTGCTCGCTCCGCGCGCGCGAGTCATTGCGGTCGAGCCGACGAGCGCTCCAAAACTCTCGCGTGCGCGTGAGAGCGGACATCCAGTCAAACTCGACAAGACCGTCGGGCTTGCCGACGGACTTCTCGCGACTGAAATCGGCGCGTTGCCGTTCATGCACCACCAGTTGTACATCGACGAAGTCGTCCTCATCGACGATGCGGCGCTACCTGCCGCGATGCGTCACCTGATCGATCGCATGAAGCTCGTGCCGGAGCCGAGCGGCGCGATCACCGTCGCCGCGTTGATGACCGGCGCGGTCAAGGCACGCGGAAAAACGGTGACCGTGCTGAGCGGCGGCAATATCGAGTGGGAAGGACTGCAAAAAATTTTGCAGTAACGTGCACGCGGAATTAGGCGCCGCTCAGGCGTGGCGTCGCGGCTCCCTCAAGCTGACTGGTGCAATGAGGACAACGCAGCGCTTGCGGATCGATCGCCATTTTACAGAAGGGGCATGGCTTCGTAATTGGACCTGCGGGCACCGGCGCCGGCGGAATAAATGCCTTGCTGATCCGCCACACCACAAATCCGATAATCAGGAAATTGAGGGTCACCGACAAGAAATCTCCAATCTTGAACTTCATGCTTCCGATGTCGACAGTCATAGTCTGCCACGCCCCGCTCGGAGCCACCGCGCCAACGATCGGCATGATGAAGTCGTCAACGACCGCCGTCACCACTTTGCCAACTGCCGCGCCGAGGACCACCGCGATCGCCAACGCCAGCACATTCTCACGCATGATGAACGCTTTGAATTCACGCCACATCGGCAACACCTCTTATTTGAGTCCCACATAAGTATGAGGTTTTCTCAAGCTCCTCGCACCTCACCTCGACCCTGGCGACCTCGGCCACTCGGACCTCGGACCTGTAGTTCCGTTTTATCGTATTAGATGGTGTTGAACACAACCGTATCGGGCGTTAGACTGGTGTGGCTGCCCGACCGCTAAATGCTCGCCCCCGGCGGTAACCGGGCGATCCGTCCAATCGAAATCTCCCAACCGATCAACCCGCTCAGGAATTGGCGCTTTTTCGTTCTGTTAACCGTACGCGCTTCTTAATTCGTGTAGCCGCCGCGTTTATTGCGTTCGGCTGCGGCGACTCAACGGCGCCGCCAGCGCCTGTAGCGACAGTGATTCTTTCGCCCGCGGCAGCTGTCGGGCTTGTGGTCGGCGGAACGGACATCATCACCGCGATTCCGAAAGACGCCGGCGGTAACAGTCTCACCGATCGGCAGATCTCGTGGGCCACTTCCGATCAGACGAAGGTTTCTGTCGCTGCCGGCGTCGTTACCGGCGTCGCTCTCGGGACCGCGACAATCACGGCGACGATCGAGGGACATTCGGCCTCGACTGACGTGACGGTGAAGGATGGCGCCGTCGTTTCGACTGCGGGCGCATCGTTCAGCGATCAGAGCTCCGCGGTAACAATCGTGGTTCCGCCAGGCGCACTCACCGCGACGCGAAACATCACCGTGATGCCTGCCGCGAGTCCGCCGCCGAACGATCGACTGATGCCGGGAACCGCTTTCGACTTTGGTCCGAACGGAATCACGTTCGCGCAACCAGTCAGCATCACGATCAAATACGATCAAACGAAACTCGCAGCGGGAAGCCCGGAAGACGGGCTTCAGTTATACGAAGTAGTTGGGACGGGGTGGCGTGTTGTCGCGGGCAGCAGCGCGAACACGACCAATCACGCAGTAACGGGCAACGTCTCGCACTTCACCGTCTACGGCGTATTGATGCAGCCGCGCGTCGAGACGGTGACAATCAACAAGGACACCACCACTCAAGTTCATACGACGGTTCAGTACACGGCTGCTCTCAAGGACAATGAGCAGCAACCACTGACGCGTCCCATCGTGTGGAGCAGCTCTGCTCCTTCAATCGCGACCGTCGATGCGAATGGATTGGTGACGGCGCTTCTTCCCGGGCAGACGACAATCACTGCGACGTCCGAGGGAAAGAGCGGCACATCGAAAGTCACCGTGGTGCCGGGGCCACCGACGACTCTCGCAATCGCGGGCGGTGACGCGCAGCTCGCCGCAGCAGGAAGTCCGGTTCCGGTTCTGCCCGCGGTCAAAGTGTCGGACGCATTTGGAAATGGCGTTCCCGGATTTGCGATAACCTTCGCGGTTGCCAGTGGCGGTGGGACAATCACGGGTGGCTCGGCAATCACGAACGCGTCCGGTGTTGCAACCGTCGGCAGTTGGACATTGGGAACCACCGCTGGCGCCAACACGCTCACTGCAACCGGAACTGGGCTCACGCCATCGTCTGTAACCTTCAGCGCGACTGGAGGAGCAGGAGCAGCGACGGCCGCTGTTGCATTTGCCGGAAACAATCAGACTGCGACTGCGGGCGGACCGGTTGCGACGCCGCCGTCCGTTAAAGTCACAGATGCAAATGGAAATCCCGTCGCTGGGTTCACGGTTGTGTTCGGCGTTGGACCAGCGAGCGGAACCGTCTCGGGTGGTACTGCAGTTACAAACGCGTCCGGAATTGCTGCCGTCATCAATTGGATTTTGGGTACCACGCCTGGAGCGCAGAGTCTCGTCGCAACTGCAGGCGCGCTCAGCGGAAGTCCGATCACGTACAACGCGACGGCAGTGGCTCCCGTTCCGTCGCGTATCACACTCAACGATGGCGATGGACAAACAGCGCGTGTTTCAAGCGCGGTTCCGATAGCTCCAAGCGTCAAAGTCATTGATCCCGCGGGCATTGGCGTGCCCGGCGTAACTGTGACCTTCGCTGTCACCGCCGGCGGCGGCAGTGTAACCGGTGGTGACGCTGTAACGAACGTCAATGGTTTCGCCGCGCTAACCAATTGGATTCTCGGTCCAAATGCAGGCGCGAACACACTCACTGCGACATCGGGCACCCTGCAGGGAAGTCCCGTGACGTTCAACGCGACCGGCGTCGCAAATCCGCCTGTCGCAATGCAGATCTCCGCCGGCAATCAACAGACGGTAGCTGCGAACACACAAGTGCCGGTTCTGCCCGCGGTGCTCGTGACGGATGCGCAAGGACGCGGCGTTCCCGGCGTGAGCGTTGTGTTCAGCATCCGAAGCGGCACCGGATCGATCACCGGCGCGAACACATTCACCAATGCATCTGGTATTGCGACGCTCGGGAGCTGGACCGTCGGCATCGGAGGCAATTCTCTCTTCGCGTCGTCTCCGGGTCTCGCCAATAATCCGCTGATGTTCGTCGCGATCGGAACAGTCGCTGTGCAGGTCGTGACATTCGGCGATTCGAACACCGACTTTGGATTCTCTGGAGCAAATCCGACCGCGCTATTCTCATCGTACGTGTCCAACGCTCCATCCAACGGGACGCGAGTCAGACTCGGACCTGACGATCCCAACAGTGGGCTTCAGCTCGCAGGGAAAATCGAGAGTCGGTGGCGAGCTAATCGCTCGCAAAGCATTCGTGTCGTGAATCACGGAATTTCGGGAACGACAACCGGCGCCGGACGCGACGGAATATTCGGTACGCCAAACGCACTCGAAGCAGTCGCGGGCGTCACACGCTTCCAGGGCGAGGCACTCGGCTTCGCATATCCGTGGAGCGGCGGCGAGCCGAAGAATGACGTTTATCCGAACGGCCCGGTGTTGCGGCTTCAGGCATTCCAGCCCAGGAATTCCGATTTCCTCTACATCTCGATGGGTACGAACGACATTGGAAACGGCGTAGGAATCAACACGATCCTCGCAAATCTCGAGACGATGGTCGATCAATGGATCGCGCTCGGTCGTCCCGCGAATCACGTGATCATTACGACGTTGCCGCCGCGGCCAGCGGGAACGTCGAGCGCAATCCCGTCACTGAACGCGCAGATTCGTTCGCGCTTCGGCGCAAAAGGCGCCCGTGTCCTGAGCCTCGACACATTCGTGTCGAACGACACGGGACTGACGTGGAAATCGAGCTGCTCGTTCGACGGTGTCACGACTGCGTGCCACGTCGGTGACTCTCTTCACTACTCCGAGGTTGTTCGTGACTGGATCGCGGACAACGTTGTGTCGATCATGATCCAAGCCACTCCGTAGCAAAGCGCTGACTCAGCCACAATTCTCTACGGCGCAGCTCTTCCTGGGCAGTCGCGACCGAGATAGAAACGAATTTTAGAGATCGCCCCGGGAGTGACTGAGCAAGTATCGGCATGTCAGAAGCGATGACTGTGCCGAGAATCCTGTAGCCTCCGACCGTTGGTGAGTCGGCCATCAACACAATCGGCTCACCATTTGGCGGAAGTTGAATCGCTCCCGCGCAGACCGGCTCCGACGTGATCGACGCTCCAATTCCTTCGAGCGATCGATCGGCTTCGAGTCTGTATCCCATTCGGTCCGACGCTGTCGACACGGTGTAATTCCGCTCCGTAAGTTGTTCGAAGCTTTCGATGACCGGGATCACGCGAATTTCATTCGCGGTGAAGTTTGGCGCGACATAGTCGGGGATTCCTCGTATGCGTTTCTCACCACCCGACTGCGTTTGACCGGTGGGAATTCGATCGCCCGTCATTAGACCCCGGCCCTCCACGCCGCCCAGTGCCGCAGGCAAATAAGTCCTTCGGCCCCCCAGCACGGGCGGCGAAGTGACGCCACCACTTACTGCCACGTACACGAAACGTCGTCCGACGATTCGCTGGATCGTCAACGTTTGTCCGCCGTGCACCGGCAAACGCTGCAATGTTTTTACCGTCGTACCGTCGAGCGAC
>JBGQKT010000156.1:0-8200 GCA_041499635.1 Gemmatimonadaceae bacterium
CAGGGGGAGCTCATTGCCGCCTCACGGAGGTCGCTCAACTCCGACGCGATCTCTCGAAGAAAAAGCGGTACCTCCGTAGGCGGCGCGATGAGCGCGCGCTTCGACGCCGCATGCGACTTGAGTGTCGCAAGTGCAACCGTCGCCTCGTGTGCTATTTGGTGAAGTTGATTCGTTTCGGCCACCGACAACCCTTCGGCGATTGACGCCTCTGCTTCAGCGTCCTTGCCGAATCGCTGTTGACCTGTGCCGAGGTAGATGTAGTAGTGAGCGCGTAATCGCGGATCGAGTGGTGCACGTTCCAGCTCGCTTGCGTACATCTCGAAATCCACCCCCCGATCGTCAAGTGCCGCGAGCTCCATGAGATTGAGCGTCGCCTGCCAGCGCACCCACTGCGATTGCGCAGTTGCAGCGACGATCAAATATCCGTCGCGCGCGGGCTCGTTCATTCCCATTCCACCGAATGCTGCGGCAATATCCGAGAGAACTCCGTCCCGCGCCGTCAGATCCGTCATCACATCTAGCGCTTCATGTCCAACGCGCACGGCCTCGGCGTATTCACCGCGCTGATGAAGAAGACTCATTCGCGAATGCAGCGCACGACCGAGCACTTCATTGAGTCCATTGGCGCGAGCTTCCTCGATCACTCCTTCGAGCATTGCCTCCGCCGTCGGAAGATTTCCACGCACCATGTGCGTCGTGGCGCGACCTGCGTCCACGAGAAGCACCCAGGATCTGTCTGCGATTGTTTCCGCGAGATGATACGCGCGCGAGTAGGCGTGCGCCGATTTCTCCCAGTCGCTCATCCTGCGGGCTGCTGCACCGAGAGCAATATTCGATTCGATCGAGATTGGGACATTGTACGGTGCCCCAGCAATCCGGTCCGCGGTTCCAAAAACATCGCAGGCCAGTCCCCACCGCCCATCGAAATTGAGCGCTCTGCCGTAGGCGATCAGGCCGCGACCAATAGCCTCGCGATTGATGCTGTCACTGGAAATGGATTCGATCAATTGAAGCAGTATCCCCCGGACCGGATCGCCTTGCTTCAGGACGACGACCGCATTTCTCGCAGACTCATACGAGGCCCAATCGCTCTTCGCATCTGACTCGCCGCCAAGTCGCGAATCGATCAGACGCAGGACAGCGAGCCCGCCCAGGACAGGATGCCAGGCAGGAGCATGCTGATCGCTGCCGGCAAGGAACTCAAAGTACGCTTGATGGCTCATCATAGTTGACGACTCGAAATCATTGTTGATATGGAATAATGACGCGCGCGGAGAAACGCGAAATGCTGTTTTTGTATCATCGACTGCCGGTTTTGAATCATCCCCCCCCGAAATTCGCGGTTGGGACGGGGGAATCACCGATCGGCGAGTATACGATCGCGATCGATCTGCTCGGATTTCGGGATTGTCCATGCTCCGAGATCGAACCACCACGCATCGGCGCGCATCGATCCCGTTCTTATTCGACGATGCAGACCGATCACGGTTTTCGGTTCGGCGAGCCAGACAGCCGGTGCATCATCGATAATGATTTGATACGCCGCGCTGAAATACATTCTTGCCGCAGCAGGCGTTTGCGCGGCGATGGCGCCGTCGACGTACGAATCGAAACGCGCATTCTGGTATGATCCGTAGTTGCTTTCGCCCGGATTGAGGGCGGCAGCCGTTCCCCAAAGGCCGCGGATCGAATTGGGCGTGGCCCCGAGCCGCCAATCCCAGATCATTGTGTCGAAGTCGCGAGATTCGACTCGCGACCTGAATGCATTGAATTCCATTTGCTCGATGTGCGCGTCAACACCGATTCGGCGCAGCTGCTCCTGAATCAGAACCGCGAGGCGCATGCGTTGCGGACTCGAGGACGGCACAAGCAGACTGAAAGCAAGAGCATTTCCACTGCGTTTCCGGACTTTCTGAGAAGATGCGGCTCGCCAGCCGAGCGAGTCGAGAATTGCCTTCGCGCGGCTCGGATCAAATGGGATTTGTCTCAGCGTCGTGTCAGTTGTCGGGAAGGCGCGAGCCGTCGGCCCTATCGCAACATTTGCCAGGGTGTCATAGACATTCTTTACGAGTGATACGCGATCGACCGCCATCGTCAATGCTCTTCTCAATTTCCGGGAGGCGAAGATCGGCTTCCGGAGATTGAACGCCAGGAAGACGTAGTCGGTGCTCGGAATCTGAATCACATTCAGCGCAGAGGTTCGTTTTGCCGCGTCTACGTCCTCCGGCTTGAGAGCAGCGAACAGGTCGGCCTGGCCACCGAGCAGCTTCGTTACCGCCGTACCTCCATCGGGCGCGAATGCCCAGATGACACGATCGAGACCGGGGCGACCTCGATAGTTGCCTGTATCGGCAGCGACTTCGAGCGATGATCCACTTGTACGGCGCTTGAACCGAAAGCGTCCTGTTCCAATCGGCGTTGCGATCTGACCCGCCGCTTTCAAAGAATCCATCGGAATTCTTTCGAATAGATGACGGGGGAGAATCATCATCTGCGTTGCGTCGAGAAGCTGATACGGCGACCGACGATGATACCAGAAGGTGGCGGTCCGCGAATCGGCAGTGGTGACCGAGTCGATGTTGCTGAGCTCCGATGCATCGGGTGAAGCGACAGCGGGATTCGTGTAGACTCCATAGGTGTACCGAACGTCTGCCGCGTCGGCAGCGACGCCATCGTGCCAGCGCGCACGCGAATTGATCTTGAAGGCTATCGAGAGAGAATCCCCAGACCACGTCCAGCTTTCGGCGAGACGCGGAAGAAATCCGGTGTCGCCGAAAGTGTTGAGGTCCCGTCCGACGACCGCGAGATAGTCATAGATCTGCTCTTCGATCTGGCGAGACGATGCAGAATTCATCAGTGGCGGGAAAAGCCCTTTCGCCTCAGACGATGTGGCGATGATCAAGGTTCCGTTTGTTGCCGGTTCGGATGCGCGTTGCGATTTGTCCGAGCACGCAATGAGGAGACAGGCGCCGGCGCAAATCAGTGTACCAGATCGAATCAGTGCGCCCCCATGAATCTTCCGCGTGGAATGTCGCGCGTTTTCCTCGAGGGCGGAACTCCTAAAACGCCTAAAGCTCGACTAACCTAACCTGTACTCGCGCCACTTCACGGCGTCGAGATTCACTTCGCTCATGAAAGCGACAAGGTCTCGCCGCCCGTGAAAGCTCGGTGCGCCCGTCGGATCCTGCGCCACTAAGACAACCGGCATTCCCCGGAAAGCGGGCGCGAAAGCAAGCTGCGCGCGCGTCGCCTCGTGCGTCGATCGCAGCGTGTGCGGCTTCACGATCACAACCGCGAATGTTGCTGCGCGGTCTCTGATTACCGCGCCGTGAAATCTCATGCGCGACAAGCTAGACGCGAATCACATTTGCGTAATGCTGTTTTTGTGTCATCCAACTGCTGTTTTTATTCAGTCGGTCTGGCTAGGACGGGTTTCGCAGCCAGCCTTCGAGCTCTTCGGGCGAGGTGATCACCTTCGCCCGCTCGATGATATCGGGGTGGATTTCCGTTTTCCTATACCCGCTCGGCATCCGTGTTTCCTGGTTCACGACCCATGAATGCCGCGCGTCGCGCGGTGAGCGGGACATGACGTTCTGAGGATTCCTGTCCAGCAAGCCGCCGACAGCGCCATAGGTGGCGCGCTGGTGAAATCGGTCCAGCGCGTCGAGAATTTCCTCGAGCGAATAGGCAACAGTCGGCATATGCGCTCAAATTGCACTCGGCGCAAACCCCCGCAATGCTGTTTTTGTATCAGCCAACTGCTGTTTTTGTACAGATCAGCTGGGATTCTCCAGCCAGGCGCTGAGCTCGGACGCGGATCTCAGAACGGTTTCGCGCGATTTGATCTCGGGATGCATTTGCTCGGGTGCATAACCCGTCGGCATTCCGCTGCCATGGCTCACGATCCACGAGTCGCGCTCGCTTCTCGAGCGGCCGGTCATAAGGTTGCGGGGCGCGCGATTGAGAAATGCGGCGACCGCGCCGTATGTTGCGCGTTGGCGATAGCGATCGAGCTGGTCGACGATCGAATCGAGTGAATGAGAAGTGATCGGTTCGGTGCTTGTCATGTGTGCCTCACGGTGTTGGGACGTTGATGGATGAAAATTCACGTCCAACGTGAGGCTTGCGTCACCGAACTGTGCGCGTATGAGCGAATTTACGCCGGAAGAATAATCCTCAGCGGTTCGTCGAGTCGTTGAGGGTCGACGCCCAGTTCAGGATGACTTTGATCGAGTGCCTTTCACTTCCCTTCGACGCCCGCCCAACAATAAATCGCCCGTCTCGCCCGATTGTCCAGCCGAGCATCGGTTGAATCTTGTTCATGGTCTCCGGACGTCCGATATCACCCGACTTGGGATCCACTTTCACTTTCATTATTCGGTCCGACCATCCGTAATAGACAGTCCGCCAATCGCCCCAATCTGAGCCGCTGCCTCCACCAACCGATATCTGTTGGCGCGCAGGCCCGCGATCTGTCGGATATGGAGCGAGAAAAATTTCCGATCGACCGGATTCATTCGAAGTGTATGTAATCCAGGTGCCGTCAGGTGAAAATCTTGCGTCGGTCTGGTTGCCGGCGCCCCCTACCATCAATATCGGGCGGGCGTGATCCGCGGGATTCGCCGAGGTGGCGAAGATGTCGTTTTCCCCTGTGCTATCCGTATTGTAGAGGATCGTCCGACCATCCGGCGAAATCGACGTGACGCGTTTGTCACTGCCGGACGTTACGACGAGCTCTTCGGGGCGGCTGCCGTCCGCTGCGCGCTTGAAGATGTCGTATTGCGGAACGTCCCGAACGTAGAACACTTCTCTGCTGTCCGGACTCCAAACAGGATCGCGCTCGATCTGCTCGGTGTTCGTAAGCCGGATGAACAAGCTGCGCTGTCGATCGTAGACCCACATGTCACCGTCGCGAACGACGGCGATTTTCTTTCCGTCCGGTGACGCAGCCCAATCGGTGTAGCGACCGAGAGAATCAATTGCGGCTTCCTCGTTGCCGTTTTCGTCCGACCATGTCAGTGCTATTTCCTTCAGCGCATCGGTGCGATATGCGAGCGTTCCATTCGGCGCCATAGCGAAGCCCGCCAAACCGTTTGGAGGACTGATGTCGACATCAAGCGGAAGTGACACCACAGAGCCGCTCGTCTTGAGACTCTTCGGATCGAACTGAACAGTTTCTATCGCGCCGTTTCGCACGAAAAGCAGATGACCATCAACGTATCGTCCAAAATAACCGCCCTCGAGAACGACCTGACGCTTTCTGTCTTTCAGTGAGATGACTTCGAGCTTGGATCTGTCCGCGGGCGTGACGTAATTAGTGAAGAGAACGTGATCCCCGTCAGGCAACAGTTGTGGCCACCAGTGACCGAGCTCTCCCTTTTTCTTGTCAGGAACTGTGAGCGTTGCCGTATCGCGTCCTTCGGCCGACACTCGGCTCAGCCCGACATCGTAGCTCTTGGTGTAAATGAGCGCGTCATTGCCAACCCATGTCATCTGCGCCCAGCTCGATGACGCGATTGCTGTCGGTGGGCCGCCTTTCACCGGAACTTTCCACACCTTCTGGTCAGCATTGAACGCCAGCCATTTGCCGTCGGCCGAAAATGCCGCAGATCCAGCATTGGTTGTTCCTCCCTTCACCGGTCGCGCTACATCCTCATCGAGTCTCCGGAGAAATAGTTGCGGTCGACCGCCGATCATTCCGGCGAACGCCAGTGTCATACCGTCGTCACTTATTCCGATGACTTCTGCAGACCCCGGCGGAAGCTCTACGTCTTTTGGAAGGTCGATTGAGACGTACGTCGGGGTCTTGTCCGCTCGTCCGCGATTACCGCGTGTGGCGAAGAAGATTGCAGCAAGCGCCGCAACAGCAGCGATTCCCCATGGAATCAGCGGACGATTGAAAATTGTTTTCGAGCTTGGGCGCTTACTCGATGAAGTTGACTCTGCTGCTCGCGTTGTGAATGCAGGATTGACGAGTGCGTTGCTGAATTCTGCAGCCGAGTGAAATCGATCGGCCGGAAGTTTTTCGAGCGCGCGCAGCACTGCGGCGTTCACGTGCTCAGGAACTGATCGTCGCTGACCAGTGACAGGCCGCGGACTTTCCGTCATTACCCGCGCGACGATCGCCTGCACTGATGGTCCGGTGAACGGAGCTTCACCCACCAGCATCTCATATAGAACAGCGCCGAGCGCGTAGATGTCAGCGCGCCCGTCAACGACACGCTCTCCCATCGCCTGCTCGGGGGCCATGTATGCCGGTGTGCCGAGCGAGAGGCCGGTTTGCGTCATGCGCGGTCCGCCGGCGGCGCTCACCGCGAGTGCAATTCCGAAATCAGCGACGAGCGCTTGATCTTCGTGAAGAAGAATATTTTCGGGCTTGATGTCGCGATGTACGACGCCGTGTTTGTGCGCAGACTCGAGTGCGCTCAAGACTTCGCGGGCGATTCGCACGGCGTCATCGACAGCGAGCTGTGTTTCGCGATCGAGTCGATTGCGCAGCGATTCGCCCGAGATGTAGGGCATCACGTAATAGAGAAGCCCATCAGCTTCGCCCGAATCGAGTAGCGGCAGGATGTGTGAATGCTGCAGCTTCGCGGTCGTCTTGATTTCCGCGAGAAAACGCTCGGCGCCGAGCGCGGCGGCGAGATCGGGGTGGAGAACTTTTATCGCGACGTCGCGATCGTGTCTGAGATCGTGCGCGAGATAGACCGTCGCCATTCCACCGGCGCCGATTTCGCGTTCGATGCGATAGCGATCGTTGAGAGCTGTGCGGAGTTTGTCGAGGACGGTCATTGCGAGGAACTAACTTAAAACAGATTGAGCGATTGAGCGATTGAGCGATAACAGGTAACCGAAGAATCGCTCTATCGCTCTATCGGATGATCCGTCACGGCATGGAATGACGCCGCACACTCAGTGCCGGATTGTTGGGGTCGCTCAGATACCTCTATATAGAAGTCGCATGCGCTCAGCGACGCTCGCGAGCGGGCGGTCGTGCGTCCATAAGCGAGCAGAGCCCTGAAGGGCCGTCGAGGCAAGGAGATGAACGTCGACCAGTCCGATTCCGCGTCCACCGAGTGATCGGCTGTCGATGAACCGAAGGACTTCATCGTCGGTCACGCTCGGCGCCGGTGGCAAGTGCCTTAGAAGCTCGAGCACGTTCTCGCGGGCGTGAAGGTTTCCGCACGCCAGCTCACCGATCACGAAAGGATGAACCAGCACTTCTTCGTTCTCGAGCGCATTCACGAGTCGAACATCAGTATGGCGGAAGTGATCGATCCAAACCGACGTGTCGACGATGATCATCGTTCTCGCGGACGCCGTCGTCTGACCGCCTTCGCATTCGGATCGGTTCCTCCGAGTCGTGCGAGGCGGCGAGCGCTCTCGCGTGAGATGAGGGCGCGAAGTCCCTCATGGATCAGCGCGGTGCGTTCTCGAACGCCGGTAAGCTTGTGAGCTTCTTCCAGCAAGTCGTCGTCGAGATTGAGTGTGGTGCGCATCCAACCCTCCGTCTGTATCTGCATCAAATATACATCATTTGATGTGTTTCCAGATGCCCAGAGAAGGAAGGCGCCCACCATGAGGTTCACGATCATGGGATGGGGGCTTTCAACCACCAGCCCAAACAGGCGCGAATAACCGAAAGTCCGCTAATCAGCCGACTCGTTCCCAGCCCTTTGTTTCTTCGGAACGAAAGAGCGCGTCTATCACTTCCATATTTGCGATCGCGCCCTCGAGTGGAACCTGAACTTTTCCGATACCCCTCACGGCCTTCGAGAACTGATCAGCCTGCAACACGTACTGATCCACTGGCGGGAAGGTGATTGTCTCAATTCCACTTCCGATTACATCGCGCCCATCGTCAACAAAGATTCGCGATTCACGATCCGACGGTGCATTGAAAGGAATTTCCACCTCGATGCGTCCGGTGGTTCCAAAAATTTGCATCCTCTGATAGTGCACGATTTGAGTGCCGACGCTGAAAGCACATTGTCCCGCGTCGAATCGAAGTATTGCTGAGTCGAGGCGGTCGACGTCCATATCGGGATCACGCTCAATCAGCGACATCACTTCAACAGGCTCAGCATCGAATAACCACCGCGAGATGAAAATCGGATAGCATCCGATGTCCATCAGCGCACCGCCGCCCCACTCTCGTTTGCTCCGAATATTGGAAGGATTTCGCGAGTAGTAGCTGAAG
>JBGQKT010000157.1:0-8186 GCA_041499635.1 Gemmatimonadaceae bacterium
GACGATGCTGCTCGATCTCCCACTGCTGTCGCGCCGCAGACTCGGCAATCTTGCGCTGGAGCCAACCCGTCTCGAGTCCGCGAACCACGCCGCCAATCTCTGCGATCTGAGCGAACAGTGATTCGGCTTCTTCCTCGAGATGCGACGTGAGCGCTTCGATGTAGTACGAGCCACCGAGTGGATCGATCACATTCGGCACTCCCGTTTCATACGCGAGGAGCTGCTGCGTGCGAAGCGCGACTTGAACGGATTCTTCAGTCGGCAAGGCGAGCGTCTCGTCCATCGAATTCGTGTGCAGCGATTGAGTTCCGCCGAGTACGGCTGCCATGGCCTGGTAGGCAACGCGGACGATGTTGTTCATCGGCTGCTGCGCGGTGAGCGTCACCCCGGCGGTCTGAGAGTGAAAGCGCATGACGAGCGAGCGGGGATCTTTCGCGCCGTATCGCTCCTTCATGTGCCGCGCCCAGATGCGACGTGCGGCGCGAAGCTTTGCGATCTCCTCGAAGAAATCGTTGTGGATGTCCCAGAAGAACGAGAGCCTCGGCGCAAACGTATCGACGTCGAGGCCGCGCGCGATTCCACGCTCCACGTATGTGAATCCGTCGGCGAGAGTGAACGCGAGCTCCTGGGCTGCAGTCGCTCCGGCTTCGCGGATGTGGTAACCGGAAATCGAAATCGTATTCCATTGCGGAACGTGTCGCGCGGACCACTCGAAACAATCGACGATCAACCTGAGTGCCGGCTCGATGGGATAAACCCACGCGTGCTGCGCCATGTACTCTTTCAGAATGTCGTTCTGGATTGTCCCGCGAAGCTTCGCTGGATCTACGCCCTGTTTTTCGGCGGCCGCGATATAGAAGCAATAAAGAATCACCGCGGGGCCGTTGATCGTCATCGACGTCGACACTTTGTCGAGCGGAATTCCATCGAACAGAACTTCCATATCGGCGAGACTCGAAATCGCGACGCCGCATTTTCCTACTTCGCCCTCCGATCGTGGGTGATCTGAGTCGTATCCCATCAGTGTTGGAAAATCGAAGGCGACCGAAAGGCCAGTCTGTCCATGCGCGAGGAGGAACTTGTAACGCTCATTCGTGTCGCCGGCGCTTCCGAATCCTGCGAACTGGCGCATCGTCCAGAGCTTGCCGCGATAACCAGTTGGATGAATGCCGCGCGTGTATGGATAAACGCCGGGTACTGACAGGTTCAGCGAATCCAGATGCTCGACGTCGAGCGCAGTATAAAGTGGCGCGACTTCTTCAGCTGAGTTTGTGAAAGCGATATCGCGCTTCGGCGCCGCATCGTACTTGCGCCGCCATTCGGCGAGCTCGGCGCGCAGTCGTTTGATCTCCTCTCGCGCTGACTCGATATCGCTTAACGTTTCGCCGCGACGACTATCTATTGAAGTCAATCATCCACCCGCGTTACGAGGTGCCCGTGCGCCGCCAGAAGCTCGTCGGCGACCGAGTACGGAGTTGTTACCCCCGCTTCGAGGTCAGGGATTCTCGAGCGTATCCAGCCGTTCGCTTCGCCGTCTCCTCCCTGCCACAACCGACTACGCATCCTGCGGTCCACCGCATCGATGACGCGCTCAACCAGTCGCTGGCGCCGTCTTTCCAGAAGGGCACCGCTTTTCTCAAGATAGTCAAAATGCCTGTCGAGCGACTGTACGAGCTCATCGATGCCCTCATCCTTTGCGGCAACTGCACGAAGCACGGGAGGCTTCCACGTGTCTGCGCTCACGTCATTTGCCGCTTCCCGCGTCACGCGCGCAGGATTCATCTCTCGCTTTAGATCGACGCCGTGATGGGCCGGCATGTTTCCGTACCCAACTCCGCGTCTTAGTCCGAGCATCAGCTCGACATCGTTGCGGAGTCGGTCTGCGCCGGGTCGATCTGACTTGTTGACGACGAAAATGTCTGCCGCCTCCATCACGCCGGCTTTGAGTGTTTGAATCGAATCGCCGGATTCAGGAACGAGAACAACGACAGTTGTATCCGCCGTGCGAGCGATATCTAGCTCCGATTGTCCAACACCCACGGTTTCGATAATCACTCGGTCGAATCCAAAGGCGTCGAACACGTCAGCGATTTCGCGTGTCGTGGCTGCCAGCCCACCAAGCGACCCGCGAGTCGCCATCGACCTGATGAAAACATTCTCGTCGAGCGCGACCTGCTCCATGCGGACGCGATCGCCGAGGAGCGCGCCGCCGGTAAAGGGAGAAGTCGGATCCACGCAGACGATTCCAACGCTTAGTCCTGCTTCCCTGTAGCAACGGGCAATCAGCGCGGTGATCGTACTCTTACCCGCGCCGGGCGGGCCGGTGATTCCGATTCGCCGCGCATGCCCGACCTTCTGATGGAGCGCAGCAAGAATCTCATCCGATTCGGGGCGACGGTTCTCGACGATGCTAACCACGCGAGCGAGCGCCGACGTTCGGCCAGCCTTGAAATCGGCGAGAAGCTTTTCAGTGGATGGAGTCAAGAATCCTCTCCTGTCGCTTCCACATCGGCGATGCTGTGCGCCCTTGCCCTTCCGGATGATCGTAGCCGAGTACATGGAGCGTTCCGTGGACAATGAGGCGTGACAATTCTTCGCTCACGGGAATGCCGAGACTCTTTGCGTTTCGCTGCGCAACCAGCGGGCAAACGTAAATGTCGCCGATGACGGGCATCTTTCCGCCGTTTCGCGAGAGGCCGAACGTAATGACGTCTGTTGGACCATCGCGTGAAAGAAATTGCTCATTGAGCTGCGCCATCATCTCGCTCCCCACGAACGCCACGGAAATAAGCGCGTCTTTCACGCGCTCGGCGTCGAGGGTGGCGATCACCGCGTCGCGAGCGCGACGTGAAGAAATCGGTTTCTTCCTCACCGTGAACGAAACGTCCACGTGAATGAGTTGTCGTGCGCGAGGCACGGTCCGCCTAATTGCCGGAGTCGTCCGCGTACGCGCGGATGATCTCTCGAACGAGCCGATGCCGAACGACGTCTGCGTCGCTGAGATAATGGAACCCGATGCCTTCGATGCCCTGAAGAATCCGCTCGATTTGAACCAGACCCGACTCCTCTCTCTTCGGCAAGTCGATCTGCGTTTTGTCGCCGGTAATGACAGTCTTGGAATTCACGCCGAGGCGAGTGAGAAACATTTTCATCTGCGCATTGGTCGCGTTCTGAGCTTCGTCGAGAATAACGAATGCATCCGCAAGCGTCCGACCTCGCATGTAAGCAAGGGGCGCGATTTCGATCACGCGGGTCTCGAGCGCTTTCTGCACGCGTTCCTGCGGCATCATCTCATCGAGCGCGTCGTAGAGAGGCCTCAGATATGGATCGACTTTAGCCTGAAGATCGCCCGGAAGAAATCCAAGACTTTCGCCGGCTTCAACCGCGGGGCGCGCGAGGATGATTCTGCGCACACGCTTCCTTGCAAGAGCGTCAACGGCAGCAGCAACAGCGAGATACGTCTTCCCTGTTCCCGCCGGGCCGATTCCGACGACGATGTCATTCTCTAAAATGAGCTTGAGGTATTCCGCTTGACCGCTCGTTTTCGGCTGGATGACTTTCCGCACGCCGGGAAGAGCAATCCGAAGATTGTCTTCTGATCCGTTGCCGTCACGCGGCGCTTCCATGCTCATGCGAAGAACGTCGTCGGCAGTGAGCGGCATCTGCTGCTTCGCGGTTTCGATCATTCGCTGCGCGATTGGGGCTGCCCGGCTTACCGCGTCCTGCGCGCCAGTGAGCGTGAGCGTGTCGCCACGAAGCGAGATCTTGGCGCCGGATTGTTTCGCCAGCTCGACGAGATTCTCGTCGTTCACCCCGGCGAGAGTCAGCATGTCGGCGCCCTCTGTGTTCAGGCGCTGTACGATCGGTTCGTCAGTCAATCTGTCGTGTCACTCCTCAGGTGAAGATCCTTGAGATCCCGTTCGTCGATCGGTGTGGGGGCGCCTTCGAACAAAGCGCGCGCGGCGGTCGTCTTTGGAAATGCAATCACGTCGCGTAAAGACGGTGCACGCGACAACAGCATCGCGATACGGTCGAAGCCTAACGCAATTCCGCCGTGCGGTGGAGCGCCGGCGTTGAGTGCCTCGAGCAAGAATCCGAATCGTGCTTCAGCATCATCATCGCTAATTCCAAGAATACGCAGAACGCGCCGCTGCAGTGACGGATTGTTGATACGAATGCTTCCGCCTCCGAGCTCTGTTCCGTTCATGATCACGTCGTAAGCAAGCGCCCGCACAGAATCCGGCTCGGTCTCGAGTTTATCCATGTCATCGGGATGCGGCGACGTGAACGGGTGATGAACCGATGTGAGCGCGCCTGTTGTCGATTCTCTGCCAAACAACGGGAAATCCGTGACCCAGAGCATCTCTGCACCGGCGTCGGACGCGAGTTTCTGTCGCTTCGCGATCTCTTGACGAACGCGATCGAGTGCTGGTGAGCTCACCGCGTCTGACGCCGCGACCATCAAGCAGAGATCGCCTTCGTTCAGTGCGAGAACACCCGCACCACCTTCCGACAAGAATTTCGCAACCGGACCCTCGAGCGTTCCATTTGCGCGACGTACGCGCAGGAGTCCGCCCGCTCCTGCGGATTTTGCGAGCGCCTCGATCTCGTCAACCTGCTTGCGAGAGAATGTTGCGCCTCCGGGAACTCGAATTCCTCGAACTCGGCCGCCGGATCCGAGCGCGCTTCGAGTGATCGCGAAATCTGCATCGCGAAATGCGTCGCTCGCATCGAAGATCCCGAGGTCATAACGCATGTCGGGGCGATCAGTACCGTAACGCTCCATTGCGTCTGCGTACGTCATTCTCGCAAATGTCTTCGGGAGCTCGATGCCAGCATCGCGAAATAGATCACCGAGCAAACCTTCGGTTAGCGATATGATGTCTTCGGGCGTAACGAATGACGCCTCGATGTCTATCTGTGTGAACTCGGGTTGGCGGTCCGCTCTCAAATCTTCATCGCGAAAACAGCGCGCGATCTGGAAATAGCGATCGAACCCGGAAATCATCAGCAGCTGCTTGTACAACTGAGGCGACTGCGGCAGCGCGTAGAACTCGCCCGGATGCACGCGGCTCGGCACCAGATAATCGCGTGCGCCTTCGGGCGTGGGCTTTGTGAGGATCGGTGTTTCGATCTCCAGAAAACCGCGCTCGTCGAGATGTCGTCGGGTCGTCTGTTGAAGACGATGACGAAGCACGAGATTTTGCTGAAGCTCAGGGCGGCGCAAATCGAGATGACGGTGACGCAACCGCAGCTCTTCCGCCGCGAGCTTTTCGCCCTTTCCCCTCGCGACTGGAATCGCTGGAGTTTCTGCGGGCCCGATCAATTCCACCGAAGTCGCGTGGATCTCGATATCTCCAGTTGCGATCTCCGCGTTGCGCATCTCGGGCGGACGCAACCCAACTTGTCCCTTCACTCTTATTACAGACTCCTGCCCGAGGGAAGCCGCTTTCTCGATCTCGGATTGCGGAGTCCACTTCGGATCGAATGAAACCTGGACGATGCCCGCTCGGTCGCGCAGATCGAGAAAGACTATTCCGCCGAGGTTGCGGGTGCGATGCACCCATCCGGCGAGCGAGACCTCGAGGCCTGCATGCTCGCTTCGCAGAGCGCCCGCGAGGTGCGATCTAAGGGAGGTTCGGAACGCCGAATCAGCTATCAATCGGCGGCGGGTCGTAGATGGGATGGCAACGAGTTAAACTTAGTGATGGCATACAGTTGGTGGAAGGAGCGAAAGTGACGCATGAGGCATCGAAAGCCGCATCTTCGGAACGGCTCAACTTGCTCGACTTTGCTCCCCTCGAAGCCGATGCAGTTCTTCGCTCCTTCGCCGTAGAACATGGCGAGCAACCATTTCGCGCAACGCAAGTCGTGCAGCATCTGTGGCGCGCGCCACGATCTGCGTTTCAGGAAATGCGCGAGCTTCCGGCCGCATTCCGAAATCTGCTCGAGGAAAACTTCACGATGCCACGACTCGAGGTTTCCACTCGCCAGCTATCGACTGATGGAACGGAAAAGTTTCTGTTCCGTCTGAGCGACGGCGAGCACATCGAAACTGTCTCGATTCCGGAAGGCCCTCGACTGACTCTTTGCATCTCATCCCAAGCCGGCTGTGCATTACAGTGTTCCTTTTGCGCAACCGGAGCGATGGGGTTCGCTCGCAATCTCAAGCCATTCGAGATTGCCGGGCAGGTTCGCGAGGTGATCATGCTCACCGGGCGAAAGCCGACCAACATCGTTTTCATGGGGATGGGCGAGCCACTTATGAATTGGAAAGCGGTCGACACTACTCTCACGATTCTCAACGATGAGCTGGGAATCGGCATCGGCGCGAGGCACATCACCGTTTCTACAGTCGGCGTTCTTCCGGGCATTGTCGCACTGTCGAAGCGACCCGAACAGTTTCGCCTCGCGCTTTCCATTCACGCGCCGACCGATGAACTCAGGCGCAAGCTGATGCCGATCAACACGAAGTATCCGCTTGCTGATGTGATCGACGCGGCTAAGGAATTCGATCGTCGCGTGACGTTCGAGTACGTGATGCTCGGTGGAGTGAACGACACTCGCGACCAGGCGATCATGCTTGCCGAGCTCGCGCGGCGATGCAGAGCGTTCGTGAATCTGATTCCCCTTCATCCCGGCGGTGGAGGAAATTTCACACCGACAACGCCGCATGGAATCGCTGTTTTCGCGCGCGTGATTCGATCGAAAGGCGTCGAAGTGGCGATTCGCAAAAGCCGCGGCATGGACATCGCCGCAGCGTGCGGTCAGCTACGGGTAGAACGGCTTGGCAGGCGGACGCCAGTTAGAGCCGACGAGGACAGTGGCGTCCACGTAGCGTGAGCTGTCGCGTCGTGTTGTAACCGTCGCACCCAACGCGTTGGCGATGAGCTTCGCCCACGCGGGATGTCCTGATCGGTCGATCACGACCGTTTGACCCTGTTGTTGACTCGCTGTCCCTACAGCGACGACGTCAAACCCGCGGTCTCGAAGAAAAAGGGTTGCACGACGCGCGAGTCCCTTGGTGGTGGTCGCATTCAGCACTTCGATTTTTATTCTCGTGTTGGGCGGGGCCTTAGCGTCGTCGGACGCTTCAGTGACCGATGCCGGCTGTTCTGCTCGGACTCGCTCGTATCTCTTCCATCCATAGTAGGCGCCACCGCCGACAACCGCCGCGAGAACGATCCAGCGACCGACTTTCACCGCAAGCTATTCCAGAGCGCCACCGTTTCTGGAAAGATGTGATTGCCTTCGCGCACCGACCAATCGAGTCGAAAGCGCACAACCTGTCGAAAGACTTCGTCGAAGGAGTGCGGCACCTGCGCAGCGAGGAAGAGTCGATCCTCGTGGAGAAATTTTCTTCCTGTCTCGAGATAGTCGGCCATGTAAAGCGCGCGACCAGTTCTTCCCCAGTCTGCAGATCCGATCGTGTGATATCGAATCGCGTCCAATACGTCGCGACGTTTTTCCCCGTCCTTCTCGAGCCGGATTGCCGCCGCAGGACCGTGAAGCATTCCACCCGGCGAGGTTGTGTCGCCTGTGATTTCCCTGAGTTGATCTTCGGGAGCGTCTCGCAATGCGTCATGCCACATGCCCGCGTCGATCCAGGCTCTCGCTTCGTCCGCCGGCAATCGCATCGCCGCACTCCACGCCCGCAGCAACGCCGTCACGCGATCGATGTGCGCGATCCTCTTCTGCCCAACGCACGCCCAAACGGGCAGACCATTTCCGTCAGTCCTGATCATTCTTGCCAAGTAAGAGGTTGTCGATGAGACGTGTGTTGCCGACGCGCGCGGCAATCATGACTGCCGAATCTGAAGTTATCGTCGGCACGCGCTCGAGCGATTGCAATTCGACGACGCCAAGATAATCCAAGGCGCCGACCTGCACAGCGTGAAAAACTTTGAGACCCGCGTCCTCGATCCGTGATGCATCTCGCTCTCCCGAGTCATAAACGTCCCCAGCAGCACGAAGCGAGCGTATCAGCACGAGCGCATTCTTTCGGTCTTCCGGGTTCAGGTACACGTTGCGGCTCGACATAGCGAGACCGTCGGCTTCGCGCACCGTCGGCTCGACAATGACTAGTATTGGAATATCGAGATCACGCAACATTTGCTGTATGAGCACCGCCTGTTGGAGTTCCTTTTTACCGAACACTGCTACGTCCGGCTGAACGTTGTTGTAAA
>JBGQKT010000158.1:0-7980 GCA_041499635.1 Gemmatimonadaceae bacterium
CAGATCAATCTTCTGGAGTCGCTGCCGTTCGACAGTCTCGCTGTGGGAACGACTACGTCCACGTTCACCGCGAAGCCGTATCCGTACGTCAAAACAGTAACGACGACGCTGATCTCGCAGGTGTACGAGCTGAAAGCGAAGAAGATCGTCCTCATCATCGCTCCGACGAACATCCTGTACAAACCGGACACGACGACGTTCGTGCGCTCCTCCGCAGGGACCATGACAACCTTCACGTCGAACTGATGAGAGTCCAACGCCTCAAGCTGCGCCGCGGTCTCTCCGTCATGGAGCTGATCGTCGGAATGGTCATCCTCGCGATTATTGGAATTGCACTTTCGCGCCTCATGGTCGCGCAGGCGCGCTACTTCACGCATCAAAAGTCGGGTAATCTCGCGCGCAACGTTTCGCGCGGACCGCTCAATCGCGTCGTCTCAGATTTGCGAATGGTCGAGGCTCTTGGCGGAGTTGTGAGCGCTACATCCACCGCACTCACCGTTCGCGTGCCGTACGCGATGGGAGTCGTCTGCGCCAAGGTCGCGCCATACACTCACATCAGTCTTCTGCCGGTTGACTCAGCCATGTACGCTGCACCCGGCTTTTCGGGATATGCCTGGCGTAATGGAGAGGGAGTCTATCGCTACGTAGAATCTGGCTCGCCGTCAGTGGCAGTCGGCGACATCGCCGTTTGCAACGGAGCGCAAATCTCGACTCTGACTGCGGATCTCGCAAAAGTCATCAAGATCACACCGGCGCTGAATGACACAGCCAGCGTCGGTACGCCGGTGTTTCTCTACAGGCGGATTCTCTACGAGTTCAAGGCGTCCGCCACTATTCCGGGAACGCTCGGGCTGTGGCGCACCGTTGTCGCAACTGGTGCGACAGAAGAGCTCGCGGCGCCTTTCGACGCGACGTCCAAATTCAGGTTCTTCATCATGAACTCTCAGACATCGGTTGCCGCGGCACCGGCGGATTTATCGACGCTTCGCGGTGTCGAGCTTCTCATGAATGGCGAAAGTGAGCGAATTCCCTCCGGGTCAACAGCGAGGACGGTAGCGACATTCACGGCGGCTGTCTTCTTCAAGAACCGACTCAACTAGAGAACGGAGATTCTGACGATGCGCATGCAGAATAGAAAGGGTTTTGCGATTCCCGCCGCCATTCTGGTGATTGGCGTCTTGTCGATCACGCTCGCTGCGGGATTTTCGCTCGTCATAGCCGAGCGTCGTGGTGTGGACGATCAAAAAGCGCAGGTGAGCGCGTTCGTGCTCGCAGAGCAGGGGTTGCAGATGTTCTTCGTTCGTCGGGATTCGCTTGGATATCGGTCAGTTCCTCCGGCGAACCGCGAAGGACCAGTGCGCATTTATATGAAAGGCGGTTATGCGGATGTCGAGCTCGATCTCGTGAAGCCGCCGCAAGGCTCGCTTGCGGGACTCTATGTCGTGCGGTCGAAGGGAACTCAGACGCAGGGCGCCATTGGCGGGACGCCCGCGGGCGTTCGTACCGTCGCGCAGTATGCTGCGTGGGAGCCCGCATCCATGGATGTGCTCGCCGGATGGACGGCGATTCAGGGAATCGTCAAGAACGGAGCCTCCGGATCATTTCTCGGAACGGACGCATGCGGAGATTCCGCGGCGGTTGCGGGAGTAGACGTACCGACAATTCCAGGATTCAATCGCCCGAAGACAGCGGATAGCGTCGATTACTTCGCCGCGAATCCGTCTGAGGCGGCGAAGGACGTGCTGATAAAATGGGCAGGAATTATCGGAAGAACTGCTCTTACGCCGCAGTACACGATTCCGCCGGACGCTTTGCCGTCGTTTGCGGACACGACTTTTTACCCGACAATCATGATTGTTGGTGATGCACCGTCGTCGACGTGGAATTCGATGCCGGCGTCAGGCGGTCGTGGATTGCTGATCGTAACCGGCAACATTTCCGCGCTAGGAAACAACTTCAACTGGAAGGGAATCGTGCTCGTCGGCGGCGACATCACGGGCAACGGATCGAGCAACATTCAGGGCGCGATCATCAGCGGGCTCAATTGGAAGCTCGGCATCGCGGTTCCTGTCGATACGGCCAACGGCACAAAGAACTATCGCTACAACTCCTGCGAAGTCTCAAAAGCGCTTCGGGGATTGGGCGCGCTCGTCCCGCTCCAGAATACGTGGGTCGACAACTGGGTCGAATACGGTAACTAACAGCGATTACGAACTCGGACACATGCGGATCCGCAGCAGGTAGTCCTGGATCCGCATATGTCCGAGTCCGCAAGTCGCAGTGGTTTGTTAGATTCTCGATAATGAAGATTCTCGTTATCGAGGATGATCCGACCGTTGGTCAGTTCATCAAGCGCGGTCTCGAGCAACAGCGGTGGGGAGTTGACCTCGTCGTCACGGGAGACGAGGGAGAGCGAATGGCCACCGCGGGCAACTACGACCTCGTGATCCTCGACATGCGTCTTCCCGGCAAGCCGGGGATGCAGGTTCTCAATGATCTTCGCGGACGCGGCTTCGAGCGGCCCGTTCTGGTTCTGACCGCGCAGGATGCAATCGACGCAAAAGTTCAAACACTGCGCGCGGGCGCTGACGATTACGTCACCAAGCCGTTCGCGTTCGAGGAGCTGCTCGCTCGCGTCGAAGCACTTTCACGACGCCCACGCGCGCTCGCGTCGCCCGCGCTCAAAGTCGCCGACCTCGAGCTTCATCTCGACACGAGAGAAGTGACGCGCGCGGGAAAGCCCATCGAGCTCACACCAAAGGAATACACGGTGCTCGAGTATCTGATGCGTCACGCTGGACGAGTGATGAGCAGAACTCTCATCACCGAATACGCGTGGGGATACCACTTCGATCCCGGCACCAACATCGTCGACGTCGTGATAAATCATCTGCGCAAGAAAATCGACGCAGCTCATCGCACGAAGCTGATTCACACGATTCGCGGCGTGGGCTACGTGATTCGCACCGATGGCGCGGGGCTCAAGGGGAACGGCGCGCGCGAGAAAGGATAATTACGCGTGGCATCCACGCGGACAAATCTCACAATTGCATTTGTCGCCGCGCTTGCCGCGGTAACCGCCGCTCTCGGTCTCACTCTCTGGACAGTGCGCAACGCCGCGTTGTATCGCGACGTCGCGCGATACGCCGCGACACAGGCTGACGTTGCAGCGAGCCTGGTGCGCGATGCGGCAGCTGCAACATCAGCAGTTATCGTTAGTCCCGACACTGCAACCGCGCAGCCGCAAATCGTTACGCCGCGTCTCACCGCAGAGCTCGACGCGTTTCCAGACTACATGGTCGTCGTCGATCGCAACGGTACTCCACTCTACCAATCGACCGCGCTTCGCCGGCTCGGCGCGCCGGGAGCAGACAGCCTGCTCGCTAAAGTCTCCGTTCTTCCCAACGATTCCGCGGCGGTCGTGTCAGTTCCGGGAATCGACGAGCTCCTTCTCGTCGCGCGCGAGGTCGCCGACACGACAGGTACGCTCGGGCGAGTCGTGGTCGGAGTTCCTACATCTCATGTCACGGCGCTGCCTCGCGAATACCAAATCGTTCTCTTTTTTATTGCGCCGCTCATTATCGCGCTCGCTGGTTGGCGCGCCTGGGTTGCAGTGGGAATCACCTCTCAACGCATCGGCAAGATTGCCCACGACGTCGCGGCAATCACCGACGGCCGCAGCTTGCACCGGCGTTTGAGCACGGAGAACGCCGGACAAGAGTTCGAACGGCTGATTGAAACTCTCAACGAGATGATCTCGCGTCTCGAAACTTCATTTGGCGGATTGAGACGATTCACCGCGGACGCAAGCCACGAATTGAAAACTCCGCTCGCCGTACTGCGCGCCGACGTAGAGCGCGCAATGAGCGAGCCCGCCGCTTCGGGTGAGCGAATGATCGCGCTCGAAGAAGCATTGCAGGAGACGACGCGAATGGCGGATCTCGTCGAGAGTCTTCTCACATTGGCGCGCGCCGACGAGGGTCGCTTCGACATCCATCGCGAGCCGGTCGCTCTCAAGCCGCTCGTTCAAGACATCTACGAGACCGCATTGATACTCGGCGAGGGTGCAGGCATCGCCGTGAATTTTCCGTTCACAGCCGACGTCACGATCATGGGAGATCCGACGCGGCTTCGTCAGCTCTTTCTCAATCTTGTAACGAATGCAATCAAGTACACGCCTGCGGGCGGCAAGGTGGAGCTCGGACTCGGCGTTCATCCCGACTCGGTGACATTCGCGGTACGCGACACGGGAATTGGAATCGCCGCCGCCGACGTTCCACATATTTTCGAGCGCTTCTGGCGGGCGGATCGCGCGCGGTCGAGAATGTCAGAGCGCGGCGGATTCGGACTTGGACTGGCAATCAGCCAGTGGATTGCGCAGGCACACGGTGGCACTTTAACTGCGTCGTCACGACTCGGCCGAGGGAGCCTCTTTACTGTAACTTTGCCACTGGAGAAAGGGATTGACGGATTGACGGATTGACGGATAGAGAGATAAAAACCACATGCGCTGTATCCGTCTATCTGTCAATCCGTCTATCCGTTATCCGATTATTAAGATCGATTTCACGGATTCTTAATCTTCCAACTATTACATCAGGGCAGCGGTTGAAATAATCTACAGACAACAACGATTCCTCTTTCGGTGAGTCCATGTTCAACCAACTGATCGAATCAAGGCCGCACAAACAAAAAATGGCTGGGGGTACGATCTTCAGCATCGTTTTTCACAGCGCGCTGATCGGCGCTGCGGTCTTCGCGACGGCAAGAGCCGGCATCGCGGACGACAAGACGAAGGCGGAGAAAATCCAGTTCGTCGAAATGAAGAAGGAGCCGCCCAAGCCGAAGGAGCCGCCTCCGCCTCCTCCGCCGCCAAAGGAAGTAATGAAGGCGCCTCCGCCAAAGGGATTCCAGGTGCTGCGCGCGCCCGTCGAGATCCCGATCAAGATTCCAGACATCGATCTCACCAAGAAAGTCACCGATGAAGCGGACTTCAGCGGAAAGGGTGTGAAGGGTGGTGTCGCGAGCGGCGTCGTCGGCGGCACAGCGAAGCCGAGCAACGAGCCTTACTTCGAGTTCCAGGTGGAAAAGCCGGTTCAGCAGATCCCCGGCACCGGAACTCCGCGCTATCCCGACGCGCTCCGCTCTTCCGGAGTGGAAGGCGAAGTGCAGGCGCAATTCGTCGTCGATGAAGACGGAAAGGCCGAAGTCGGCAGCTTCAAAGTTCTAAAGGCGACCAACGAGCTGTTTGCGTCGGCCGTGCGTGCAGCTCTTCCGCAGATGCGTTTTTACGCCGCGGAAGTCGGCGGTCACAAAGTAAAGCAGCTCGTCCAGCAGAGCTTCCAGTTCAAACTCGATAGATAACTCACAACCACCGGAGACAAGTCTCAATGAATCTCTCGCTCCTCGACCTTTGGAATCAGATGGGTCCCTTTGCAAAGGGAATCGTCTTCGTCCTCGCCATCATGTCGGTGTGGTCGCTCTCCATCAGCATCAAGAAATGGTGGGACCTTCGTGCCGCGCAGGCCGAGACCCGCAAGTTCGCACCTGAGTTCTCGCAGTTCCTCGAGGAAGACAACCTCGGCGAAGCAGTCGGCCTTGCCGAGAAGTACAAGAAGTCGCACGTCGCCCGTGTGCTCGGCGGCGCACTGATCGAAATCAAGCCTCTGATCCAGGACGGCACAGTGACTGTCGGCGACATCAACTCCGCAGAGCGCGCGGTCGAGCGCGAGATGCTGATGACGGTCACCGATCTCAAGCGCGGACTTGGCGTTCTTGCAACGGTTGGCGCGACGGCTCCGTTCGTCGGTCTTCTTGGAACGACGATGGGAATCGTGAACGCGTTCGTCGGAATGGCCGCGTCGGGTTCAGGCGGACTCTCCGCAATTTCGGCCGGTGTCGCTGAAGCGCTGATCACGACAGCCTTCGGTCTCATGGTCGCAATTCCTGCGGTGTGGCTGTTCAACTTCTTCCAGGTGAAGATCGACAACCTCACGGCTGAGATGACCTACACGTCGAAGGAAATGATCGACTACATGATCAAGAACGTGAGCGGCGAGTTTGGCCGGTCGCGATTCACCCGCGAGTTCAACACGACTGCTTCGACGGCAGGGCCGACACCGATCTCGAATTAAGCGCGGGAGAATCTTCTTATGGCAATGTCAATGGGGACGGGCGGGAGTGTAAAAGCGGAGCCGAACGTGACGCCGATGATCGACGTCATGCTCGTTCTCTTGATCATCTTCATGCTCGTCGTGCCGGCAATCAGCGCCGGCTTCCAGGCAATTCCGCCGCAAGGCGTGAATCTGAAGCCGCATCCTGAAGAGGAGCGCGACCAGGTGCTCGGCATCGACGCGAACGGCCAGTACTTTCTCAACAAGAAGCCAATTCCCAACGCGCAGCTCGGGCAGCTTCTCAACGATATCTACGCGAACCGCGAAGAGGACAAGCTGTTGTACATCAAGGCGCACAAGGATCTAGAGTACGGAAAGGTGCTCGATGCCCTGGATATCGCGGCGCATAACCATGTCGCCGTGACAGGCATGATCACCGATCAGAAGCCTGGTACAGTGTCATTGATTCAGACGGACCGGCTTCTTGGCGGGGCGAAGGCGGGAGGGAAGAAGTAATGTCAATGACAGCGGGAACCAACCGCCTCACCAACGACATCAACGTCACGCCGATGATCGACGTGTTGTTGGTGCTCCTCATCATCTTCATGCTCGTTGTGCCGATGTCGCGAAAGGCAATTGATCTGCAATTGCCCGATCCGACACCGCAGGAGTCGCAGGGTCCGCCGCCGCCTCAGATTGTTCTCGAGGTGATGCCGGGCAACAAGTATTTCGTCAACAAGGAAGCGATTCCGAAGGAAAGATTGCTGGCACGGCTCACCGAGATTTACAACGGCCGGCCGGAGAAAATCATCTTCGTAAAGGGCGCGCCGAAGGGCGTGAAATACTCCGACGTGATCTACGCGATGGATGTTGCGCGTGGAGCTGGAGTGAAGGTCATCGGCGTATCGCCCAAGGACGCACAGTAGAAAAGAAATATCGGCCGCCAGTCGGCATCCCGAGCAGGAGCGATAGAGAGGGGCGGTGGAAGGGTGTCGCCGCCTCTCTTTTTGCGCATGCGCTCATCATTTTCCTGATTCTTTATCCGATCGCGACGCACGATTTCAAGGCCGAACACGCGCTCGGTGCTGGTGGACCGGGGCCGGCAGGTGGAGGCGGCGGTGGCAGCCCGGGGAATCCTGGTCAGCGGCTGCAGTTCGTTCGACTCAAGCCCATCGCGGACGCAGCAGCGGCGGTGGTCGTGCCACCGAAAGTCACTCCGCCACCAAAACCGCTTGTTCCTCCGGTGACGATTACACCTGCTGCGCCTGCTCAGGTCGCTGTGCAACCGCCCACGAGTGGTCCTGTCGGTGCGGCGGGTTCAGGTACTGTAGGCGGACCAGGCGCTGGCCCGGGAAGTGGTGGAGGTGTAGGCTCGGGTGTAGGGCCGGGCACCGGCAGCGCGGTGGGGCCGGGAACGGGAGGCGGCCCTGGAGTAAACTACCCTCCTTCGCCCACTCAATTTTTTCTACCCCCGCTGCCATCGCCGCCGAGTGTGAAAGGCTACACGCTGATCGCGTGGTTCGACGTCGATGAGAAAGGGAAGGCAACACTCCTGGGATTCAATCCGTCGAGAGACAACGGGTACAACAAGAAACTTCGCGACGTTTTGCTTTCATTGAGATTCCGGCCAGGAACTCGGCCGGACGGAACACCTGTCCGCGACACTATCGATATCAAGTACATCTTTTTCTAAAACATCAGACGACAGAAAACTTAGAAAGACACAGACAACAGAGATCAGAAGAATTAGAGATCAGCGCCTAGCGTGAACCTTCATCTGTTGTCTGCGCCGTTCTAAGTTTTCTGACTTCTGAGTTTTCAGACTGAGATGCTAGCCGTTGAATCTCGACGCAAGTAAATTCGCGCG
>JBGQKT010000159.1:0-7892 GCA_041499635.1 Gemmatimonadaceae bacterium
GGTGAACTACGGCGCAATCGGAGCGGTAATCGGTCACGAGATCGGTCACGGCTTCGACGATCAGGGCAGAAAATCGGACGGATCAGGAAATCTTCGCGATTGGTGGACAGCCGACGATGCGAAGGCGTTCGATGCCCGCACGACGAAGCTCGGCGCGCAATACGCGGCGATCAATCCAATAGATGATCTTCACATCAACCCGGGCCTGACGATGGGCGAGAACATCGGCGACTTGAGCGGACTCGCTCAGGCTTACCGCGCGTATCGAATCTCTCTGGGTGGAAAAGAAGCGCCGGTGATCGGCGGCTTCACTGGTGATCAGAGATTCTTCATGGGCTTCGCGCAAATCTGGCGCACGAAGTTCCGCGACGAGTCACTGCGTCAGCAGCTGCTGACGAATCCCCATTCGCCGGGGATGTATCGCGCGTTTGTTCCGCTGGTGAACAACGACGCGTTCCAGCGAGCGTTCGACATCAAGCCGGGCGAGAAGATGTACCTGCCTCGGGAGGACCGCGTTAAGATTTGGTAACTCGCTGCGGACTTCGGACTAACTGCGGACTTGGATCTCGAGCGTCCACTCCACCTTAATGTCGGACCGCAGCGAAGCCCCAACGGAACAGTACTTCGTCACCGCGAGCTCAATCGCGCGCTCCGCGTGTTCGCGCTCGATTCCGCCACCGCCGATCCGATAATTCAGCGTGACGTGTTTGAGATGTCGCGGAATTGTGTCTACTCGCTCGGTCATAACCTCGATCTCCAGCGATTCGACGGGAGTTCGCCGCTTCGCAAGGATGTCGATGACATCGTACGCAGAGCAGGTGGCGAGTGAGGCGATCAGCGCATCAACGGAGCTCGGTGCTGCTCGTCCGTCGCCGTCGATTCGCATTGTCGGTTTGCCAGGCCGACCCGCATCGAATTTGTGCTCGCCGACCCACTTTACGTCGAGGCTATACGGCTCGCTCACTTCGGCCCGCCCTTCTCGATCGGCACGCGAACCGCATTTCCCCATTCAGTCCAGCTGCCATCGTAGTTGCGAACTTTTTCGTAGCCGAGAAGGTTGGTAAGAACAAACCAGGTGTGCGACGAGCGCTCGCCGATTCGGCAGTACGCAATCACGTCGTCCGTCGGCTTGAGTCCCTGCTCAGTCTCGTAAATCGCGCGCAGCTCATCGGCAGATTTGAAAGTTCCGTCGGCATTCGCCGCTCGTCCCCACGGAACACTCTTCGCACCCGCGATGTGCCCGCCTCGCAACGCTCCCTCCTGCGGATAGTCGGGCATGTGCGTCTTTGCGCCGGAGTATTCATCGGGCGAGCGAACATCCACGAGCGGCTTGCCACTCTCAGCGTGCTCCCGCACTTCATGGAAGAACGCGCGAATCTTCTGATCCGATCGCTGCGGCGCTTTGTATTTCGTCTCGTCGAACTTCGGTACCGCCGTGCCCATCGGCCGCCCTTCCTGCTGCCATTTGATCCTTCCACCGTCCAGCAGCTTCGCGTTCCTGAATCCAAAAAGCTGGAACACCCAGTACGCATATGCTGCCCACCAATTGTTCTTGTCGCCGTAGAAAATGACTGTCTTGCTCTCGTCGATTCCCTTCGAGCGAAGAAGGTGTTCGAAGTCTTCCGCAGACACGTAATCGCGCACGACAGAATCGTTCAGATCCTCATGCCAGTCGACTTTCTGCGCGCCGGGAATGTGTCCAGTGTCGTAGAGCAAAACGTCCTCGTCGCTCTCGATGATCCTGATGTTGGGATCGTTGAGATGCGCCGCCAGCCAATCTGTGCTGACGAGCAATTCAGGATGCGCGTAGCCTTTCGGCGCGATGACGGGATCGATGGTCTGTGCAGTTTCGTTTTTCATATCGGGTCTCGGTTACCGGTCGTCGGTTACCGGTTACCGGTGACCGCCTACCGGGTAAGTTATCAATATGGGTCAGTATCGTCATCACGTCTTCGTATGCACGAGCGGCAAAACGTGCCCTCTCTCGGGATCCGTTGAGATTCACGCGGCTCTCAAGAAAGCCGTCGCCGCAGCGGGCATTCGCGACATCGTCAGAGTGAATCACGCCGGTTGCATGAATCAATGTGGCCACGGTCCGATGGTCGTCGTCTATCCCGATGATGTATGGTACGCGGCGGTCGATCGGATTGGTGCCGAGAGAATCGTTGCCGAGCATCTCGTCGATGGCGATGTCGTCACGGATTACCTGTATGTCGCGCCGCCCGGCGACAACAAGACCCCCGACTCCGCTCCGGACGAATAGGTGGCAGGCGAGCCGATCGACTACTCGGCTCCATGGATGGAGCCTTACTCACGTCACGTTATTGTTTGCACCGGCGGCTTCTGCTCTCCCGACCGTCGCGGGCGCGTTCTCTATTCCCAGCTTGCTTCACTCCTCGAGCGCGAGGACTTGTTATTCGGACCCACACGCGTAAAGCGCGGTGAGACTCCGTGCCTCGGCGTCTGTAGCGGAGGCCCGATCGTTGTCGTGTATCCAGAAGGTGTTTGGTACGGCGGAGTCACTGCGGAGCTTCTCGAGCGAATCGTCGTCGAACACCTCAAGCACGGTCGCGTCGTTGAAGAGGCAGTTTTTTTCAGATTGACCGATTGACAGTCCATTATCTTCTACGAAATGACGAATCCGCTTAATCCGCGCCGTCTGGCGTTTGGCGCGGCGAGGAAATTCCTCTTCAACGACCGCGACCCCGAAGCGATGCTGGAACGAATCGCCGGCATCGACCGTTACGGAAACATTCTTCCATCCTCACCCTCTCTCGAGAACATCATGTCACGCTCCCGCGACCGCATACTGGCGAACCTCGACGACATGTACACAGAGGCGTTCGAGCGCGCAAAAGCTTCTGACGACAAATCGCAGATGGCGTCGCTCGATTTCGCGTATCGCCGCGAACAGCTCTACTTCGAAATTCTCCTCGACGTTCGAGACGCGCTGGAGCGCCGCTGAACGTATCCACCACAGTCGTAGTTCTCATCGCCTTCAACGTCGGGGTCCTCGCGGTCCTCGCCGTCGACCTCGGCATCGTCAACAGGAAGGCACATAAGATCTCGGTAAAGGAGGCAGCGATCTGGAGCTCCATCTGGATCGCGCTCTCCCTTGGCTTCGCCGGCTTCCTCTATTCATGGCGCGGTCACCAGGCAGCACTCGAATTCCTCACCGGCTACCTGATCGAGTACTCGCTCTCGGTCGACAACATCTTCGTCATCGTCCTGATCTTCTCTTATTTCAGAATCGCCGAGAAGCATCAGCATCGCGTTCTGTTCTGGGGGATCATTGGCGCGCTGTTGATGCGCGGGTCGATGATTTATGCCGGAGCGTTTCTCATCCATCGATTCCACTGGATTCTCTACGTTTTCGGAGCGTTCCTGATTTTTACCGGGATCAGGATGGCAATGCAGGACGAAACAGACATCGAGCCCGAGTCGAATCCGGTGCTTCGTCTCGTGCGACGCTTTCTTCCAGTCACTCAGGATTTTCGTGGCCAGCAATTTTTCGTCAGAGAGCCGCTCCGGCGGGGTGAGAAACCGCGCCTTCTCGCGACTCCCCTCTTTATAGTATTGGTCCTGGTCGAGACGACCGATCTGATTTTTGCGGTCGATTCGATTCCGGCCATCTTCGCCGTTACTCAGAAAGCCCTGATCGTCTACACGTCGAACGTGTGCGCGATATTGGGACTACGGTCACTCTACTTCCTGCTCGCCGGTGTGATTCACCGGTTTTACCTGCTCAAGCTGGGCATCGCGGTCGTTCTGGTTTTCGTGGGTTCGAAAATGCTTCTGGCGGGGGTCTACGAGATCCCAACATTAGTTTCCCTTCTCGCGATAGTCCTGATTCTCGGAGCGTCCGTGATGGGCTCGTTGGTCTTTCCGAGGGGAAAAAATCTGGCTTAGGGCAGTTTCTGGACTTATGTTTCCTGCCCGCAATAGAATGATTCCACCACGTCAAAGCTCTTCGGCTTAAGCCCGGAGAACAAACGGTCACGCACCGGAAGAAGGAGAAATTGATGACAAGTTTTCTTTCGCGCCCTTCGCGCCTTGCCGCAGTCGCGGCGCTTCCACTCTTGCTGGCCGCGAAGCCGCTTTCAGCACCGCTTTCGGGCGGAACAACCTATGAGTGGGTCGTGCGATCGCAGAGCACGCGCACCGGCGACAAGGAGACGGTGATGATGCGCGGCCGCGGAACTTTCACCGGCAACAATGGCAAGCTCGAGATTCTCGAATCAGCTGCCCAGAACGGCGGCGGCCAATCCAATATGTTCGGAGGAAAGGGCTCCTACTTCCTCGTCCTCGACGGCGGGAAAAAGATGTTGATGGTCGATCCCACCAACAAACAGTACATGGAATGGGACATGGCCAGCATGATGGCCGGAATGAGCAAGATGGTGAACGCCGTCGGCGGAATGGTCAAAATGGAAATGTCGGACGTGAAGATCGAAGCTCATAACCTCGGCGCCGGCGAAACGATCCAGGGTTATCCGACGCAGCATTATCAGATGATCCAGAACTATACGGTCAGCGTAAAGGTTTTCGGACACGAGTCGAAATCGCGCAACGAATCCACGACCGATTACTACTTCGCGCCATCGCTCAAAGGCCTCGCCAATCCCTTTGTGTCGAACAGCCAGGCGTACGCTCAATCGTTCGACATGTTCAACAATCCGGACTACAAGAGTCAGATGTCTGCCGCGATGTCGAAGATTGGATCCGCTGGCGTTCCGCTGAAGTCAGTTGCGAAGAGTGTGAGGACCGACGAAAAGGGTAAGCAGGAGACGAGCATCGTCACGACCGAGATGGTGAACTTCAAGAACGGTGACATTCCGAGCTCGACGTTCGCGATTCCGGCGGGCTACACGATGATTCAGATGCCGAAGCTCGATGCGAACATGGCTGCGGGCTCGGGCAATTCCACGAGCGGACAGAAGTCAGCCGACATCAACGCTGACTCCATCGCCAAGGCGGCGAAGGATAGCGCCAAGGCAGGAGCGAAAGACGCCGCCAAGGACGCTGCGAAGGATGCCACAGCAAAGAAACTCAGGGGCATCTTCAAGCACTAAACGATCGATCACTAAACGCGGTAGCCGATTGGCCACCGCGTTTTGCCATCCCAACTCCACCGTACAATGAAAAACGTCACCCGGATATTCTCGCTTTCTCTGCTCGGCCTCTGCGCTCTCAGTATGCAGGCACGCGCGCAGGGCGATGACATGGCTTACGACTTCAAGATGACCGATTCCGGCACAGTCGGAATGCAGACCATCAATGGAGTGAGCACCGGCCATGCGGTTGTCTCGAAGGGGAAAATTCGGATGGACGTTAGCGGCAGCGCTCGCTCGCTGGCGATGCCTGGGAGTCCCGGAGCTGATGTCACGATCATCATGCTCGACAGCGGCAAGACCATCATTTACGTCAATCCCAAGACCAAGTCGTACATGCAGATCAATCCGATGGAAATGATGGACCGCATGCAGAAGATGATGGAAGGAATGGGTGCGACGATGAAATTCGATTTCACCGGCGATCCCAAGGTCGAGAATCTAGGTGCGGGTCCCGAGATACTCGGTCACAAGACGCAGCACTACCGGCTGACCACCGCGATGAAGATGACGATGAACGCGATGGGCGAGAGCCAGACCATCGAAACGAGCTCAGTCACCGACGAATATCTTGCCCCTGACATCAAGCATTCGACCGATCTATTCAGTGGCATGTCCAACGGGATGTCTGGAATGATGGGCGGATCGAACAAGGAGTACCTCGAGAAAGTCAAACAGCTCAAAGCCAAGCTTCCGGATGCGATGGAGCTGAGAGCCGAAACGCAGTCGACGATTTCAATGGCTCAAGGGTCGCAGAACATGAAAAATATTCGGGAAGTCACTGCGATCAAAAAAGCCCACGCGACTCCGGATCAATTCGCGGTTCCGGCGGGCTACACGAAAATCGAGATGCCGATGGGGCCAGGAGCTCCTCCGCCGGGGTGACCGCTGTTGAGTAAGATCGAGGACGAAGACGCGGAAGGACTCGATGCGCGCGTCGGGAACATGCGAACGCTCGCTCGAGTTCTTGATTCTGCGGTTCGTATTCCCGGAACACAGATCCGAGTCGGCGCCGATTCAATCTTCGGACTCGTTCCTGTAGTCGGCGACATCGCGGGCGCTGCACTCTCCGGCTACATCGTCCTCGCCTCCGCGCGACTCGGCGCACCAGCATCTACGCTCGCGCGAATGGTCATCAACATCGGTATCGATACCATCGTCGGAAGCGTACCGATACTCGGCGACATGTTCGATGTGGGTTGGCGGGCAAACATGATGAACGTCGATCTGCTCGAAAGTCATCTCGGTGGATCTGAGCGGGCGCGTCGCGCGAATCGCCTGGTTGTCGCGGGCGTTGTAGTCGGATTACTCCTGCTCGCGGTGGGCGCCGCGTTTGTTGGTGTTGAAGCAATTCGCTTTCTTGCGCGAATCGCCAGCGGACCGCCGCGGTAAAAGACCCGCTACCTTTCAACTCAGTGCGCTGACTCCGGCAAATCGACGGATCCTCCGCTGCATCATTCTCTAGTCCGGATCCGTTTTGCCGTTTTCAAAATTTCATCTCGACCGTAATCTCCAAAAAGGCCTGAAAGACCTTGGCTTCATTCGGCCCACCCCTATTCAGTCCGACGCAATTCCTCCCGCACTCGAAGGCCGCGACGTTCTTGCGTGCGCTTCGACCGGAAGCGGAAAGACCGCGGCATTTCTTCTCCCGATTCTCAATCGGCTCCTCGCAAAGCCGCGCGGCAAAACGCGCGCACTCGTTCTAACGCCGACGCGCGAGCTCGCTGTGCAAATCGTCGAGCAGCTCAACGCTCTCGCGACCCACACGCCGGTGACTGGATGGCCAATCATCGGCGGCGTCGGAATGGGACCGCAGGAGCACGCATTCCGGAGCGGCGCTGACGTTCTCGTCGCCACGCCCGGCCGCTTTCTCGATCACCTCAAGCATCCGTACGCCCGACTCGATGCAGTCGAGTATCTCGTTCTCGATGAAGCCGATCGCATGCTCGACATGGGATTTCTCCCGGATATCCAGCGGATTCTGAAACACATCCCGTCGAAGCGGCAGACGCTGTTTTTCAGCGCAACGATACCGGCGCCGATCGGACAGCTCGCAAGGCAGATGTTAAAGAGTCCGGTGACTATAAATCTCCAACGGGCATCCGCCCCCGCTGTCGGGATTACACAAGCAGTGTATCCGGTGCAACAGGAGCTCAAGGCGCCGTTGTTCTTGTCACTCCTCAAGCGCGGTGACATCAAGCAAGCTCTTGTGTTCACGCGCACGAAGCATCGCGCGAACCGCCTCGCCGAAAATCTCGTGCGAAACGGAATCTCCGCAGAGCGAATTCACGGAAATCGTTCGCAACTTCAGCGCACGGCAGCGCTTGCCGGATTCAAGAGCGGCCGATTTCCCGTTCTTGTCGCCACTGACATCGCTGCACGCGGAATCGACGTTGAAGCGCTGGGTCACGTTGTGAATTTCGACGTGCCGCTCGCGACGGACGACTACATACATCGAGTCGGACGAACGGGTCGCGCGGAAATGACGGGTGATGCTTTCACATTCGTCGCGCCAAACGAAGAGGGCGATCTGCGCAACATCGAGCGCGTACTAGGTCGTCGTTTGCCGAGGGTCACTGTTCCGGAATTCGATTACAACGCGCGCCCTGCCGGGAAACTCGAGGTGCCGATCGCGGAGCGCATCGCGGGTTTTCGCGCGCAAAAAAAGCATGAGCGGACGAGATCGGCCGAGAAGGCCGCCCGCCACAAACCTTCGTCGCACAAGCTCTCGGGGCACAAGCCCTCGTCGCACAAGCCCTCGTCGCACAAGCCCTCGTCGCA
>JBGQKT010000160.1:0-7645 GCA_041499635.1 Gemmatimonadaceae bacterium
CGGTGATGCACCAGGCGGTTAAGGCTTATCTCGCAAATCAGCGACAAGGCAACGCTTCGACAAAGACGCGTGGCTTCGTCGTCGGCGGAAACCAGAAGCCGTGGAAGCAGAAGGGCACTGGCCGCGCACGTCAGGGTTCGATTCGAGCACCCAACTGGGTGGGCGGCGGAACTGTGTTCGGTCCACGTCCACGCAGCTATGCCGAAGCGGTCCCAAGAAAAGTTCGCGCGCTTGCGCGGAAGAGCGCACTCAATGCGCGCGCTCGTGAAGATGCGATCATCGTCATCGATTCACTCGAGTACGAAGCGCCAAAGACATCGCAGCTTGTCGGATTGCTCACCAGCCTCGGCATCGCGGGAAAAAAAGTTCTGATCCTGACCGATGGTACGAAGCCGAACGTGTATATGAGCGGCCGTAACATCCGCGATACGCAGGTTCTGAATTATTCAGACGTGTCGACCTACAACATCCTGTGGTCCGACGTCGTGGTGATCGAATCATCCGCGCTTGGACAGGGACTCGAGGCCGCTGACGAGGATGAAACCGAAGATGTGAGCGCTCAGGAAAAGAAGCCGGCGAAGGCATCGAAGAAGCCGGCACGCAAGGCGGCAACAAAAACCGCCGGTAGAAAAAGCGCCGCAAAGAAAACAGTCGCTAAAAAGTCCGCCAGCAAGAGCGCGGCGAAGACTGCAAAGCGCGCGACAAAAAAGAAGGGGAAGTAAAGAATGTCGTCACTTCATAGAACGATTGTCCGCCCGATAGTCACCGAGCAGTCGTCTGCGGCGTATCAGGAGCGCGGCGAATACACGTTCCGCGTCGCGAGCGATGCCACGAAGACGTCGATTCGCGGAGCAATCGAGAAGCTCTTCGGCGTGAAAGTCACGAACGTCTGGACTTCGAATCAGCGCGGCAAAGGTCGCAGGGTCGGAGCAGCAGTTGGTCGCAGGCCGCACTGGAAGAAAGCGATTGTGAAGCTTCGCCAGGGCGACACCATCGACATCTTCGAGGGTTAAGTAATGGGAGTTCGTCAGTTCAAGCCGGTAACAAAGAGCTCGCGCTTTCGAAGCGTTTCGGATTTCGCGGACATCACGAGAACGACGCCCGAGAAATCGCTGATCGAGCCGCTCAAAAAATCGGGCGGACGCGACAATCACGGTCACATCGCGATGCGTCGCATCGGCGGTGGCCACAAGCGTCAGTACCGGATCATCGATTTCAAGCGCAACAAGCACAACATGCCCGCGACGGTGCAGCACATCGAGTACGATCCCAATCGCTCGGCGCGAATTGCGCTGGTGGAATACGAAGACGGCGAGAAGCGCTACATCCTGCATCCGAAAGGACTCGCCGTAGGCGACAAAATCGTTTCCGGTCCGGGTTCAGATACGAGAGTCGGTAACGCTGTTCCGCTGCGTGAGATTCCTCTCGGTACCGACGTGCACAACGTCGAGCTCAAGCCGGGCAAGGGCGGACAGATCGCGCGCTCTGCAGGAACTTCGGTTGAAGTCGTCGCGAAGGAAGGAGAGTACGTCACGCTTCGCATGCGATCGACAGAAATGCGTTTGGTGCACGGACTCTGTCTCGGAACAGTCGGCGTTGTCGGGAACGCGGAGCACGAGTTGATGTCGCACGGCAAAGCTGGAAAATCGCGATGGCTCGGCAAGCGTCCGAAGGTGCGCGGAGAAGTAATGAATCCAGTGGATCATCCGCACGGTGGTCGTACCCGCGGCGGTCGCAACGTCGTAGACAAGTGGGGCAACAAGGAAGGCGTCAAGACGCGGAACAAGAAGAAGCCTTCGCAGCGCCTGATCGTTCGCGGTCGGAAGCGCGGCAAAGCTACCAAGTAGAAACCAGGGAATTTCGAAATGGCGAGAAGCGTAAAGAAAGGTCCGTACATTCAGCAGAAGCTGCTGACGAAAGTCGAGACGATGAATTCGTCGAACGCGAAGAAGGTCATCAAGACCTGGGCGCGGTCGAGTACGATCATTCCCGATTTTGTCGGACACACCTTCGCGGTGCACAACGGGAACAAGTTCATCCCGGTGTACGTGACGGAAAACATGGTTGGTCACAAGCTCGGTGAGTTTTCGCCGACGCGCCTTTTCCGCGGTCACACCGGTCAGAAGGCGGTAGACAAAAAGGCGACTGGCGTTCCGACATCACCTGGTGCACCAATGCCGGCTGCTCCTGCTCCGGCAGCCGGCTCGAAGCCGGGAGCTAAGTAATGGCGATTCGGACTAGCGCGAAGACCGCGAAGTCTGCGAAGACCGCGAAGAAAACTTCGACGGGCGAAGGTGCCGAGACGAAAGCAGCTGCTCCGGCCGCTGCACGCAAAACGCCGGCTCGACGCGTTGAACGTGATGGTGCGCCGGTGCTCGCCGATGCGCGCGCATTTCAGCGCAGCACGCGACAGTCTCCGTACAAGATGCGACTCGTGATCGATCAGATTCGCGGAAAGAACGTCAACGATGCGCTTGGACTTCTGAAGTTCTCGAAGAAGCACGCTGCAAAGCAGATCGAGAAAGTTCTCAATAGCGCCGTTGCAAACGCTGAATACTCTGCGCGTCGCGACAACGAGTCGCTCGATGTCGATACGCTTTACGTGAAGAAGGCGATTGTGAACGAAGGACCGAAGATCAAGCGGTTCATGCCCGCTGCGCAGGGAAGAGCGACACCAATTCAGAAGCGCACGAGTCACGTCGAAATCGTGATCGGCGCAAAGGAAGGCAAGTAATGGGACAAAAGACACATCCGATCGGCTTCCGCCTTGGAATCTCCAAGACGTGGAGATCGACCTGGTACGCAAACCGTGATTTCCCCGCGCTGCTGCGCGAGGACGAGCTGCTTCGCAACTATTTGAAGCAGCGGCTCGGTCACGCGGCAATTGCCGACATCCGCATCGAGCGGAAGCCCGGCAAGGTCGTAGTGACGATTCATACGGGACGTCCCGGCGTCGTGATCGGAAAGAAGGGAACCGAAGTCGATCAGCTTCGCGACGAGCTCGCGCAGATCTCGGGGAAGGAAGTCGGGATCAACGTCGAAGAGATCAAGCGACCTGAGCTCGATGCGCAGCTTGTTGCGGACAACATCGCGAATCAGCTGGCGCAGAGAATCTCATTCCGTCGCGCGATGAAGCGCGCGGTGCAGAGCGCAATGCGCATGGGGGCTGGCGGAATCAAGATCAAATGTGGTGGTCGACTTGGCGGTGCTGAGATCGCGCGCACAGAAGGTTACCACGAGGGTCGTGTGCCGCTTCACACGCTTCGTGCCGACATCGACTACGCAACGTCGACTGCAAAAACGACGTTCGGCACCATCGGCGTCAAAGTCTGGCTGTTCAAGGGCGAGATTGTCGAAGATCGCCGCGGCAAGACCTACTCGACCGGAGTCTAGGAGACCGCCCGATGCTGAGTCCGAAGAGAGTCAAGTTCAGAAAGATGTTCAAGGGAAGAACCCGCGGTCATGCATCGCGCGGTGCGACCGTCGCGTTCGGCGCGTACGGATTGCAGGCGCTGGAGCCTGGCTGGGTTTCGAATAGACAGATCGAAGCTGCTCGCGTTGCGCTTACCCGTCACATCAAGCGCGGCGGAAAAGTCTGGATCAGAATCTTCCCCGACAAACCGATAACGAAGAAGCCGGCCGAGACGCGAATGGGCAAAGGCAAAGGCTCTCCTGAAGGATGGGTCGCTGTCGTGAAGCCTGGTCGAGTGATGTTCGAGCTCGAGGGAGTCACTCCTGAAATCGCGCGCAAGGCAATGGCGCTCGCTGCAGCGAAGCTCGGCGTGAAGTCGAAGTTCGTCGCCAGAGAGGAGGCGCACACTGATGCTAAGTAAGGACATTCGCGAGTTGAGCGAGGCGGACATTCGTACCCGCATCGCGGAGCTCGAGGAAGAGAGATTCCGCCTCAGGTTCCGTCAGGGCACGGAAACGCTGGAAGATCCGCTCAGGCTTCGTGTGCTTCGAAAGGATGTTGCGCGGCTCAATACGGTGCTGCGCGAGAAGATCATCGGGATCGCCGAGGCTGGAACGTCGGCGTCACTCCCTAAGGCGAGGAGCGCGAAGAAAACACGCGTGAACCGCCGGACAAGAACGAGCGCGAGTCGCTCGAGCAAGAGGACATAGGACAGAATGGCCGAGATACAGGAAAACTCTCAGACCGTGAATCGCAATTCGCGAAAGACGCGAATCGGAACTGTCGTGAGCGACAAAATGGACAAGACCGTCGTCGTCTCGATCGAGCGCCGGGTGCAGCATCCGGTGTACGGCAAGATGGTGCGACGGACCAAGCGGCTGAAGGCGCATGACGAGAAGAACGACGCGAAGACTGGCGACACAGTGCGGATCATGGAGACGCGCCCGTTGTCGAAAGACAAGCGGTGGCGTCTCGTCGAGATCGTCGAGCGCGCACGCTAGTCACAATCGAAGCAGAACCAGGAACTAGAAATGATTCAGCAAGAATCGGTGGTCAAAGTCGCGGACAACTCGGGCGCAAAAACGGCGCTCGTGATTCGCGTGCTCGGCGGTACCCGCCGGAGGTACGCGGGGCTGGGCGACGTTGTCATCGTTACCGTGAAGAACGCGCTGCCGAATGGAACCGTGAAGAAATCGGAAGTTGCGCGCGCTGTTGTCGTGCGAACGGCGAAAGAAACGCGACGCAAAGATGGGTCGTACATCCGCTTCGACGAAAACGCGATCGTGATCATCAATGAGGCAGGCGAGCCGCGGGCAACCCGCATCTTCGGACCCGTGGCGCGTGAGCTCCGCGAGAAGAAGTACATGAAGATCGTCTCGCTGGCGCCGGAGGTTTTGTAGGATGAGGCTGCTCAAGTACAAAAAGACTGCAGGAAAACGAAACAGGTCGAGGCACGCGATCAACTCCGAGCGCGTGAAGATGCGCGTCTCGAAGGGCGACACCGTTCGCGTGATGCGCGGCGATGATAAAGGAAAAGAAGGAAAAGTGCTTCGCATTTTTCCGAAGACGGGCCGCGTTCTGGTCGAGGGCGTGAACATCGTCAAGAAGCATCGCAAGGCGAGGAACGCCGACGAGCAGAGCGGGATCATCGAAGCACCCGCAGCGCTGCACGCGTCGAACATAATGCTGATCGATGCAAAGACAGGCGAAGCGACGCGAACGCGCGCGCGAATCGATGCTGATGGAACGAAAGAGCGAGTCGGCGTGAGAACTGGGGAACCGATCCCCCGCACGCGCTGAACAAAATCTGCGGACTGCGGACTAATTAGATGGCAACTACAGAAAAAGAAAAAGAGAAAAAACCTGCAGCGCCGAAGCCCGAGGGTGGCCAGCAAAAAGGCGGTGGCGAAGGGAAGGGAAAGGGAAAGAAGAAAGAAGCGGGTGAGTACAAGCAGTCCGCTCACGCCGGCGTCGGACTTCCAGTTCCTCCTCCGCGGCTCAAGAAGTACTACGAGGCGACCGTTCGCAATCGTCTCAAGGAACAGTTCGGGTACAAGAACCCGCACGAGATTCCGACGGTTTCGAAAATCGTTCTCAACTGCGGCATGGGCGAGGCGATCAAGAATCCGAAGATTCTCGACAAAGTCGTCGAGGAGCTCGCGATTATTTCCGGTCAGCGTCCCGTGCGAAGAAAGGCGAAGAAGTCCATCGCCAACTTCGGTCAGCGGGAAGGGCAGGAGATAGGGGCCGCGGTGACGCTGCGTGGCGCGCGGATGTGGGAGTTCATGGATCGCTTCATCACCGTTGCGATTCCGAGAATTCGCGATTTCCGCGGCGTGAATACGCGGTCGTTCGACGGTCGCGGGAATTACAGTCTTGGCGTGAAGGAGCAGATGATCTTCCCGGAGATCAACTACGACATGGTCGAGCAGATCCACGGGATGGACATCACCTTCGTTACGACAACGGACAGAGACGACCAGGCTTTCGCATTGCTGCGCGAGCTCGGCATGCCGTTCAAGGGCGACGACAAACCGATCATCGTCGAAGACTGATGATCATGGGCAATTTTTTTCGAGAGAATAAGTAATGGCGCGAAAGGCCATGGTAGAGAAGAGCAAGCGGAAGCCGAAGTTCGGCGTCCGGCAGCACAACCGCTGCGGCAGGTGCGGACGTTCGCGCGCCTTTCTGAGAAAGTTCGGCGTATGCCGAATCTGTTTCCGTGAGCTGGCGCTGTCGGGGTTCATACCCGGCGTACGCAAGGCAAGCTGGTGAGGAATAATCGATGAGCATGACTGACCCGATCGCCGATATGTTGACGCGCATCCGCAATGCATGCGGAGCGAAGCACCGACGCGTTGACATGCCCGGCTCGAAAATGAAAATCGAGATCGCGAAGATCCTGAAAGAGAACCACTTCATTCAGGATTACAGAACGCTCGAGGCGGAGACTGGAAGACAGACGCTGCGCGTCGTACTCAAGTACGCGTCGGGTGGTCAACCGGTGATCCGCGAGCTCAAGCGCGTCTCGACGCCGGGACTCCGAAAATACGTCGGCGTCACCGAGATTCCGCGCGTCCGCAACGGACTCGGCATGGCGATACTCAGCACGTCGAAGGGCGTGATGTCCGACCGTCAGGCGCGACAGGCGCGCACGGGCGGCGAAATTCTCGCGCTCGTCTGGTAAAGGGAAGAAGAAATGTCACGCATCGGAAAACATCCCGTAATCATCCCCAACGGTGTGACCGTCACCGTCGAGGGAAATACAGTGAAGGTCAAAGGTCCTCGCGGTGAGCTGACGCGCACGCTCCATCCCGACATGAGTGTTGCGACGGAGAACGGCAGCGTCACTGTGTCGCGTCCGTCTGATGACGCCAGGCACAAGGCGCTTCATGGACTCAGCAGGACTCTCGTCGCGAACATGATCGAAGGAGTAACGAAGGGATTTACGAAGCAGCTCGAGATTGTCGGCGTCGGCTACAAGGCGGAGAATCGTCCTTACGGACTGCAGCTCGCTCTCGGGTTCTCACATCCCATCGAGTATCGCGCGCCGCAGGGAATCAAGCTGAATGCGCCGCAGCCGACGCAAATCGTTGTCGAAGGTGCAAACAAGGAAGTCGTCGGTCAGGTCGCGGCAGAGCTTAGAAGTCTCAGGCCGCCCGAGCCGTACAAGGGCAAGGGAATCAAGTACACGGGTGAGCAAATCCGCCGGAAGGCCGGCAAGGCCGGGGGCAAGTAATGTCGAAGATGGCAACACGGAACCGAGAGGGGCTGCGCACGCGCCGCCATTTCCGGATTCGGAAGAAAGTGAATGGAACCGCGGAGCGTCCGCGTCTCGTAGTCTATCGATCGCTGAAGCACATCTATGCGCAGCTCGTGGACGACATAACGCAGCGCACGCTGATGACCGCGACGGATCAGGGATTGGACGGGAAGAAAACGGAAAAGGCGACCGGTGTCGGCAAGCGGATCGCGCAGAAGGCGAAGGATGCGGGCGTCACGAAAGTCGTGTTCGACCGTGGTGGATACCTGTATCACGGCCGCGTGAAAGCGGTGGCCGACGGAGCCCGCGAAGGCGGATTGGAGTTCTAGGAAATGGCAGAGAACGAGAATCAGGAAGGCGCGAGCGCAGGCGGATCTGCGCCGGAAGAGCGCTCACCCGGTGAGGAGCGTCCGGCAGCAGAGGAGCGTCCGGCAGCAGAGGAGCGTCCGGCAGCAGAGGAGCGTCCGGCA
>JBGQKT010000161.1:0-7635 GCA_041499635.1 Gemmatimonadaceae bacterium
GCCATCCAGTGCGTCTGCAACTCCGCCGAGGACCACGAGCAGACCAGCGAGATCGAATTGTCCGCGCGATGCGCTGACGATCGCGTAAACGCCACAAAACAAATTCGCGAGCGTCAACCCGCTCGGCAGTACGACTACGCCGCGTCGAAGCACCCTCGGTTGTGAGAGGCGCTGGTTGGCCTGCGGTGGATCGTTTGGAGACTGGATCATTCTCCGAGCTCCGCCAATACAGTCACGCCGGCAGTCGTGAGCTCGCTCACTTTTGCGCGAACCCTGGCGTTGGTTGGAACGAACACATCCACGCGCGATCCAAAACGAATCATGCCCATTCGCTCGCCCTGATGAACGTCTTCACCAACGTGGCTGTATGTCACGATGCGCCGCGCAATGAGTCCGGCGATTTGCCTCACCAGCACGCGATTTGAGCCGGCCTCGATACCGACCGACATCTGCTCGTTCTCGAGACTGGATTTGTCAGCGGCCGCATTGAGGAACTTACCCTTGTTGTAATGCACGTAACGAACGATGCCGTCGATCGGATAACGGTTGACGTGAACGTTGAAGACGTTCATGAAGATCGACATTCGAATCGCGCGGCCCCGAATGAAGGCGGGCTCGTCGACTTCGGTCATCATGATCAGTCGCCCGTCGGCTGGTGCGACGACGAGGCGCGCTCCGCGCTCACCGATGCGCTCAGGATCTCGAAAGAAATACGCGACCCAGAGCGCGACCACCGTGATGACAACAGCGAGCAGCCACAGCGTCCACGAGCGGCGTCCAAGCGCGAGCGCGAAAGCGACTACCGCCGCAACGGCGGCGATGCCAATGAACAGATAACCTTCGCGCGCGAAATTCAATTAAACCGAGCTCGTGTTAAGTGGCCTGCCTGTCAGTAACCGAAAGATTTCGAGATACCGGTCGCTCGTTGCCTGCACGACCTCCGCCGGAAGAGGAGGCGGCGGATAATCTCCGGTCCATTTACCGGCGCGCCGGAGTGACTCGAGATAATCTCTGAGCGGCTGCTTATCGAAGCTGGGTTGAGACCGGCCCGGTTGAAAGCCTTTCTGGGGCCAGAATCGCGAGCTGTCCGGTGTCAGCACTTCGTCAACTAATATAACAGCCGCAGGATCGAATTTTCCTCTTGCACCGAGCGAGTAACCAAACTCGAGCTTGGTATCGGCGATGATTATGCCGCGCTCGGCGGCGACGTTTCGACCGAACTCATAGACGAGTCGGGTAAGTCGTTCGAGCTCAGTCGCCACATCAGCCCCGACGATCTCACTCATTCGCTCGATCGTGATGTTCTCGTCGTGTCCCGCCTCGGCTTTTGTTGCGGGACTAAAAAGTGGCTGCGGTAAACGCTCAGACTCCTCGAGACCCGCGGGAAGTTTTTCGCCGGCCAGTGTTCCGCGCGCAGCGTATTCCTTCCACGCTGATCCGGAGATGAATCCGCGAATGACGCACTCAACAGGAAACACATCCGCTCGCGTCGAAAGCATCATTCGGTCACGAAGCTCATCCGCATGGGGCGCAAGCGCGGGGAGCTCGGCGAGAATCTCGTCGGTATCAGAGGAGAGCATGTGGTGACGCACACGACCATCGAGCTGGCGGAGCCACCACGCCGTGATTTGCGTTAGAACCGCACCTTTGAACGGAATCGTTTCGCCCATCACGACGTCGAACGCGCTTACGCGATCGGTTGCTACGAGAAGAACGCGGTCGTCGTCGACCGAATAAACGTCGCGCACCTTCCCACGCCTGAGGAGCGTGAGCGGAAGCTCAGTCGACGCGACGAGCATCAGACGCGAATCTCGCTCGCCGCCGCCGGCGATGTCTGCGCGTTACCGAGCAGCGGCGTGACTATTTCGGAGAGAAACTCTTCGACCTGCTGTGGAGCTCGCCCAATGAACGCCGATGGATCGGCGGCGTCGTCGAGTTCCTTGCGATTCAGGCCGAGTCACGCGTCCTGAGCAAGACGATCGAGCAAGTCGTTCGAGCTCGCTCCATCGTTCATTGCGTTAGACGCAGCGACGCTGTGGCGGCGAATTATCTCGTGTGCCTCCTGCCTGTCGCCTCCTTTTCGTACTGCTCGGAGAATCAGTCGCTCGGTCGCCATGAACGGAAGCTCGGCTCTGATTCGTTGCGCAATCTTATTCGTCCTCACCTGAAGACCACTCGCAATATTTTCCATCAAAAGCAGAATCGCTTCGGTGGCGAGAAACGATTCGGGTATGACGAGTCGTCGATTCGCGCTGTCATCGAGCGTTCGCTCGAAATACTGAACCGAGTGAGTCTGATTTGCATTCGGCTCGAGCGAGAGGACGAATCGAGAGAGTCCCGCAATTCGTTCCGAGCGCATCGGATTTTGCTTGTAAGCCATTGCTGATGATCCGACTTGCTCATCCTCGAATGGCTCTTCGATTTCGCCAAACGACTGCAGCATTCGCACGTCGGAGCTGAATTTCGCGGCTGACGCTGCAATGCCCGAGAGTATCGAGAGTATCGATGCATCGATCTTTCGCGTGTACGTCTGGCCAGTCACGGGCAGCGAAGATTGAAAATCCATTGCTGTCGTTACGAGTCGATCGAGCTCACGGACTTTTCCGTGATCACCATCGAAGAGCTCGAGGAATGTCGCCTGCGTCCCCGTAGTCCCTTTGACGCCTCGCAACGGCAGGGAAGCGACCCGATTCCCGAGATCGACCAAGTCAAGAACGAGATCCTGCATCCACAGAGTTGCGCGCTTTCCCACCGTTGTGAGCTGAGCCGGCTGAAGATGTGTGTAGCCGAGCGTTGGCTCGTCTTTCCATTTGCGCGCGAAGGTCGCGAGTATCTGCAGTACCGAGAGCAGTCTCCCGCGAATGAGATCGAGTCCGCGTCGCATCAGAATCAGATCGGCGTTGTCGGTTACGTAAGCGCTCGTCGCACCGAGATGAATGAATGGCTTCGCCGCAGGCGCAGCGTCGCCAAACGCGTGAATGTGCGCCACCACATCGTGTCTGAATCGTCGCTCATAGGCCGCTGCGACTTCAAAGTCGATGTCGTCGAGATGCTCGCGCATCTGCGCGATTGCTTCGTCGGGAATATCAACGCCGAGCTTCTTTTCGGCTTCGGCGAGCGCGAGCCAGAGTCTTCGCCAAAGTCCGTAGCGGGTACGCGGCGACCAGAGCTCCAGCATCGCCCTCGATGCGTATCGCTCTGCGAGGGGTGAGGAGTAGGTGTCGCGCATCAATTACTGGATCACGAATTCAGTGGTGTACACCTGGCCGGCGCGCTCAACGTACATCACAATCGCTCCTCGGCCCGCGTAATAATCGATTGCTTTGGCCGCCGATTCTGCATCGGCGATCGGCACGCGATTCACCTGCAGGATCACGTCGCCAGCCTGAATGCCAAGCTGGTCCGCGACTCGCTGCGACACCGATTGAATCAGCGCGCCGTTTGCGCGGCGAATGTTGCGCTCGGCGCGGATCGCGGGAGTAAGAGTCACTAGTTGAATCTCCTTGAGGACAGTGACCTTCGGCGCGTTCACTTCGGGTAGGTCTGCGACGCGCACGCTCACCTTCATCTCGCTGTTGCCGCGACGGACTACGAGGGGGACGTCCTCTCCGACGCGAAGCTCGAGTCGCTCGGCCTCCCAATCATAAGGATTGCGCAAAACACGGTCGCGTGATTGAGCGATAATGTCTCCTGGTTTGATCCCAGCACGATCGGCCGGCGAGCCGGGAACAACCGACGCCACCACGACGCCCTTCGAAAGTAGATCTCGCGCGCTCGCGGGGTTCCCAAGTTGCAGCTTGATTCCGATCCACGGAGTGCGAACGACTCCGTGAGCGAGAAGATCTTCTGTGACTCGGCGGGCGCGGTTTATTGGAATTGCGAAGCCAAGTCCGATCGAACCGCCGCTTGGTGAAAAGATAGAGCTGTTTACGCCGATCACCTCGCCGAGCGCGTTGACGAGAGGTCCGCCTGAGTTGCCGGGATTGATCGACGCGTCAGTCTGAATCATGTCGACGTACACGCCGGGTCCATCGCTTGGAGTCGCGAGGTTGCGTCCGGTTCCACTCACAACACCTGCCGTCACACTGGGCTCAGTGTTCGCGAGAAGAAATCCGTAAGGATTACCGATTGCTATTGCCCACTCACCGACGATGAGATTCGAGGAATTGCCAAGCGGGGCGACAGGCAATCCTTTGGCGTCGATTTTTATGACGGCGAGATCGTTGGTCTCGTCCGCGCCGAGAAGCTTGGCCGGATAAGTCGGTCCATCCTTCAGTGCGACGGAGATTCGCGACGCGCCACTCACCACGTGCGCATTGGTGAGGATCACTCCGTCTTCTCTCACAATGAATCCGGATCCGAGACCAGCGGCCGATCGTGTGCCCGATCGCCCGCCAAAAAATTGCTCGAAGACGTCAGCGGGTACACGCTCGACGACTTCTGTCTGAACGGTTACAACGCTCGGCGAGACGCGTTGGACTGCCGCAGTGATTGCGGTGCGACGCCCTTCACCGATTTGCTCCGTCTGTTGTGGAGGGAGCTGAGTTGCTTCAGCGGCACGAAGCCCCCTGTCCTTGCAAGCGGCCAGGATTGGCAGCAGCGCGAACAACCCATACAGCGATCTCATGATTGGTCGGGAGCGCGGGGAATTTTGCTCAGACTGCTGAGGAATCGATCGAGCCCGCGGTCGGTGAGTGGATGCAGCAGCAATGAGCGAAGCACATCGGGCTGGACGCAGACGATTTGCGCACCGGCCGCAACGCATTCTGTGAATTGCGTCGTCGTGCGAGGTGACGCAACCATCACGTCGCACTCGGATTCGCTCGCTTCAAGCAATGATCGAATCTCCGTCACAGCGTTAGTGCTCGTCTGCCCTTGCGCGTCCAGATCATGAAGTGAAATCCGCACGATCGATGCGCCGGCCTTTGACGCAAGAACCGCCTGAGCACCGTTGAATACGTATGTCGCGCAGACTCCCACACCTTCCGCATTCAGGCGGTGCATTGGAACGAGAGCGTCTTCAACGAGCGGCAGCTGAACGACGACGTGATCGGAGATCTTCGCCAGGTCGCGAGCGGAGTGATACATGTCGTCACCGCTGATTGCGCCGACCTCGACGCATATCGGGATCGCAAATTCCTGAGCGATCTCAGCGATCGCGTCGTGAGCACCGATCTCTGAGGCGCGCGCCGAATGTTCGGCTGGTGAAAAGATCACGCCGTCGGCGAAGCCTGCCGCGGCCGCGTCTCGAATTTCATCAATCGACACGCTCTCCAGAAAAATATTCATGTCAAAGCAAGATAAAGTTCACGTGGATATTCAACGTTCTCGAGATACAGGGCGTGCGCTGGAGCCGGCGGCGACGCATCGTGATTGTCTCCGGATTCCAACAGCTTCGCGATGTCACCGCCATCGCGACGGCCGCTTGCCACATCGAGGAGCGTTCCAACCAGAAACCGCACCATATGGTGCAAGAACCGGTTCGCGCGAATCTCGAAAGCCACACCGCCCGCCCGCTGCATCCATTCGGCGCGATAGACCGTGCAGCGGTGATCGTCATTGTCCGGCGCAGTTCCTTTTACTGCAAACGCGCGGAACGAGTGGTCGCCGACAATCGTTCGGGTCGCGACAGCGAGAGCCTCGAGGTTCAGTGTTTTTTTCCAAACGAGCTCTCGATTTCTTCGAAATGGCGAGCTCGCCTCATTATCCAGTCCGACGAGATAACGATAGCTTCGCGACACCGCACTGTATCGCGCGTGAAAATCATCTCGCATTTCGAACGCGTCCTTCACCCAGACATCATCTGCCAGAACTGCGTTCATTGCTCGCCGGAGAGTCGATGCCGACCACTTCTCCGGAACTCTGACGCCGGCGGCTTGACCGAGGGCGTGAACTCCTGCGTCCGTGCGCCCAGCGCCGAGTACTGGTATGTGCGACTGACACAATCCGCAAAGAGCTTCTTCCAGAACGCCCTGGACTGTTCGTTCATCAGGTTGCCGCTGCCACCCCGCGAAGCGCGTCCCGTCGTACTGCAGCACTAGTTGCACGCAGCGTGACGTCATGGCTGAAGTTACCTCGGGTGAGAAAAACACGCGAGCTTTGGACAGGACTCTAATATTCGATTGACATTTGTGACTCAGCGTTTCAAACTCGACATTCGATGCCTCCTCATACACTAGCTACGTTGGCAACAGTCCTCTCAGCCGCTCGGGATGCAGATGCAGCATTGACTTTGCTGCAGCACGAAGCATTGGACATCGACAAGTCCGCGCAGCTCGCACTCTTCCTGTGCGATTCGCGACGCGCTCTCATCACCGAGCGACTCACGCCACTTGCCACTGGCGTCGGTCGCACTCCACTCAACGTATCGGTCGATCATCTGCCGGCCCCGATACGCCGATCTCTGATGTCAGGCGCAACCTTCGCCGACTTCGGCGCCGAGTCCGATGATTATCTCAAGCTGCTCGGTCTGACGCCTCAGCAAGACGGAGGAATTCTCTCTATTCGCGGCCTCACCCTCGATGGCGAGCTCGCCGGCTTTGTGGCGGTGTACGAGCCGCGGCGGCGTTTCGGCAACAAGGTCGTCGAACGACTCGCTCCGGCAATCGATCTATTTGCCCTCGCGTTCGAGAGAATCGCTGAGCACGACGCGCGCTTCGAGGCGGTGCAGGCACTCGAAGAGCTGACTCGAAACATTCACACCGAGTACAACAAGACAGTACGCGGACTCAAAGCCGAGCTCGACGAAGCACGGGCACTGAATGGATCTCCCGAAGGGGCGGCTGCGGCGCGAATCGCTCAGCTGGAGCAAGCGCTCTCAAATGCAACAAGCGAGAATAACTCGCGATCAGCCCGGCTCGCGGCGGTGGAGGAACAAGTCTCGCGCGCCGTGAGCCGCCTAGAGGAAGCTCACGTCGAGCTCCACTCTCAGGGCGAGCGCTCCCGCGAGCAAGGCAGAGTTCTCTACGAGATCGAGCGCGCACTCGATATGGGTGACGATGCGGATGACATCGTCCGAAAAATTCGGGCGGTGTTCAGCCATCGTACCTAGCGATCTTTCGGCATGACGACGCCGGCCGCTCCGTCGCCGCTTCAGGCGGTAATCGTAAAGCTCGCCCACCATTCGCCAATATCCGCCGACGATGCTACTGAAGCGTTCGGGGTAATCATGCGTGGGCAGGCAACAGAGCTTCAGGTGGCCGCATTGCTGACGGGGCTTCGTGTTCGTGGAGAAACATCGGAGATCATTGCGGGAGTCGTGCGAGCTCTCCGCGAAGTGATGGTCCACCTTCCGTCGGATGATCCGGATTCGCTCGTGGATACCTGCGGCACCGGCGGTGGCGCAGTGATGACATTCAATATCTCCACGGCGGCTGCGCTTCTCGCCGCAGGCGCTGGCGTGCGAATCGCGAAACACGGCAACCGCTCATTTACATCCAGGTGCGGAAGCGCCGACGTACTCGAAGCCCTCGGCATCGAGCTCGAAGTTCCTATCGAGACAATGACGGCAGCCCTCCAGCAGGCGGGAATCGTCTTTATGTATGCGCCGTTGATGCATCCTGCCATGCGACACGTCGGACCGGTGAGACGAGAGCTCGCAATTCCTACTGTAATGAACGTCGTGGGGCCCCTCGC